>QHNV01000146.1 GCA_003218535.1 Verrucomicrobiota bacterium
GCCGAAAAGTTGAGTAACGGCACGCGTCCCGTTCTGACCCTCGACGAGATCGATGTCAGCTTCTCATCCGACGATCTGGCCCTGGCCGTTTCACCCGAGGCAATCGCGTACATCCTGTACACGTCTGGGTCGACGGGAGAACCCAAGGGGGTTTTCCAGAGTCATCGCAACGTGCTTCACGGTATCATGAAGTACACCAATGGCGCGCATCTCTGCGCAGATGATCGGCTCACGCTACTGATGTCAGCCAGCTTCGGCGCGTCGGTCTCGGACATTTTCGGTGCGTTGCTAAACGGCGCGGGGCTTTTCCCCTTTAACATCAAGGAGGAAGGGCTGCTCCACTTGAAGGATTGGCTTATCGATGAAGAAATCACGGCTTACCATTCCGTGCCGACCGTTTTTCGGCATTTCGTCGCCACTCTGAATGGGGCCGAGCAGTTTCCCAAATTGCGGCTGGTGAAGTTGGGAGGTGAAAGCGTTCATCGAAAGGACTTCGACGAATTCAAAAAACACTTCCCGCCGAGCTGCCTGTTCCAGGTGGGGTTTGGCGCCACAGAGATTAACAGCATTTGCCAGTATTTCTGCGATCACTGGAGCACCTTTGAGGGCGCTACCGCGCCTGTCGGCTACGTGATGGACGACACAGAGATCTTGTTGCTCGATGGGAACGGGCAGCAGGTCAAGCCTGGCGACACTGGTGAAATCGCGATCCGAAGCAAGTATCTCGCGCTAGGCTATTGGCGGCAACCTGAGCTCACGAAGAAGGCGTTTCGATCTGATCACAAGGACGAAGCGCGTACCTACTGCACCGGCGACCTCGGTCGGCTACTGCCCGACGGTCGCCTTGTTCATCTGGGACGGAAGGATTTTCAGCTGAAGATCCGCGGTCACCGGGTCGAGGCGGCCGAGGTCGAGATGGCGTTGCGCGAAAATGTTTCGGTGAAGGAAACGGTTGTCGTGGAACGCCGGGCTCGGAACGGCCAACCGCAGCTGGTCGCGTACATTGTTCCAATAGGGGGACCAGCGCCATCCATCAGCGGCCTGCGCGCTTCGCTCAGGCAATCGCTTCCCGATTACATGATTCCCTCGGCCTTCATTGTACTCGATGCGCTGCCGTTGACGGACAACGGAAAGGTGGACCGCAATGCGCTCCCTCCGCCCGCACAAGAACGGCCTAACCTGGGGACAGAGTTTATCGCGCCCCGCGACACGGTGGAATTTGATTTGGCGCGCATCTGGTCCGGCATCCTCGGCATCGAATCAATTGGGGCCCTCGACAATTTCTTCTCGCTTGGTGGCGACTCGCTCTCATCCGTCCAACTCATTTCGCAAGTGAGCTGCTCCTTTCAAGTGGAGTTGGCTATGCAAACCCTGATCGAATCGCCAACGATCGCCGGCCTTGCGAAACAGGTCCGAATGCTTAAGCGGCGATCCCACTCCGTGAGTGAAGCGCCGTGGACATCGCTTGTATCCATTCAAGGCGGTAATTCAAGACAGCCGTTCTTCCTGATTCCGGGTGGAGTGGGAAGCTATATGGAATTTCTCATCTATGGCCGAATGGCTCAGTATCTTGGTCGCAAATTTCCGTGTTATGGATTGCGTGCCCGCGCTTCGGATCGAAAACAGCAGCCGCACGCTTGCGCAGAAGAGATGGCTACCGACTACATTCGGGAAATGCGCGCGATTCAGCCTAACGGCCCTTACTTGCTGGTGGGAGAATGCGTGGGAGGAATTGTGGCCTACGAGATTGCACAACAGCTTCTCGCTCAAGGACAGCAGGTAGCCCTCCTAGCGTTACTGGATACTTCACGGCCAACGCGCGCCCGGCAATTTGCGTTCTGGTGGCGACAGCTACGCGACCGTGGTTTGGTATCCTGGGGCCGCCTGCCCAGGCGAATTGTTCATCACTGGCGGCAGCAACCAGCCGACCGCGGCTTGGGGGAACGCATGGGACATCTCTTAGGTAAGTCCCGAAGCTTCGTGCAGAAAATCGCCTCCGTGTCTTACCTGAAGCAGACTCCACCGAAAGATGAAGAGCTGAAAGAGATGTGGCACGATGAGGTTCTTCGCACCGGCTATGTGCGGACCTTGTATCGGTACCGACCTAGGCGCTATCCCGGCCGGATCACCATGCTGGTCAATGAAGTCGACGCCCGGAGACATTCGGACTTCGGCTGGCGGCGTTTGGCGGCCGGTGGCCTAACAATTTACACGGTCCCCGGGGATCATTATTCCTACATCCGCGATCACGCGAGGGATACCGCCGAAAGGCTGCGCGATTGCCTGGAGAAAGCAACGACGGAAAAGTAAAAGAGGCACGGTGGCAATCATTCATCGGGCTATCACGCATGTCGCGACATAATCTGGAAGATTACAAGGTGCGCGCGGGCTGCAGCACGCTCACGGCGTGACAAACATACCAGCCAGGAACATCGCATCGGCAAACGTTCATCTCAAAGTGCTACGGATCGCTTACACCCCGGACAGCGATGATGTGTTCAACTATTAAGCTTGGGAACATGACCGGATCACTCTTGATCCAGCTGAATTCCAGCGCGGCCGCATCTCGGAGTTAAACCAAGCCGCGCGCGAGGAAAGTTATGACGTCGTCGCGGTGTCGTCCGCCGTGTTTCCCCTGTTGGCAGATCGGTTTTGGATCCTCCCGACCGGCAACAGCGTCGGGCGAAGTTTCGGGCCTGTGCTGGCATCGAAGCGGTACCGTTCAACCGCTGAATTGCGCGGAAAGCGCGTCGCCGTGGCGGGAACGTTAACGACGGGAGGAGTTCTCGCGCAGATGTATTGTCCGGAAGCGCGATTCGTCAAGATGCCGTACACGAGAATCGCCGATGCAATTCTACGCGACGAATGCGACGCCGGGGTAATGATTCACGAGGAGATATCTCACTTTCCGAAACTGAATCTGAACCGCGTGTGCAGTTTCACACAAGTCTGGCAGGAGGAGACCGGCCTCCCTCTTCTAGTCGGACTCAATCTGGTCCGCAAGAAACTCGGCTAAGTCCAACATCTGCAGCAAGACTTCGTAGAGCAGCCCTTCCTGGGTCGCGCGCAACGTGCACGATTTGGAGCCGCTCGTAAACGATGCTCAGTAGGCTCGAGCAGAGACGCAAATAAATCGGAAGCCAAGAAATAGAAACTCGCGTTTTTTGCTGCTAGTTCCAATCTAAGCTGGTGAACGACGCGCTCACCCCGATGATGCAGCAATACCGACGGCTGCGGGCAAGTATCCCGGCGGACACGCTGCTGCTGTTTCGACTCGGCGATTTTTACGAGCTGTTCTTCGAGGACGCAAAGGAGGCATCCGTCCTGTTGAATGTTGCGCTGACGAAACGCAATGGCGTCCCCATGTGCGGCGTGCCGTATCACGCGGCGCAAACGTACATCGCCAAACTAATCAAGGCGGGACGGCGAGTGGCGGTTTGCGATCAGACGAGCGAACCCCAGCCGGGCAAAATCGTTTCCCGCGACATCACCCAGATCATCAGCGCAGGCACGGTGAGCGATCTGGATTTGCTCGAAGCAAAACGCGCGAATTATCTCGGTGCAGTCTATGCTGCTGATGGCTTATTTGGATTTGCCTACGCCGATCTGACCACGGGCGAGTTCCGGCTCACCCAATTACAAGATCGACAAGCGCTCCTCGACGAACTAGCGCGCGTTTCGCCATCGGAGCTTCTCGTTAGCGACGAACAGAAGACGCAGTTCAAAGACATCGCACACGCTCTTGGGTCTGACAGTTACGCGTTTCTGCCGGAGCAAGCGGTCTTCACGTTGTGCGAGCATTTTAAAACGAAATCACTCGACGGATTCGGCTGTATGCATATGCCGCAGGCGGTGGCCGCCGCGGGCGCGATCGTTCATTACTTGAAACATTCCCTCAGACGTAAGATTGATCATTTCATCTCTTTGCGCTGCGATGCGCCGGGCGATTACGTGTTGCTCGATGCCGCTACACAAACCAATCTCGAGTTGGTTAAATCCCGAAACAGTCGGGAAGCAAGCCTGCTCGCCGTGCTTGATCGCACTGTTACCCCGATGGGCGGACGCAAATTGCGCGCCTGGATTCTACAACCACTGCGCAACCTAACGGAGCTAGAGCGCCGGCAGCAAATGATTGCCGACCTATTGCAGGAGCCGGATTTGCTCGCCTCGATCCGAACTGAATTGAAATCAATTCGAGATATCGAGCGCGCAGCGGGACGATTGAGTCAGGCGTCCGGCAACGCGCGCGATTTGGTCGCATTGAAGAGTTCGTTGCAGCGAATCCCAAAGTTGAAAGCAGAGTTGCAAAAGCTGCTCGATCGACTGGCCTTTGGCGTCGATCGCGTGAGGGAAGGCGAGAAAGGCGAATCATTGGCGCAGCGCTTGCAGCACGAAATTCAGGAAATGCCGGCGCTGGCCGAGAAATTGGCAAAAGCGCTGGTCGATGATCCGCCGTTGGCGCTGAAGGAAGGCGGAATTTTCCGCGACGGATACTACACTGATCTTGACGAGCTGCATCAGGCGTCACGCGACGGAAAGAACTGGATCAGTCATTTGCAGGAGCGCGAGATCGCCGCAACCGGCATCAAGTCGCTCAAAGTGCGTTACAACTCGGTTTTCGGATACTTCATCGAGGTTACAAAATCGAATCTGGCGAACGTGCCCGCACATTACACACGCAAACAGACCACCGTGGGCGGCGAACGTTTCGTCACGCCGGAGTTGAAGGAAATGGAAGCCAAAATTCTCGGCGCGAATGAACGCGCGCGTCAACTCGAATATCAGCTTTTTCAAAAAGTGCGTGACGAAACGTTGCGTGAACTTGGATCAATCCAGCAAACCGCTGCCCCGATTGCCACCCTCGACGTCATTTGCTCGCTGGCAGAAACCGCGCGGCTTTTCCGTTATTGTCACCCGCAGCTGAACGACTCACTGCGGCTCATCATCAAGGACGGTCGGCATCCGGTACTCGATCAAAATCTGGTAGAAGAAAAATTTGTGCCGAACGACACATCGCTGGACGGCGAGAACTTGCGGCTCGCGATCGTGACCGGGCCGAACATGGCCGGTAAATCGACATACATTCGTCAGGTCGCCCTGATTGTGCTCATGGCGCAGATTGGCAGCTTTGTGCCAGCGGAAAGCGCTGAGATTGGGTTAGTCGATCGCATTTTTACGCGTGTCGGCGCAAACGACGATCTGGCGCGGGGCCAATCCACGTTCATGGTCGAGATGAACGAGACCTCGAACATCGTCAACAACGCGACTGAGCGGAGTCTTGTAATTTTAGACGAGATCGGGCGTGGAACTTCGACATTCGATGGCCTCTCCATCGCGTGGAGCGTGGCCGAATTCTTGCACGATAAAATCAAAGCGCGCACTTTATTCGCGACGCATTATCACGAGCTGACGAAACTCGCCGAGGAACGCGGCGGCGTCTGCAATTTCAACGTCGCCGTCCGCGAATGGAACGATCAGATTATTTTCCTGCGCAAAATCGTCCCCGGCGGTGCAGACAAAAGCTACGGAATCCAGGTCGCCCGCCTAGCCGGCTTGCCAAAAGAAATTCTCGATCGTGCGAAGGAAATTCTGGCACACTTGGAAAAGCCAGACGGCGCAATCGAAGCACCGGCCGCCGCAAAACCACAGCGAAAGAAGAAAGCCACGTCAGCTCCCGCAAAACCGCAACTGGACTTACTCTGAACCGACGCCATTACTTGGCGATGGATCTCGAATTGCGGCGTTCCATCAACCAGGCAATCCAGATGCAGCTTTCATAGAGGAGACACATCGGCAGCGCCAATGCGATCAAAGTCAGGATGTCGGGCGTCGGCGTGATGATGGTGGCCAGGACAAAAATCAGGACGACGGCGTACGGCCGGGTGCGCGCCATAAATCTGTAAGTGATTAATCCAAATCGAACCAGCGCCAGGACGACTACCGGCAATTCGAAAGCCAACCCGAAACCGATGGTGAATCGTGTCACGAACGAATAATACTGTTGTACCGTCCAAGTCGGCGCCCAACCAAGCGACTGTGTGTCGCGGAAGAAAAAGAGAATCGTTTTGGGCAACAACCAAAAATAACAAACAAACACACCAAAAAGGAATAGTACGAAGCTGACGCCGATCGCCGGAAATAAAAAGCGTTTCTCCAGTGCCGTGAGCGCTGGCAAAACAAACTCTGCGAGAAAATAGAGAAGAAGCGGGAAGGAGAGAACGATTCCTGCGTAGAACGCGAGATGAAACGAAATGACGATCGAATCTGTGATGCCGAGCGCTTTGAGCGTACCGATCTGCGAACCGACATCCTGCAATGGTGCCTGCAGGATGCGCACGAGTGTCGACCGAAAGGCGAAGCAGATGATCATCGCGGCAGCGAGCGTCATAGCCATCTTCACGATCATCCAGCGGAGGTCTTCCAAGTGCTCGAGAAATGGTTTCGAGGTTTCGCTTTCCGGTGAATCGCGAAATTTGAAAATGTCCCGCAGCGCCATTGGATCGATACTTTACTCGTGAGCGATTTCAGAGTTAACGCGACCCAAGCGAGATAAAGCCGCGCGCCGCCAGCCGGGCGCAAATGCCAAGAGTGTTCGCGTCGCGGATTTCGCTTTCGGCAATCATGCGTCGAATTTCGGAAATCGTGAATGGACGACAGTCCAGAATCGATTCCGACTCCTCCCGCACGTAATTGGGGCACGGCACGACGGGACGCACCAGGAAGAAGTAGCCACGCTCATCGGTAAAGCCTGGCGAAGAAAAGTAATGCCCAAGCGAAATAAGCTGGCCCTCTTTGGCCAGCTCGTAGCCGGCCTCCTCGCGCAGTTCGCGCAACGCGACTTGTTCAGTTGTCTCCGAGCCGCGTTTGTCACCATTGTCGATTTGACCCGAAGGCATTTCCCAAATCGCCTGGCGGATCGGAATGCGCTCCTGGTTAATGAGAACGATTTTTCCGTCCTGCGTCATCGGCGCAATAACGACAGCGGGTTTGCGATGCACGATTGTCCACAAACGCGGCTGGCTTCGCGTAGGCGTCTGTACATGATCAGTGACAACTTCGACATGCGAATTGACGAAATGGCGCTGACTCGAGACGGTTTCCCAATTGCCCTGTTTCACCCGGGAAGTGTAGTGGCCGCTGTTCTAAGCGGCAAACGTCGTAGCGGCGTTTGGTCAAACGCCGAGCGCTCGCTGCGGCGAGCGCCTCTACAACTTCGCCGGCCAGTGCTTGATCTGCGCCACAACGTTCTTGGGCGACGGCGCGCCATTCGCCCGCCGCTGCGAAAGCGAACGGCGCACTTCGAAGACGTGTGCAACATGGGCATCGAACAGCGACCAACGCTTTTTCAGGTCGACGAGCGGAACCTGATTCAGCGCCAATCCCTTCGTTGCGCATTCTGCAACGAGCCTGCCGACGATTCCGTGAGCCTTACGAAATGGCAGTCCTTTTTTTACCAGATACTCCGCCAGATCGGTTGCGAAAATGTTCGGGTCCCGTGCCACGGCTTCCATGCGTCTGGGATTGATTTTCAACTCCGGCAGCATCGCCGCAAAAGTTTCCAGCGCGGAGCGAACCGGTAACGACCGAATCAAAAAGCGGTTTCTTATCTTCCTGAAGATCGCGGTTATAGGATGAGGGAAGCGCTTTCATCATGGGCAACATCGATATCAAATTTCCGTAGAGCCGGCCGGCCTTGCCTCGAGTCAGCCGGCGATGTCCGCATTTTTCTTCTGCGGCATCAGGCTGGAACCTGTGGAAAACGCTTCGCTGAATTCCACAAATCCGAATTCGCTCGTGCTCCAGATGATTAAGTCTTCGCTTAGCCGCGACAGATGCAGTCCGATCATGGCGAGGCAAAAAAGAAACTCGCACACAAAATCGCGATCACTCACCGCGTCAATGCTGTTTTGGCTCACTCGCGAAAAACCAAGTTCGCGCGCGATACGTTTGCGGTCGAGGACGATTGTTGATCCAGCGAGCGCGCCAGATCCAAGTGGGAGAACCTCCGTTCGAACGAGACAATCACGCAGACGCTCGGCGTCGCGCTAAAGGCCTCGATCTGTGCGAGCAAGTAATGCGCGAAAGTGAT
>QHNV01000147.1 GCA_003218535.1 Verrucomicrobiota bacterium
ATTTACCCGAAGCAAGTTTTGCCGGGCAGCAGGAAACGTATCTCAACATCTCCGGCGAGCACGCGGTCATCGATGCATGCCGCAAATGTTACGCGTCGCTTTTTACCGATCGGGCGATCAGTTATCGCGAGGAGAAACGCTTCGATCATCTCAAAGTAGCGCTCTCGGCCGGGGTGCAAAAGATGGTGCACGCCGACAAAGCTAGCGCTGGCGTCATGTTTTCCATCGATACCGAGAGCGGTTTCCCGAAGGTCGTGCGCATCAGCGCCGCATGGGGTCTTGGCGAGGTGGTGGTAAAAGGCGCAGCGAACCCGGACGAACACATGGTATTTAAGCCGCTGCTCGGCAAGAAAAACGCGCGACCCATCCTGGAAAAATCACTCGGCGACAAAAAACGAAAGGTGGTTTATGCGTCCCGCAGGCGCGGGAGTCGCTCGACGCGCATGGTCAACACGCCAAAAAAACAGCGAGAATCCTTCGCGCTTGATGACGATGAAATTTTGCGCCTGGCAAAATGGGCGTGCGCAATCGAGAAACATTACAAAAAGCCCATGGACATCGAGTGGGCGAAAGACGGCGACACCGGTCAGATTTTCATTCTCCAAGCGCGGCCCGAAACAGTGCAAGCGTTGAAGAAAGCAGGCTCACTTACCACTTATCGGCTCAAGGAAAAAGGCAAACGCCTTCTCTCCGGCCTCAGCATTGGCGAAGCCATCGCCGCGGCAAAAGTGTGCCGCATCCAAAGCTCGCGCGAACTCGGCAAATTCAAAGAGGGAAGCATTCTCGTCACCGAAATGACCGACCCCGATTGGGGACCGATTTTCAAAAGGACCAAAGGCATCATCACCGACCTTGGCGGGCGCACTTGCCACGCTGCAATCGTGAGCCGCGAGCTGGGGATTCCGGCAGTCGTCGGCACCGGTAAGGCCACAAAAATTCTGCACGACAGCCAAGAGATCACGCTCTCATGCGCTGAAGGCGATGAAGGTTTTGTTTACAACGGCTTGCTCGATTTCGCCGAGGAGAAAGTCAGCCTTAAAAAACTCCCGGGCACGCGCACGCCGATCATGCTTAACATCGCCAGCCCGGGTGGCGCATTCCGCTGGTGGAAGTTGCCGTGCGACGGCATTGGCCTAGCGCGCATCGAATTCATCATAGCAAATCGAATTCAGGTCCATCCAATGGCGGTGGTTCATCTCGACGAATTGAAAGACCGCGAGGCGCGCCGAAAAATCGAGACCTTGACTCGCAATTACAAAAACAAGCCGGATTATTTCATCGACAAACTTGGGCAAGGCATTGCCCGGATCGCTGCCGTGCGGCATCCGCATCCGGTGATCGTGCGGCTGAGCGATTTCAAGACTAACGAATACGCGCAGCTCATCGGCGGCGAGCAGTTCGAAGGGGGTGAGCAGAACCCGATGCTCGGTTTGCGCGGCGCGTCGCGTTATTATCACGAAAAATTTCGAGATGCATTTCGCCTCGAATGCGAAGCGATCAAACGCGTCCGCAATGAAATTGGGCTGAAAAACGTGATCGTGATGGTGCCGTTTTGCCGGACGCTCGACGAGGCCGACCAGGTCCTGCATTTGCTAGCCGAGAACGGTTTGGTGCGCGGCCGTGGTGCACTGGAGATTTACATGATGTGCAGCTGTGAAGAGCGTCGTTAGCGACGTGATTCGCCGTGCGCACAAGGCCGGCTGCAAAGTCGGCATCTGCGGGGAAGCACCGAGCAACTATCCGGAGTTTGCCGCGTTCCTGGTACAGTGCGGCATCGATTCGATCTCAGTAAACCCAGACCGGTTCGTTGAGACAAAGAAGATCGTGGCAAAGGCCGAAGCGACTTCGGCATAAAAAAGGAACCGACAGCGCGCGAGCGCCCGATTCATTTTTTACAAAGATTAGGAATGTTTTTATGTCGGGAAGAATTTTCCCATCTCGTCCCGCAATCGCGGGATCGATCGCGCTGCTTGTTTATGGTTTTTCCGCTGCTGCGCAGGAACCTGCGCATACGTTGCAGGGACCAATCAACAGTTTCGCGCCGGTCGTCGAAAAGGTCGCGCCCACTGTTGTGACCATCTTTACTACTCAGACTGTATCCCGCCCGGCTTTGCAGTTTCCGTTTTCCGATCAAGCGCTTCGCGAATTTTTCGGCGGACAGCTTCCTCGAACGCAAGGCAAACAGACAGTGCAAGGACTTGGCTCGGGTGTCATTGTCAGCCCGGACGGATACATTCTCACTGCCAATCACGTGGTATCGGGCGCGGAGGAAATCATGGCGGGCCTTGGTGCGGAACTCCGCAAATATAAGGCGAAGAAAATCGGCACCGATCCGGGCACTGATGTCGCCTTGCTAAAAATCGACGGGAAAAACCTGCCAGCGATCACATTTGCAGACAGCGACAAAGCGCGTGCCGGCGATATCGTACTCGCGCTCGGTAACCCATTTGGCCTGCGGCAAACGGTCACGATGGGAATCATCAGCGCGGTAGGCCGCGGCGGCATGGGCATTGTCGATTACGAAAATTTCATACAGACCGACGCGGCTATTAACATGGGTAACTCCGGCGGCGCGCTCGTCGATACTGAAGGGCGGCTGGTAGGCATTAACACTGCAATTTTCACCCGCACTGGCGGGAATCAGGGCGTTGGTTTCGCCATTCCGTCAAATCTCGCACGCGATGTCATGCAGAGCCTGCGCGAAAAAGGACGCGTGGTGCGCGGTTACATTGGTGCGTCGGTGCAGACGCTCACGCCGGAACTGGCCGACGCCATGAAACTAAAGGGAGAACCAACCGGTGCGCTGATTGGCGAAGTCACTCCGAAGAGTGTAGCAGAGAAAGCCGGCATCAAAAGCGGTGATGTGATTACCACTGTCAATGGAAAAAAAATCAATGACGCGCGCGAACTACGCTTGATGATCGGCTCAATGGCGCCTGGGACGAAGGTGCAGTTGGAAGTCAACCGCGAAGGCCAGAAGAAAATGTTCGACGTCAACCTTGCCGAGATGCCGCCTGCCGAAGCTGGGCCTTCGCCTGAAGCTTCACCCGAGGAAAGCGCCCAACCTGAAAAGGCCACCGTTTTTGGAAGCGCAGTCGTCGCGGATGTTACCGATGATGTGCGTCGTGTACTAAATCTGCCAAAAGATGTCCAGGGCGCGGTTATCGTGCAGATCGATTCCGACTCGCCGGCGGCGCAAGCTGGCCTGCGCGAAGGCGACGTGATCCAGGAAGTTAACAAACAGCCAATAAAAAACGCCAAGGACCTCGTCGCGCTCACCAAGAAATTGAAGCCGAACGAAAAAATTCTCATGCGCATCTGGAGCCAGGGCCGTAGCGGCTACGTGGCGCTCGAACCGAAATAAAGGCTGCTGTAGCGGTAGCTGTGGCCGCTGCGCATAGGTTCATCACCGAGTTCTGAGAACTCGATCCATCTCAAATATCTAAAATCGCCGTGGCTTTCCATCCGCCATTGGCTTTTTCGACGCGGAAATCGTGAAGCGTAACGGCTTTCACATCGGCACGCTGCTGATGGCGTGCGGCATCCAGCGGCTCGCCGGCCGCCGTCGCCGTTAAAAAATAGGCGCCCTCTTTCTGGTGGATTTGCGCGTCGCGAATGCGCAGTAGGAGCCGCTCGGCGTCTTTAAGGTAAATGAGCTCCTGCAAAAAATCGAAAAGCAACATATCGATCTTATCGTTCTCCAACTCGACGCGGCGCATCTCGCGCGGGTCGATCGCTTCGATGTTCTCGATCATGACGTTCAGTGTCGCGTCCGCTGCGGCCGTGAACAATTGCGGCAGATCGCGTCCCGTCGCTTCGAATGCGATGTCAGCGGTGCCTACGTCTTCCAGATACTTGTAGGGCATTTCAAATACCGTCATTCCGACCGAATCGGAGCGAAGTGGAGGAAACCCGTGGCATTACCGTTGAGGTTCATCACGGGATTCCTCCACTTCGCTCGAAATGACGCGCGGATGAGACCTCGCATTTCTTCAGACGCTCGACAATCGCCGATTTCGTCGCAGCAATTTCTTTCCCGATGAAAACCAGCTGCGTTTCAGCGGACTCGAAAGGCTCCAGCTCCCAGCGGCCGGCAACGAAATTGAAAAGCTGCGCGCCATCCTCGAAACGCACGAAGCCTTTTGCGCGATACACATTCGAAGGCAGATCCTCGGCAAAGCGTTCAAAGCAATCGCGCGAAAAAATTTTGTCGGATGTGAATGTGAACGATTCGAACTCCGGCTGATGCTTGTGCGCGGGCGAGGCGATTTCTTTCTTGCGCCCAAGTCCAAACAATAGCTCGGGATCAATCCGGCAGCGCTCCGTGCGGATAATCGCGGCAGTTGGATTGATGTCGCGCAGTTTCGTTTCCAGCGGCTCAATCTGATCGGGGTCGATCAGATCAATCTTGTTCAAAAGCAAAATGTCCCCGCCTTCAATTTGCAGGCGCGTGGTGTGGCCGAGTTCGGGGAAGCGAATAAGGGCGTCGGCGTCAATGACCGAAACTACTCCGTCGAGCCGGCATTGAGGTAGCGCCTCCTGAATGTTGAACACGAGAGCCTCAGGTTCCGCAAGGCCGGTGGTCTCGACGATGATCATCTCCGGTGCGACTTTTTGAATGATTTCATTCACCGCCGCCTCGAACTCGCCGAGCAGCGAGCAGCAAACGCAACCGCCGCCCAGCTCCGCGATGCGGACGTTTTTGCCCTCGATCACTTTCGTGTCGATTGCGATCTCACCGAACTCATTCATCACAATCGCCATCTTCGCTGGCTTCGTCGCGAGAACGTGCCGGAGCACCGTGGTTTTGCCGCTGCCTAACGGGCCGGTTACGAGCGTGATTGGAGTGCGGGGAGTCGTAGGCGGATAATGATTCATGATCTGCCAGTGCCGATCAGGCGACAAATTGGTCAGAGGTCACTGTTCACTGATCATTAACCCTGTCCAGACCGCGACTAGCGCAGAAGAAATCGGCGAATCACCGCTGCGCTCCTAAAGGGCCTTGCCAAATTTCCGCCTAGGAGACGGCAGCAGAAACTGGTGTCGGCGCTGACGGGGCGGGCGCCGGTTTCTTTTTTGCTGCGGCTTCGGCCAGCTTGGCATCAACCTCGGCAGCGTCGGTTGGGCAGATTTTGTGGTAATAATCGTTCGACTTTGACAGCTCCTCTTTGCGCTGAAGCAGGTGGTTGAATCGCTCCCGTTTACTCAGCTCGAACTCCTTATCCATCTTGATCGCCTCAAATGGGCAGACCTCGACACAGATCTGGCAGCTCATGCAGACCGAGATGTCGATGTCGAAGACCTTCGGATACAACTGCGGTTTGCCCATGTAATCGGGCTTCTTGTCGTCGCTTTTGACGATGTAAATGCACTGCGGCGGACATTCCTTCTCGCAAATTTTGCAGGCCACGCAGCGCAAACCCGCGTGCGGATCGTCGCCGTCATAAATCAGAAACGGAAAATTACGATAATTCTCCGGAAGCGGATTGCGCTCTTCCGGATACTGAACTGTGATCAGGCGATCCTTCTCGAAATAACTTCCCACGAAGTTCCGTGCCGTGACCGCCATTCCCTTGAGTATGCCAGAGCCGATCATGTGTTGTTATCGATCTACTTCTCCCATCACGATATCGACGCTGCCGAGAATTACCATTACGTCCGCGACCGTGTGGCCGAGGCACATGTCTTCGAGAATGGTGAGATTGATGAAGCTCGGCGGGCGAACCCTGTAACGATACGGATTCGGTCCTCCATCGCTGATCAAATAAAAACCGAGCTCGCCTTTCGGTCCTTCAATGCGGCCATAGGCTTCGCCTATAGGCGGGCGAAAAGCGCGGATCTTCACTTTCGGATTCAGCACCGGTCCGGGCTGAATCTGAGCGAAGGCTTGTTGCAAGATCGATACACTTTCGCGCATTTCGAGCGCCCGCATCATCAACCGATCGTACGTGTCGCCGTGTTCACCGAGCGGGATTCGGAATTTGAAATGCGGATAATACCCGTAGCCGTCCACTTTACGAAGGTCATAGTTGACGCCGCAGGCGCGTAGCATCGGGCCCGTGACGCCGGCGTTGATCGCCAACTCGGCGGAGACTTTCCCGACATTTTGCGTGCGTCCGATGACGATCTCGTTGCCGAGGATTAGTTCCTCGAATTCGTCCAGAAACTTCGGGAAACGATCGACAATCTTTTTCGCCCCGACCAGCCAGTCGTCGCTCGCGTCCACGCGGCAGCCGCCGAAACGCATGTAATCGCACATCATGCGCGAGCCGGAGAGCGATTCGAAAAGATCGAGAATCTTTTCGCGCTCGCGGAACGCGTACATGAGCGGCGTGCCCCACGCGCCCATGTCATTGAGCAGAAACCCCAGCAGCGAGGCGTGATTCTGCAGCCGAGTCAGCTCGGCAAGAATGATACGCAAATACTCGGCGCGTTCAGGAACTTGGATGCCGGCCAGCTTCTCTACACTCAGGGCGTACGCCCAGTTATTTGTCATCGAGCAGAAGTAGTCGAGTCGATCCGTGTAAGGCATCGAGCCGAGGTAGCTGGTGTTCTCGCCAATTTTCTCGTGATTGCGATGCAGATAACCGAAAACCGGTTTGAGTTTGCGAACGATCTCGCCATCCAGTGCCACATTCATCCGAAACACGCCGTGGGTCGATGGGTGCTGCGGTCCCATCGATACTTCGAGCAACTCGCCTTCGAGCCGCGAACCCATGCTCACTGGCGGCCGTTCCATTGCTTCGAGTGTTTGAACGGTTGCGCTCATTTCAAGTTGTCATCCTGAGTCGCGAAGATGACGAAGGATCTCTGATGTTCCCGAAGCTCTCGGGATACCGGAAATGGCCAGAGATGTTTCGCTTTACTCAACATAACAGGTCAGGAAGGCTTTAATTCCTCTTCGGCCGGCCGCGGCGGATAGTGCTGTTTCGCTTTCTCCAACACCTCGTCGTGCGGCGTCGGCTCCCATTCGTAATCGTCCGGCTCGCGGTAGTCTTTGCGCATTGGATAATCTTGGAACTCGTCCCACATCAAAATGCGTCGTAGATCGGGGTGCCCGTCGAACCGGACGCCGTAAAGATCGAAGATCTCACGCTCCTGAAATTCAGCGCTTCGCCAGATCGGCGTAAGCGACGGCAATCGCGCGCCATCCGTACGATCTGCGGTGCGCATGCGAATGATCACTGGACCGTGCTTGTGCGTGATCGAGTAGAGGTGATAGACCGCCTCGAGATAGCCTGGGATTTTTCCCTCGATCGTTTCGTTCACTTCCTTTTCTTCGCCATCAACGAGCTTTTTCACTTTCACCGTCTTCTTTACGGTGCGATCAAGCCAATCGACGCCGGTCGCGTTGGAGCAAAAATCCAACCGTAGCGCTGGATCAACGCGCAGAAATTTAGCGATCCCGACAGCATGTTCATTATCGATCAAAAGCGAATGCTGCTGCGAGGGGCTCCCGTTTGCCACGATGTCGATCTTTACGCCAGGCGCGGCTGCTTGGATTCGGGCTTTGATTTCTTCCAGGGATTCCATCATTGAACAGTCGTCATCTTGAGCGAAGCCGGGGGATCCCGCGGAACGATCTTTAAGGTTTTATCATGGGATTCCTCGACTTCGCTGCGCTCCGCTCGGAATGACGGAATCATCTTTCAATTTTCGGCGGTTGAAACACCACGGGATTCCCGGGCGGCTCTAAATCGTGTTTGCCAAACGTAGGCACTGGGAATTCGCTCGGCTGCTTGGGATCGAGGTGCACGGCTTTGTGAGCGCCGGTCAACTTTTGACTGTCGATCTTGCTTTGCAATTCCATGAAAGCGTGCAGCAACGCCTCCGGTCGCGGGGGACAGCCGGGAATGTAAACATCAACTGGAATGTAGCGATCGATGCCCTTTAGTACGTTATAGCCTTGCTTGAATGGTCCGCCGGAAATAGCGCACGCGCCCATGGCGATGACGTATTTGGGATCGGCCATCTGGTTGTAAAGCCGCACTATTTGCGGCGCCATTTTCTTGGTCACTGTGCCAGCAACAATCATCAGATCGGCCTGGCGCGGTGATGGCCGGAAAATTTCGCCACCGAAGCGGGCAATGTCGTAGCGCGAGGCTGCCGTGGCGATCATTTCGATTGCACAGCAGGCCAGCCCAAATTGCAATGGCCAGATGGAGTTCTTCCGTCCCCAATTATAAAGGTCCTGCATGGAAGTCACCCAGACTCCCTGCCGTTGCAGTTCTGTGCGAAGTCTTTCGTCGATTTGCTCGCTCATTTCCGCTTCAGCCCTCCAGCGAACCGTTTCAACAGTAAGATGATCGCATAAAGATAATACTGCGAGTGGAACTGAATTTGCGCGTCGCCGATCGATTCGACTCCGCATTCATAGGTCGACGTCTTATCCGGGCCTGGTTTTGAGGGCTGAAAAATTCGTCGCCAGATCCAGGCGAGCGCCAGCGGGATCAACGGAAAGGCCAGCGCCACACCGACGAAAATGACAATGAACAAATACGGGTTCGGGGTCATCGGTTCTCTACCAAATTCGCTCGGAAAGGGTTGCTGCCAAGTTCAAAACAAACCAGCAGCCAGCCCGCAGCAGGATTTGGCCGACCTTGAGACGTGGGGAACTGATGAGGACGCGCGCTGGAAATTACTTCTCGTCGTCAGAGCTTCGCCCGAACCAGCGTCGTCTTTTCGGCTTGGGTTCTTCGGCCGGCGGCGTGGCTGGTTTTTCTTCTTTCGCAGTCGGCTCTTTATGTTTCGGCTCTTCCGGTTGGGGTTCCTCGCGTTCGGGCGATTTTTGCTGAGGCTTTGGCTCGGCTCCCTTGCGCTTCGCCTTCTTTTCTTTTGCAGGTTTTTCCTCGACACCCTGCTCCGCATCCACCCATTCGATGAACGCCATGGGAGCCGAATCGCTTTTGCGGCGGCCCAGCCTGATAATGCGAGTGTAACCGCCATTACGTTCCGCCGATCTTTGCGCGATATCGTCGAATAATTTTTTTACAGCATCTTTTTGGCGCAGCACCGCCAGGGCCGTCCGGCGCGCGTGAATCGACCCGTTTTTGCCGAGCGTCACCATCTTTTCCGCCAGCGGTCGAACTGCTTTCGCTTTGGCCAATGTGGTCTGGATTCGTTGATGCTCGATCAGTGAGCAGATCTGATTGGCCAGTAACGCCTTGCGGTGCTCAGCCGTGCGGCCAAGCTTGATTGTCTTTTTCTGGTGTCTCATGGCCAACCGAATCCGAGCTCAGGCTAAGGCTTCCTCCTTGGCCGCCGCAGGGGGCGTGGCGCCGTCGGCGCTCGCCGCTGTCTCCACAAGGCCCGGATCGAACTTCATGCCCAAACTCAGCCCAAGCTGTTGCAATTTGTCTTTGATCTCGTTGAGCGATTTCTTGCCGAAATTGCGGTACTTTAGCATTTCTGCCTCAGTTTTTTGGGCAAGCTGACCAACGGTGGTGATATTCGCGTTGTTTAAGCAATTCGCCGCGCGTACGCTGAGCTCAATTTCGTTCACACTCATGTTGAGCAGCTTCTTGAGCTTCAGATTCTCCTCGCTGATCCCAGCGGGCGTCTGATCGAATTCGATCACTTCCTCGTTGAAGTTCACGAATACATCCAGATGATGCCTCAAAATCGCAGAGGCTTGCAGCAGCGCCTCGTCGGGGGTCAAGCGTCCATCGGTCCAGACCTCCAGAATGAGTTTGTCGTAATCTGTGCGCTGACCGACACGCGTGTTTTCGACGGCGTACTTGACGCGCGTCACGGGTGAAAAGATGGAATCGATAGGGATCAAACCGATCGGCTGATCGGGGCGCTTGTTTTCCTCGCCGGTGGCAAAACCTCGGCCGACACGTACTTCCAGCTCAGCATCAAATTTATGTTTCTTGTCGAGAGTGCATATCAGCTGCTTCGGGTTCAGCACTTCAAAACCCTGGATGGCTTGGATGTCGCCGGCGGTGACTTCGCCCACCTTGTTCACAGTAAGCGAAAGTTTCTTCGGCTCGTGGTCCTGGCCATCCACTTTGAATTTCACTTTCTTGAGATTGAGGACGATGTCGGTCACGTCCTCGACAACACCGGGCAGCGTGGCGAATTCATGCTGCGCGCCTGTGAGTTTTGCCGCGGTGATGGCCGCACCTTCTAACGAGGAAAGTAGGACGCGTCGAAGCGAATTCCCAACGGTGTGACCGTAGCCGGCCTCAAACGGCTCGGCGGTGAATTTTGCGTAGGTATCTGTGGCGGTGCTCTCATCCTTGACGAGAGTTTTCGGCATTTCAAAACGACCGTAACGGATTGACATATTCTTTAAGGGGTGAGGGAGGAGTTATGAATTAAGAAAACGACTCAGGCCTGGCGGCACGTCATTCTTCTGCCTTCTTATTTCTTCCTTCGGATTGCCGGGTTCCCCCTGGCGAGTGCGGCCTCGCGCCAAGCGACGGAGACCCAGGGACCAACGGCGTAATTTCAAAAACTCGCTGCGGAACACCGAATAAAGACCAGATCTGCGATTTTGCAAGCGCACATTCCGCGATTTTTGATCTGATTTTGCGATAATCGAGCTATTTTGAATCGAGATGCATCGGACGGATCATTCCCGTTTTCGCAAGAGCCACGATTTTGTGCCCGATTTTGCGCACGCAGAACGGCGTACCCGAATCGTGATCGGGATTACCGCCGTGATGATGATCGTCGAGATCACCGTCGGTTTGATGTCCCGTTCGATGGCGTTGCTGGCCGATGGCTGGCACATGAGCACCCATGTCCTCGCGTTTCTGATAACGGCGGTGGCGTATTATCTCGCTCGGAGGCATGCGGCCAATGTGCGCTTCAGTTTCGGCACTGGAAAAGTCGGCGTGCTAGGCGGATTCACCAGCGCGGTGGTGCTTTCGATCATCGCGTTTTTAATGGCCGCCGAATCAGTCCGCCGGCTGTTTATCCCGCTAACAATCCATTTTAACGAGGCGATCGGCATCGCTTGCGTTGGATTGCTGGTGAATCTGGCCTGCGCTGCGTTGCTGGCGGATCGTCACCAGGATCCCGGCGGCCGAAGCGCTCATCACCATGATCTAAATCTGCGCGCAGCTTATCTGCATGTCCTTGCAGATGCTTTCACCTCGGTGCTTGCAATTACGGCCTTAACTGGCGGCAAGTTTCTGGGTTGGGCGTGGCTTGATCCGGTCGTCGGAATTATCGGAAGCGGCGTCGTTTTTTCCTGGGCTTACACACTGTTGCGCGACAGTAGTGGAATTTTGCTGGATCGCACGCCGGCATCATCAGATTTACCTGATCGAATTCGCCAAGCTGTGGAACGCGATGGCGATTCGATCGTGACCGATCTGCACGTCTGGCAGGTCGGCACTGGGAAATTTGCGGCCATGATTTCAGTCGTTGCGCATGAGCCGAAGAGCTCGGATTCTTATCGGGAGCTTCTCCGCGAGCACGACGAACTGGTTCACGTCACCATCGAGACACAGCATTGCCGCGAAGATCACGAGTCAATCGTGAGGCCTTGAATGGTCAGCACACTCTGGCAGGTCGTCGCCGCTTACATTTTCGCTCTCGCAGGTGGATCAATCAGCACGTCACTGCGATTTTCCCACAAGCCGCTCTGCGCACTTATCAGCTTTGCTGCCGGAACGCTTCTTGGCGTAACGCTCTTCGCAATTTTGCCTGAAAGTCTGGGCGCCTGTCCGTGGTGGGCCGTGATATTGGCGCTGGCCACGGGATATGCGCTTTTCTTCTTTATCAGCAAACACGTTCATCACGTTTGTCCTGCATGCGCGGCCAGTCACTTCGATGCCGACGCGGCAAGACATTTTAGCGACATCGCTGGCGCGCTAGTTGTTGCGCTTGCGATTCACAGCACGACCGACGGCATCGCGTTGGGAATACAGCAGGCAGCGCCCGTGGGAGAACCGACGAGTTGGTCGCTCTTTTCCGCTCTGTGCATTCACAAGGTCCCGGAAGGTCTAGCGCTCGGTAGCCTGCTAGTCGGTGCCGGTTTACAACGCGCAGCGGCGCTCGGCTGGGTGGCAGCAGTGGAAGCGACCACGCTCCTCGGGGGACTGATCGGCTTTATTTTCTTGGGCAAGATCTCGTCTCTTTGGCTCGACCTAATCATGGCCTATATAGGTGGCGGCTTCTTATATCTGGCCGTGCATGCCGTGCTCGGAGAGATGTTGAGGCATGGGAAAAAACTTGTTCTGACTAGTTTTTCGGTGGGAGTGGCGTTAATTGCGATTGTCAATATCGGCTTGAGAGCGCTTGGATAGGAGTCGTTAAGTTGTAGAGACGCTTGTGCCAAGCGCCTGATATTTTTACCTTCGGCGGTCGGCGCTACACCCATGCACTTTTTCTATTATCGGGATGGCCATCTGTACTGCGAGGATGTCGATCTTGCGCGCGTGGCCGAGAAATTTGGGACGCCCCTGTACGTTTACAGCGCCGGAACAATTCTAGATCATTATGCGCGGCTTGATGCGGCGCTCGCACCGCTCGATCATCTGATTTGCTACGCAGTCAAGGCGAACTCGAATCGCGCGATCCTAAAGCTGCTCGTCGATGCAGGGGCCGGGTTCGACATCGTTTCCGGCGGCGAACTTCATCGCGTAATCGCAGCCGCGGGCGATCCGGCGCGTTGCACGTTCGCCGGAGTCGGCAAGACGCGCGAGGAGATCGAGTCCGCGCTGGAGCAGCGTGTTTACAGCTTCAATGTCGAGAGTGAGGCGGAGCTAGATTACATCAATCGCCTCGCCCGTACGAAAAACTTGCGTGCGCCGATTGCAGTGCGCGCCAATCCCGATGTCGATCCCCGCACGCATGAATACGTTTCGACTGGCTCGCACGAGAACAAGTTCGGTATTGCGCTTGGCCAACTTCCGGCAGTTTACGAGCGCGCAGCAAAAATGCGCAACGTCGAGATCGTCGGCGTACAAATGCATATTGGCTCGCAAATCACAGAAGCCGAGCCGTTCGCCATTGCCATCAAGAAACTGGCGCCGATCGTTCGCGAGCTGAAATCAAAATATGATATCAAATTCTTCAGCATTGGCGGCGGCATGGGAATCATTTACCGGCGCGCGCTCGATAGCGGATCAGGCCAATGGTGGCACGACCACGGCGGCGAACCGGCCGCGTTCAGCGTGCGCGATTACGCCGACGCCATTGTGCCACCGTTGCGCGACCTAGGCATTCGGATCCTGGTCGAGCCTGGTCGTTTTCTTGTCGGCAACGCAGGCGTGTTGCTGACACGCGTCCTCTACGTCAAAAAATCGGGCCAAAAAAAATTCGTGATTGTCGATGCCGGCATGAACGATCTGATTCGGCCGGCGCTTTACCATAGCTATCACGAGATCGCGCCGGTGAAACAACCGGTCACGAGCCGGAACAACAGCACGAGCGGGGGCAGGGTGGCAAAGATGGACGTCGTTGGGCCGGTATGCGAATCGGGTGATTTCTTTGCGCTCGATCGCGAGATGCCAGAACTGGATGAAGACGCTCTGTTGGCGGTCATGAGCGCCGGCGCCTATGGATTTGTGATGGCATCGAATTACAATTCGCGTCCGCTGCCGGCAGAAGCACTGGTTCGCGGCGAGACATTCTCGCTGATTCGAAAACGCCAAACCTGGGAGGATTTGGTCAGTGATGAAATCGAACCGGAATGTTAGGGAGGGACCGCTGGGGCTCTCTGCGAATGCGCGGCAGTTTTTCGGCGCGCTCGGCGATTGCGCTCTACCCTTGCGCAGCTTTGCACTGTGCGTAAATAATGCTCCTGCTCATGGGTAGTGTTCGTAGGGCCTCTTTATTATTCGCGCTTTTGCTCGTACTAGCAGGCAACAGTTTCGCTGCGAACGGCGAATACATCATTCTGGTCGGCGGACCTTCCTTGTATCAATGGGAGAAATACAAGCTTTATCCGCACGATCACTGGTGGGCGAACTTTATTCGCGCCGCGCGTTTGCGCACCGAACAGTTGCGCGCCCAACTCGGTCCGGACGCGCAGATTACGTGGCTGGTTTATAAACAGGGGTATATAGACCGCGCGAAGCAGGAGCACCAGGATTTGATCGCCTTGATCGATACCGTTCGCGAAAAATTTAATCTGAATCTCGTCTGGTTTAACGCCGGCTCGGAAGTGATCGACTACTTAAACAATCCCGCAGGTGCGGGACGGAACCAGGTGAAGATTGTCGGCTTCGAATATTTCGGGCACTCGAATCGAGCCTGTTTCATGTTTGATTACAGCAACCTTATTGACAGCGCGTGCAAATCGTGGTTGCACGAGAACGAATTGGCTAAGATCGAGCGGCGAGATTTCGCGCACGGGGCCTACGTGCGGAGTTGGGGCTGCCATACCGGCGAAAGCATGTCCAAGAAATGGTATCGCGCCACCGGCACGCACATGATCGGCGCGATCGGGAAAACGCAGTTCATGATGGAAGAGCTGCCAATTCTTATTTCCGAAGGCGGGAAGTGGATCAATTGAATTTCGGATTTCGCACTTCGCATTTCGGATTTAACGTCGCGAACACGCGATGACGTTCCGGGAAATCGAAGGCTTATACTATCAGCCCTTGTTCGACCTCATGTCGCAAAGCCGGGCGGTTCATCTCCAGCATTGGCGCGGCGAGGAAGTGCAGCGGTGCAGCTTGCTCAGTATCAAGACCGGCGGCTGCAGCGAAGACTGTGCTTATTGCGCGCAGTCGGCTCATTATTCAACGGAGGTTGAGCGCGAAGAATTATTGTCACTCCAAAGTGTTCTGGCTGCGGCCGGGCGCGCACGCTCGCAGGGCGCAACGCGGTTTTGCATGGGGGCGGCCTGGCGCGGTGTGCGCGACGGTTCTGAAAAATTTGAGCGCGTCCTGGAGATTGTGCGCGAAGTGAGCCGGCTGGGCATGGAAGTTTGCGTCACGCTCGGTGAAATCGGGCCGGTTGAAGCGCGCAAACTCAAAGCCGCTGGCGTAACCGCTTACAATCACAACATCGACACTTCGCCGGAATTTTATCCTGAAATCGTGAGCACACATACCTTCCAGGATCGACTCGACACGATTGCCGCCGTGCAAGAGAGCGGGATGTCGGTTTGTTGCGGCGGGATTATCGGCATGGGCGAATCGGAAACCGACCGTCTACGGATGCTGGAAGTATTGAGCAATTTTAATCCGCCCCCTGAGAGCGTGCCCATCAATTGTTTGATGCCGATGCCGGGAACGCCATTGGCCGATCAACCGCCAGTCGATATTTTCGAGCTAGTCCGGTTGATCGCCGTCACCCGGATCGCTTTGCCGAAAGCTCGCGTTCGCCTCGCTGCGGGGCGCACACGCATTTCGCGCGAAGGTCAGGCGCTCTGCTTTTTTGCCGGAGCAAACTCAATTTTTTACGGTCACAAACTTCTCACCGCGAAAAATCCCGCCGCTGACGTAGATGTTGCCCTTTTGCACCAGCTAGGGTTGCGCCACCAAGGAGTGGCGGCTTCCTAGCGGTAAGGGACAAGGCGTCTGGGGAAGACGTCGTTCGTTGGGCAGCAAGAATTTAGATCGACATTGGCCGGGCGTTTTGCCAGTTAGATCCTGCCTTCAGACTTTAAATTCATGAAACGATTCATCGTCGCATTCATTGCCGCCTACATTTTCACGTTCTTCTGGGGCTGGCTGCTTAACGGCATACTGCTCAAAGATATCTACGCAGAAACTCCAAATCTCTGGCGATCGCAAAGCGAAATGCTGAGCTTGTTCCATTGGATCGTTATCGGCCAGGCGCTTGTGATTTTTGCATTCGTGATGATTTACGCGAGCGGTTTCGCTGGCGGCGGCGTAGCCGCTGGGATTCGGCTTGGTATCCTGTTGGAAATCGCAGCCATCGGCATGCGTCTGGCCATTTACGCAGTCCAGCCTTTTCCTGGAAAGTTAATCGTTTACGGAAGTATCAGCGGTCTGATCGAGATGATCATCGTAGGCGCAGTCGTCGGTGCGATTTACAAACCGGTAGCCGGGCGGACGGCTTAGCCTCCTTTGATTGGGGCACGGGCTGCCAGCCTGTTCGTCTCGGCAGCTTACCGGCAACACCTCCTCAGCATTTCGCTGACACAACGCCGAAGAGATTGCCAATATTAGGTGGTCGTTCGACGTTTAATTAATGATATCACAACCTCCAGCCGCACTCGGTTATCGTATGCCGGCCGAATGGGAACCGCATGCCGCAACGTGGCTCTCGTGGCCGCGACGCGAAGGGATCAGTTTCCCTGATTCATTCGATCGAGTGTTGC
>QHNV01000148.1 GCA_003218535.1 Verrucomicrobiota bacterium
GCAAAGCACCAATGCCGACCAACCGGACGTCATGTGGACGACCGTTCCACCTGCGAAATCGATGGCTGTGATTTTCGCGGCGGGATTCGAGACGCCATTCATCCAGCCATCAACGCCCCAGACCATGTGCGCGATCGGAAAATACACGGCGAACATCCAGACACCCACAAAGACCAGCACCGCTGCAAATTTCATCCGTTCAGCAACCGCGCCGATGATCAAAGCAGGCGTAATAATGGCGAACATTAGTTGGTACATCGCGAAGACATTATGCGAAACCCAGTGGGAATAATCACCGTTCGGTCGCGCATCGACGCCGCGGAGAAAAGCAAACTTCAATCCACCAAAAAAAGGCGAGCCTTGCGAAAAAACCAGAGAATAACCAACCGCCCACCAGAGGATCGTCACCAACCCCGCTATGCCGAGACATTGCGCCAGCACGGACAGCACATTTTTGGCGCGAACAAGACCGCCGTAAAAAAGCGCCAGCCCTGGCAACGTCATAAATAATACGAGCGCCGCGCAAGTCATCATCCACGCATTGTAACCGGGACCCGGCCCCCCGATATTCGAGACAAGCGCCCCGCCGGCCGAATCTGCGCCGCGTGCTGAATTGTTTACGTACGCTTCCAGATCAGCCACACGCTGCTCAAGCGATGGGGATTGGGAAGGCGACGAGGCCGGTGTTTGCGCGAAAAGCGGAGACGAGATCGCAATGATCGCTGTGAGCAAAAAAAATCGCACCATTACGCGCTGTTCTTATAGCGCGCCCGTTTTCGATTGCGCAAGAAAAACTCCGTCGTTGCCAGCCTAAACTGTAGCCGCCTCTCTGTGAGAGGCGCCACACGCGTCGCAAACCTCTCAAACGCTGCGCTTCCCACAGGGAAGCGGCTACAGCTGTCTGCGGCCTCTTACGCGCAATGCGGATTGTCTCCTTTGCATTGGAGATGCCGCAAGATGCGCATCTGGTCTAAAGGGACAGAGATTTTTCGTTGCCGCGGAATTTGCGGCTACAGATAGTGGTTACAAGACGCTGCGGCGGCGGTTTTGCTTGCCTCGAGTCGCCAAGATTAGATGATCAGCTGTGGACTGTTTAGCTATTATTTGCACAGCATCAGGATCGACATTGCGATCTTTGTCCATGCATAAGCTGGCTGCTGTTTGTTTATTGTTAGCATCAGTCGCACCTGCGTCGGCGCAATCGGAAAAGGTTGGTAACGACACGTCACCGAGCGGCAAATATGCAATCAGCGTGACGACTGCTGATGAAGAGCATTACGAACTAAAGATCTCAAATGCTGCGACCGGCGAGATCGCGAGCGTATTCCCAATGGAAGATTATGACACCGAGACGCAGCACCACGCGGTGGACGCTGTTTGGCGGCCAGATAGCACAGCATTTGCGCTCAACGTTGAGCGTGGAAGATCAATCACCGTTTGCGAAATCTATTTGGAGGCACAAGGCAAATGGCAGAAGCTCGCGATTCCGGATTCAGACCTGGAGAAACTTCGGAAGAAAGCAAACGAGGAGGGCGGACCAAGTCGCGATTATTTGAACGCAACCGGATGGAAGGGGAAGGACACTGTGGAACTTGAATACACCGGTAACAAAGGCACAACTTACGAAATCGTCTGCAAAATGATCGCAGGGAACGTGCCGCATCTGAAGGTCATCAGTAGCAAGCTCAAACCGGATTGACGTAGTCATTTCGCTGCGCGTAGTGGAATCGCTCGCAGGATCAAATTGCCCAGCCAATCAGGATTCGCGACGCCAGCGCGGTACGCGTTTAACGATTCCACCGAAGAATTCACACGCAGATTGCTGTAAGACCCATCAGCATTTTGCCAGCGTTCATGCCAATATACCGCAGCCTTAACCCGCGGATAACGCGTACGGAAAAGATCAAGGGCTTGTTTGATCCATTCGGGCTTCCACATGCCGGGTTCGTTCACATCGTACGGAAATTCACCAGTCGCCCATTCTGCGATCATGACTGGTTTCTTCGGATCCAGTCTGCACATCTCCTCATACGGCCAGTCCACAAGCGAAGGAATGTCCGGATTTGGTTCGTCCTTGTATTGTTGCCCATAAACACTCAGGCCAAGCCAATCGACGTAATCGGAGCCGGGATAGTAGGAGGGCGCGCTATTCCAAGTATCCAAAGGATAGGAATAATTGTTGGTGTGAAACATCCACTTAATGTTGGTGGCGCCGCGCGCGCGCACGCGATCCACAACATGACGATACGCCGTGCGGAAGACTTCCGGGCCTTTCCAGTTGTTGTGCTCCTTGTCCCATTCGGCGCCGCCGTAATAAGCCCCCGACCACGGAAACCACGTCCCATTCATCTCGACGCCGAAGACGACGATTAATGGATTGCCAAAATTCCGCGCCGCGTCCGCCCACTTGTCGATGTACTCATCCCACCTTCCAGCAATGATCTCCGTCAAACTGAACTTGTCCGGGCCGCGATCCTCTTCGTAGGGCTTGTCCCAGGGCGACCAGAAAACGAGCGGGAGCGAACCGTGTCGCCAGATGACGTTGAGATTGTCCACGGGGAAGTTTTGTTCGCCCCAATAGCTCGACGAAGCGATGATGGCCTGATGTTTGCCAACCATTTGCTCGAAATCTTCAATGTCTTCGAGAGTCACGTCGTCCTCCTCATCGCCGAAATCCATGAACGCGCCCGTGTATGCGCCATGTTCGGGTATAACGACTTCGATTGCGTTAAGCTGGTCGGCAGCGACGCGTTTGTGACATGCGCATAATGAAAAGCTCGCCATCGACACCAGAGCAATGATCGCGAAACGCTTTGGACTCCGCATTTGGCTGGCAAGCTCTGTGCAGAGGAATTGGTTGTCCAGCACAACCACCGCTTGCCTCATCTACTTGGTGACGGCAATAGGAGCGCGCGGGGATTCGCAGACTTTTGCAGTCACAGCGACCGTGGATGCCGATCATTGCGTTAACAAGTGTGTGTCCACTGAAGCGCTCGGCGCCGGTGTGGACGGTCATGAGCGAGGCGACTGCGCCCGAATGTTCACGGACAAAAACATGGCCGAAATGCGATCAGCCGGATTTGGGCCGCTGACATACCGGTTGCGCACCGAATTGGGAGGCGAAGCTTGGCATTGGAACCCGCGAGGCACATGGAGTGATCCGATCCACCAATGCGGATATTGGACATCCGACGATTCCATCGCCGAACCGATTCACGTTTCTTACGGCTATCGTTTGCCCCGGCGTGGAAACACCATCGATCAAGCAAACGACGACGGATACTCACGCATCACCGACGGCGATCACGATTCGTTTTGGAAAAGCAATCCGTATCTCGACTCGCATTTCACCGGCGAGTCGGAAGACGCCCATCCGCAATGGGCGGTAATCGATTTGGGTGCACGCAAGCCGATTGACGTTATTCGGATTCATTGGGCGATGCCGTTTGCCACACAATATCGCGTCGAATATTGGCCGGGAAGCGATCCCATGCACTTGCACGCCGATAGCGATGATGATTGGCAGCCGTTCGCGCACGGAAACATCAATGACGCTCATGGCGGCGATCAACTGATTCGCCTCGGCGAACGTCCGCGTCAGGTCCGATTCATGCGAATTGTGATGAGTCACAGTTCACGAATCAGCGCCCAACCATCAAGCGATATTCGCGATCGCGTTGGATTTGCCATTCGTGAAATTGACCTCGGTAAGATCGATAAGAAGGGACATTTTCGAGATTACGTTCGCCACGCGCCCGACCGACACAAGCAGACGATCGTGTATGTATCGTCGACTGATCCCTGGCATCGGGTGAAAGACATTGACTACGACATCGAACAGCCAGGCCTGGATTTCATTTTACGAAGCGAACTCACCAACCGCTTGCCGGTGCTCGTGCCAGTCGGCGTTTTGTACGACACGCCTGAGAACGCAACCGCTGAGATCAAATACCTCTTGCAACAGCAATATCCTCTGGAGGGAATTGAGTTGGGCGAAGAGCCGGATGGTCAATGGGCCACGCCAGAGGACTATGGAGCGCTTTATGCTGAAGTCGCTCACAGCCTCTCTGCGGTTTCTCCAAACCTCAGATTTGGAGGCCCGAGCCTGCAGAGCTTCGAGGGGGAATTACTCACCTGGCCTGACGCCTCAGACAACCGCTCCTGGATGAAGCGATTCCTGAATCACATTCGTGCCGCAGGATCTCGCTTCGATTTTTTCTCGTTTGAATTCTATCCGTTCGACGACATCTGCTCGAATGCAGCTCTGAAATTATTAGAAACCCCGAAACGCCTTGGCGCTGTGATGGCCAGCTTGCAAGCAAACGGTGTTCCTACTGCGATTCCATGGCTCATGACCGAATATGGTTACTCGGTCTTCGCTGGCCGCCACGAAGTGGATATGCCGGGCGCGCTTTTCAACGCAGACACGGTTGGAACATTTCTGACATTAGGTGGAGCGAAGGCTTACCAATACGGCTACGAGCCAAACTATCTGGCCGACGAACTCAAATGTTCATGGGGCAATCTCACGATCCTGCAGTTGAAGCGAAACAGCGAGCACCTGAACCGGTTGGCCGGTTACTATGGCGCGCAGCTCGTCACGAAAGAATGGATCCAACCCACCAACGACTCGCACGAGATATTTCCGGTAACTGTCAGACAGCAAAGCTCAGCGTCATCACGCCTTGTCAGCGTGTACGCTGTACATCGACCCGATAAGCAATGGGCGCTCCTGGCGATTAACAAGAATCCGAAACGCACAGCTCGGCTGAGCATGCAGTTCAATTTTTTCGGCGCGAACCGCCCAGTGGCATTCGCCGGTCAGGTCGACCTAATTCAGTTCTCGCCGCAAGAATATGCGTGGCATGCCGACGGGCCAAACGGCCATCCACTCCGAAGTCTGCCGCCAAAACATTTTTCACGAGAAGCATCTTCATCCTACGACCTGCCACCATATTCGCTTACCGTTTTGCGCGGAAACCTTCCTGACTCCTAAGGCTTCAATAGACGCTTATCCCTTTGAGGCCAAAATTCGGCGCAGCTTCCTGCAATATTCGGTCTGCGCTATAAATCGCCGCGAACTGATTTTCCACGGCGCAAGCGAGATGGAGTGCATCGCTGGCGCGAAGAAATGCCGTGGCGTCCAGCTTCTCAAATGCGTTGCACGCTCGTCGAACAACACTTTCGGTCACTGGAAGCCAGTGCCAAAGGCCAGAGCGCTCGTCTTCTTCAAACTGCTTCCAAACAGCTGTTGCATCTCGCGAAGATAGATGCTTTTCGCGGAGACGGCGATGCACAGCGGAATAAAATTCCGCCCGGCCATGAAGTGCAGTAATCCGTTCGGCACTCTTTTGGACCAGCTTCAACACCTCGGCGGATCCTGCTTCGCGAAGATAACATTTTACGATGTAACTGGCATCCAGGTATATCACCGCGCATTGCGCTCCTCTGAGATATAGACAGTCGAATCGCCAGGAACCTTGGGCATCTTGCGAAAATCACGCTTGGGAAAAGGTTTGCCGACCAGATCGGCCGCCTTGGCACTCTTGAGCACGGCAACCGCCTGCCCACGTTCAGTAATAAGAATATTCTCGTGAGCCGAGGCACGCACCAACCTGCCGGTATTCATGTGCAATTCGCGAATCGTGACACTTTTCATGTGTCCAATGTGTCACATCCCCCGGAGTGGCACACCTAAGAACGACAATCACGCGCGCACCGGCACGCTGGCTGTGCGCTCGAGTTTGCCCCAACTCACCCATGCGCCTTTGATCGCACGCAGGATGGCTTTCCAGATGCAATAGCTAAGCATCGGACGGTAAATCAGGCGCATCGGCAAAATCCGCCAGGCACGGATGATGGGTTCCCGCTCCAGAAGACAGGCGAGCGTGGCCAGAATCACGTCCATCGACAGGAACGTAATCACGAATGGCATGACCGCGCGCCACGCGCCGAAGGGCAGTGACGCGAGCAAAAACAAATCTACCATCGGCGTGACAGCGACGAGAATGATCTGGAAAAACCAGATGCTGGGCAAACTGAACCAGCCAAGCGCGCGATAGTTCCAGTTGAACAACATGTCGCGATGTTTCCAGAGACATTGCAGCGTCCCGTACGCCCACCGAAAACGTTGCCGGGCAAGTGTGCCCACGCTTTCGGGCGCTTCCGTCCATGCGATAGCCTCAGGCACATAAACGATTCGCCCACGATGTTTATGCAATGACAGCGTGAGATCGGTGTCCTCCGCCAGTGTTTGCAAACTTAAGCCGCCTGCTTCATCGATCGCTTCCTTGCGGACCGCGCTGATTGCCCCGGGCACTACCGTGATGCAGTTCCAGCGATTGTAAGCCCGTCGGTCAAGATTGAATCCGCAGGTGTATTCGAGCGCCTGGCAGCGCGCAACAAACCTTCGCAAGTTTCCGACCTTGGCGTGCCCAGACACCGCGCCGATGCCTGCATCTGCGAAAGGCTCAAGTAATCGCGGCAACGTGTCGCGCTGACATTGTGTGTCGGCATCGATAAAAACAACAATGGCACGCCGGACAGCGGCGAGAGCGCGTTGCAAAGCGCGGGCCTTCCCGTGATTGGGCTGTTGCAGTAAGCGTACGCGCGGATCGACAGCCGCAATGCGCTGGACTTGGGCGGCGGTTTCGTCGCGCGACCCGTCATCGACCACGATCACTTCAACATCGCCTTTGTAATCCGTCGCCAAAAGCGCTTGTAATGTGTTCGCGATCACTTTCCCTTCGTTGTAAGCGGCAATGACAACGCTCACCGGCTCGGCAAATTCCATGTGCGGTCGCCGCCGGAACCGATACGCCAGCCATACCACAACCAGCGTTCTGATTACTACCAGCGCAGTCGCAACAATCATGAACGCCCAAAGAAATTCCTCGATTGCATGATACACGCGGAAACCGGTGCTGCTGACCACTCGCGCAAACGGTTGACCGCTTTCCGCCAATGGCGGCATCACCGCATCGCGAGTCGTACCGAGTAGCGTGCTCAAAGGCACGACGGTGTCGCCGCGTGTGTGCAGCCATTCCAAAATGCGCGGAAGCGCCTGGACCGTCTGTGACCGGTCACCTCCGGCGTCGTGCAACAAGATAATGCTGCCGTCGCGGCGCTGCTGTTTAACACGCCGCAGAATATTGTCCGCGCCCGGTTTCGCCCAATCCTCCGGGTCGATACTCTCCAGCACGACGAGATAATTTAGGTCTTCGGCGATTTGCAGCGGGATCAGTTCGCTTAACTGCGACGGGCTAGTGTCAGCCGCGTACGGCGGACGAAACAGCGTCGTCGCGCGACCGGTTATCGTTTCGAGTAGAAGCTGTGTCGCATTGAGTTCAAGCCGTATATGCTCCGGCCAGCAAAGCGCGAGGTTCGGGTGATAATACGTGTGGTTTCCGATCTCGTGCCCTTCATTTACAATGCGGCGCACCAAGTTCGGATAACGCTCTGCATTCGCTCCCACGAGGAAAAACGCCGCTTTCACGTTTGCGCCCTTGAGGATGTCCAAAATCTTCGGCGTCCATCGCGGATCGGGTCCATCATCGAAGGTGATCGTGACCTGATGCTCGCCACCTGCCCCTTGGTGATAAAGCGTCGGAAATTGCGCGAACTTCACATACTTCGCGGTAAGATAACCGCCTGCGTCAACGCTGAGATTGCGCCGTCCATCCGTGTGGCTCTCGTCAACCGTGACAATCTCGCCGTCACCCACGTCCGTGATTGTGTCGGTGGCCTTGATTCCCTCGAGCGACTGCCGTGTTTGCCTATCCATCTTAAAATCGCGCGGCAGGCTTAACGCGTCCCAGATTGCCGGGTCTTCGCAGCCGAGCCGATAAAGCGCGAACCCGCCCGCCTTTTGCTCGCGCACCTCCCGCAGTTCATTGAGAAAGGTCACCGCATCCAAAAACCAGACAGCGTGCTCCTTGTCCTCATCTTGGAAATAGAAATAAGGGCTGTAACTGGGCGCCTTCACTTCCGCGGTCCCTACTTCCGCGTCGTTGGCGCGGCTCATTGCTTCTGGAAAACTA
>QHNV01000149.1 GCA_003218535.1 Verrucomicrobiota bacterium
GTTGATACTGGTAGGCTTTTCCAAAAACCGTGATGCTTAAGCTAGGGGCATCGCGCTGCGGCATCCAGACATCGTAGCGCGGTGTTCTACCAGTGACTTTGTCCATCGTGACCGTTTAGCAGGTGTTTCGGCGGGCCTGCGCCTGAAGCCTGTCGACCAGGGCTTGCACTTCGTCCGTCATCTTCAGCAATTCCGGCCAGGAGCGCTGATAGTTCTCGCCCGGCAACTTGCGCGTGGCATCGAAACCCATGTGCGAACCGATGTTCTGCTCGGTAGGCGCGTGGTCGAGGGAATCACTTGGATTTTTGATGACAGTCGTGTCGCGCGCAGGATCGGTGTTCGCGCACAAGCGGAAAAGCACTTCGCTCATGCTGTGCACATCGCAATCTTCATCCACTACCACGATGTATTTGCTGAACATCATCTGGCCCATGCCCCAGAGACCGTGCATGACCTTGAAGGCCTGATACGGATACTGCTTTCGGATGCTGACGAAGACCAGATTATGGAAAACGCCTTCCGGCGGCAGCGTCATGTCCACAATCTCAGGGAAATTCATTTTGAAAACGGGCAGAAATATGCGCACAACAGCGTCGCCGATGTAATAGTCTTCCATCGGCGGTCGACCCACGATCGTGGCCGGATAAATTGCGTCACGCCGATGGGTAATCGCGGTTACATGGAAAACTGGGTAGCCTTCGATCGCAGTGTAAAAACCGGTGTGATCGCCGAACGGACCCTCAGGGCGCATCTCACCGGGTTGAACGTAACCTTCCAGAACAAAATCAACATCCGCGGGAACATCGAGATCGATTGTTTTGCAGCGCACAAGCTCGATTGATTTCCTTCGCAGAAACCCGGCAAAAAGTAGTTCGTCCAGACCATCCGGCAGCGGTGCGGTAGCTGCGAAGGTATAAACAGGATCGCCGCCTAGCGTCACTGCTACAGGCATCCGTTCGCTGCGCTCGTAATAACGCTTGCCATGGCGCGCGCCGACTTTGTGAATTTGCCAATGCATTCCCGTTGTGCGCTCGTCGTAGATTTGCATGCGGTAAATGCCTACATTTCGCGCGCCCGTCTCCGGATCGTGCGTATGCACGTTGGCCAACGTGATGAAGCGGCCGCCATCCTTCGGCCAACACTTGAGAATAGGAAGATCGCGCAATGAAAAATTATCTCCGTTGCCAATCTTATGCACGATTTCCTGGCACGGCGCTTCCTTCACGTGCTTCGGGCGGGCATGCAAAAGATGAATTCCTTGTTTAAGCAAGTTCCAGCCTTCGCGAAGATCGGTTGGCGGCTTCGCTTTAAGGATGAGTTGAATCTCCTGGGCGATGTCTCCGACGTCTGCAACTTGCAGCGCCAGCGCCATACGTCGGCGCGAACCCATCGTGTTGATGGCAACCGGGAACGCGGATTTTTTTTTGTCGACAATCGGGTGCTCGAACAGTAACGCCTTTCCGCCATCGGGCGATTTCATCTCACGGTCTGCCCATGCTGCTATGACTAGATCGGTATCGACCGGGACGGTGATGCGTTTCAGCTCGCCCGCTTCTTCGAGAGCGGAGAGAAAGTTTTTAAATGAGCGGTAAGCCATTGGTGAGGCGTGCCCCGATCGATTCTCTTAACTGCGTGGAGAAAAGCGACCGAAATCTAGCTCAACCATATGGTCGTTCCATGTACTGGAACGAGACGACGCGCCCATTTACGAACGTAACGGTCTTATACGGGACTGGAACACTCGGCGGTATGTACGAATAGAAGAATGGATCGTAGAATGGGTCGCCGAAGAAAACGAAAGTGCGCCCGCCATGACGATGATGCCGCCCTGCAACAACACCTACTGCACCAAACCCATAACCGAATCCGGGGCCATATGGACCATAGTAAGGATAGCCGTATGGACCGTACCAGTATGTTTCATAGCGCACATAAATCCATGTCTCAGTGGCATGGCCACGCATGTTGCCCGTGATTTTCCGATCCGGTGAACCCCAGGCGAGCCACACAGTGTTTTGAGACATGCCTGGGCGAATTTGGCCTCGACTTACCAATGCTCGGTCGTTGGCAGAAAGGTTTTGGTAAATTTCAGGATGCTTGGAAATGCGGCTCTCGGTCGTCTCACAACTCGTAACAATCAACGCGCTAAGTGCGATGCCAGGCGCGAGCGCTGCGGCAAGAATCGGGCGCTTCATGTTGAGGATCATACGTCCGGCCTATATCGAGTCAATTATCCGCCAGGTTGTTGATTCAACATCGTCCTGCCCGTAGAATTGGACTCCAATGCAGGATCGTTACGGCCATCGAATCTCCTACCTGCGTGTCTCGATCACCGACCGCTGTAATGAGCGCTGCACTTATTGCATGCCGCAGGAGTTGCAGGAATGGTTGCCGCGCGAAGAGATTCTGACTTTCGAGGAGACGTTACGCCTGATCCGCGTTGCCGCCGAATTAGGTGTTTCGAAGGTACGAGTCACTGGCGGCGAGCCGTTGACGCGCAGGGACGTGGTCCATTTCATTGCGCAGATCCCGAAAATTTCCGGAATCAGAAGCTTGGGTCTGTCCACGAATGGAACCTTGCTTACGCGCCAAGTTACAGCTGGAAAACCGATGGCCATGGCTTTGCGCGAGGCTGGCGTGCAATCGATCAACATCTCCCTGGATACGCTAGATCGACATGTTTATTCTCGGATTACCGGCCGGGATTTGCACGCGCAGGTGCTCGAGGGAATCGATGTCGCGATCGCCGCTGGCTTCGATCAGATCAAATTAAATACTGTCCTGATGCGCGGCCGAAACGAGGATCAATTGATCCCGCTGATCGAATTCGCCGCGTCGCGTAATTTGATCCTGCGTTTCATCGAGATGATGCCCGTGAGTACGACCGAAGTTCTCAGCGACAACAATTTTATGTCGGTCTTCGAGGCGAAACGGTTGATCGAATCGGTTTACGGGAGTCTCATCCCAGAGTCAGAATTTCGAACAAACGGCCCGGCAACCTACTATCAGATTCCGAACCGCGAACAGCGCCTCGGCTTTATCGGGGCGATGACCAACCTGCATTTCTGCGAGAGCTGCAACAAACTTCGTCTCACCTGTGACGGTAAATTGCGTCCATGTCTCGGCAGCTATCTGGAGTTTGACATCATGAAGCCGCTGCGTGGCGGCGCTACGGACGAGGAACTCAAGCAGTTTTTTCTCGACGTTGTGGATCGAAAACCTGAACAACATGAATTTCGCAACAACTACAAGCCTGACCGCAAAATGGTCGCAATCGGCGGCTGAACCGTGAAGCGTCTCACACATATCGGCAATGACGGGCGAGCGCAGATGGTGGATGTTTCAGCAAAGCCGGTGAGTGCGCGAACGGCAGTCGCCAGGGGAAAAATCCGGCTTCAGCGCCACACACTTGATTTGATTTCGAAAGATCAAATCGCAAAGGGCAACGTGTTTGCGACCGCGCGGATTGCCGGTATCCAAGCTGCGAAGCAAACGGCGCAGATCATCCCACTATGTCACACTTTGCCGTTAAGCGAAGTCAAAATCGACATCGCGATATCGAATCATCATGCCGAGGTAAAGTGCAGTGCTCGAACTGTTGCGCAGACTGGAGTTGAAATGGATGCGCTCACTGGTGTCACTGCCGCATTGCTCACGATTTACGACATGTGCAAAGCGGTAGACAAAGAGATGGAAATCTCCGAGGTGCGTTTGGTCGAAAAGACAAAGAGCACTGTAGCCGTTTCGCAGTGCGAAATGCATCGGCGGCGTGCAAAAACATCTCAGTGCGGCGTCGCCCACACAGCGCCGGCTACAACCACTGACTCGCGAATCAAACCGCGCTCATAGAGACGCCGCTACAAGAGCATGCAAATACAAGTTGGTATCATTACCATTTCGGATCGCGCTAGCGCGGGCGATTACAAAGATCTTGGCGGGCCTGCCTTGAAAGGGGTAGCGCAGAAAGCGGGTTGGCAGGTGCTCGCGGAAGCGGTTGTGCCGGACGACGCAGCGCGGATTCAGGACGCAATCCGCTCGTTTTCCAAGCAAGGCTGTGGTTTGATTCTGACGACAGGGGGCACGGGCGCCGGGCTGCGCGATGTGACGCCTGAGGCGATTCGCGAAATCATGCGCGTCGAGCTGCCGGGGTTTGGAGAAGTGATGCGCGCCGAGTCGATGAGGATCACACCGAATTCAATTTTGTCGCGCAGCCTTGCCGCGATTGTCGATCACGCTCTCGTGATTGCGCTTCCCGGTAAACCAAGCGGTGCAATGGAATGTCTTGGCTTCGTGGAGGGTGCAATCCCGCACGGGGTTGCGCTCGCGCAAGGCACACCGACTTCGTGCTGAAACATTGATACGATTCCTGGAATAGCGTCTGACACAGACGCCCTGCAATTCGGCGAACACCAAGGCGGCTACAGATTCAGTCTGGCCAAATCAGAAGTCGCATGAGCTGGCTGCCATAGTTTGTTAGATGCGCGTTATTTTGGTGACCGGAAACTATATCGCGAGTGAGATACGAATATTCGATCGAGCTCTTCTTGACATAACTCAGCTCGGGCTGTGTCACGTGTTTCTCGCTGGCTTCAATTTTCAGCGGCACACCCGAAGACGCGAAAGAAACCTCCCAGGATGCTTTTTCGTCTCGCTTCCCGGCCGCGAGCATCCACGGGTAAAGTCTTGGCAAATCGAAGTGCCGCGATTTCGGCAAGGTAACTTTGTAAAATATTTCTTCGTTATTGAGGAACTCGGGAATCGTAAGCGCCGGGTTTTTGCGTAGCGCCAAATAGAGGCGCGCGACATCAAGACCGGCGAGATTCATGCCGTTGTAGATGCCGTGGTGGTTAGGATCATTTCTAAAGAATATGTTGTACCACGTTTCGAACTCACGGCTGAGCATCAAGTTTAACTCCAAATGAAGATGTGCTCGTGCCTGGTTTAAACCGGTTCCAGTGTAGCCCATAATGCCGATCGGCTGACCGCGCTTGACCATATCGCCAGGTTTCACCGCGATCGAACTCAGATGTCCGTAGAGACTGTAATAACTTGAGCCGTCCCAGCGGTGCTCGATCACGATGTACTTCCCGTAATTTGAATAGCCATTCACGACGTTGGTGTGCACCACTTTGCCGTCGGCAATAGCGCGCACTTCATCCAGCGGTTCGCCCCGGGCATCCCGATGCAAGGCGCGAATATCGATTCCTTCATGAAAACGCGTGTATACAATGCCGGCCGAAGTCTCCTTCGGATCGCGTACAAAACCATATTGGCCACCTTCCCATGGCGTGGACTTCACACCGTTGTAATCACGCTCGATGTATTGGTAAAATGCCGGGCCATCACCCGAGAAGAGTGCGTCGTTGTCTGTTGGCAGGACAAGATCGACTACCGTGGATTTGAAGTGCGGCGATACGTCGTCGTTTTCAAAAACGCGGGCATGTCCGCGCACTCCAAAAATCGCAATCACGGCGATTGCCGCGAGAAATCGTCGCATCAGGGCTTTTTCCTTTGTGGAATCAGCCGCCAGTCTCTTTTCATTGATTCGATATCGGCAGCAGTCAGGCCGGAACGAATGAAAATTTTTCCGTCCGAAATGCGCTTATCAACTTCGAGCTCGGTAATTGGGCGGCCATTCACGAATACAAAGAGGAAACTGCCGCGGCGCTCGACGCTTAAAGTATCGAGCACGACGCGCCCGTGCTCGTCGAGCTGAAGCAGTGCGCCATAAGTTCCGTCGCGGGCGGGATAAGGAGAAAACGCGATGACGTCTTGCTCCGAAATCCACGGCATTTTTTCTATGGCTACCTCTTTGCCGGAAACCTGCGCGCGAACAGATGTGGCGAAAACCTCGGTATCACGCGGATTTGCTTGCGCGTGAACCCGTAGCATGCAGTGCCGCGATCGATCCTTCGCCGCGCCGGTCGATGCGAGCAGCACGCAAAATGCAGTAGCGCACACTATAGCGGCAGCGTACCACCACCGAAACGCTTTCGGAGCGAGATGGCGTTCGGCGCTCATAGAGCGCTGCTACAGCTCAAAGGCGGTGTGATCCGCATGCCGATTGATAAAGGGTTTGACAGGAATTGCAACGTCTGGTGTTTAACGCCTCATGAAGCGCGGGATTGTTCTTCCATTTCTGGTATTTGCGATCGTCGGGAGCGCCTTCGCTCAGGAAAACGCACCGGCGGCGACGCCGCACAGGCGTGGTTGGTTAGGTCGCATTCTCCATCCGTTCTCTTCGGAGCGAGTTCCGCAATACAAAGATCCCAGACTACGCGGGCTGGCACTCGAGCTTCAGATTACGCCACAAACGGTAAAGTTGTCGGAAGTGCGCCAGCTCGCAATGAAAGTAACGTTAACAAATCATTTCAAGCGGCCCGTCACGCTCGAATTTCGGACAAACCAGCGAATCGAGATTTATTTGAAGAACTCTGCGGGTCAGATTCTGACAAAATGGTCTGACAATCATGCAATCACGGAAAAGCCCAGCACGGTTCTTATTAACCCCCAGGAACTCGTTGAATACAACGAAACGATTGCAACGCGGGACTTGACGCCGAACAAAGTCTTCATCGCTGAAGTTTTCTTTCCCCAATATCCTGAGTTGCGGATACAGCAGAAATTTTTAGCTGTGCCTTGAACGGAGTTATTGGCCGATAGTTGATAGTCGATGGAAACTGACGCGGGTCTCGATCAACTCTCATCTATAAACTACCAACTCTTCTCTGATTATCATACGCATCCCCAGGGGCACAGGGTGCAGCGTTATACGCCGGCGCTGCTTCAGCCATGGGCGGATTCGGCTCGCGCAATACACCTGAGCGACATTGCGTTCACAGACCACGATCGTTATCACACCGGGATCGATTTTGGCGAAATTGATCGAATGCGAGAACAAAATCCTGATCTGCATATTCGCGCCGGGATCGAGCTCGATAACGATCCGGTTCATTCACCGACCGGGCGCAAATGGATTGAGCGAAATTGGGACAAACTGGATTTTGTGTTGGGCTCGGTTCATTTCCTCGATCGCCGGGATCAAATGTTCGACAGCATTCCGGTCGGTGCCGAGCAATTCAAGGGATGCGATATCGATGCCCTTTATGCCGATTACTTTCGCCGCGTCTGCGAAATCGCTGCGACTGGGCTGGTCGATTGCCTGGCGCATCTCGATCTTATCAAAATCCACGGCCATCGTCCAAAGGCAGATATCGATGCGATTGTGGCGGAAACGCTCGATGTTATCCGCTCGCGGGATGTGACGATTGAGCTTTCCACAGCAGGCTGGCGTAAGCCGGTGAACGAACTTTATCCCGGTGACCGAATCATTGAACTGGCGGTGAAAAAGGGCATTCCATTCACAACGGCCTCCGACGCGCATTCACATGCGCAATTGGGCGATAATTTTTCGCGGCTCGCCGAGAAGATGTCGATCTTCGGGATTTGCGAAGTCTGCGTTTTCGAAAAGCACAGACGCACGGCGCGTGTTGTGAGCGGCCCGAAGTAGGCGCGTCGTCGCCTACAATTGCAGGTCGAGCTGCGATCGCTCTGGTTCTGAAAATGCCCGTTCGACCCCGGACGGCAGCGGCAAATCAAAGCCCAAACGTTGCACCAATCGCCGGCAAGTTTCGGGTGCAAATCCTTCGAAGTGGTTGCTTACAAATGCCCAGACACTGCGCACTTCAGAAAGATGCCGCTCAATCTTGAGCGACCAACTGTCGAGGGCAGTTTCGCGTTTCCACAGCAGCTTTTCATAACGATGTACGTGCTCCCCATCGACATTGTATTTCGTCGCGTAATCGCCCAGAAGACGCAGGTAGAGAAAATCCGTCGTGCACGGCAAAAATTCGAAGGGCGCAAGATTTCGTTCGTTGATCGGGGTCGTATCGGCCCACACCCAGCAAACGCGATGTTTTTCCAGAAGCCGAATGATTTGCGGCCGATGCCAGCCGGAATTGCGGAATTCAATTGCAAATCGGAAATCCCGTTCAATTCCGCTGTGCAATCGCGCAGCCGGCAAGTGTGCGTGATCTCTCGGGGAAGTTTGCAGGTGAACCGAAAAGTAGCGGGTGTAATCTCGATCCAACGACGAATGGTCGCTTCGGCGGGAGCACCGTAAAAGGTCGAATCGACTTCCACGGAAGGAAAGTAATTGGCGTAAAATTGGAGCCATTGAGACTCAGGCAAATCCGACGGATAAAAAGAGCCACGCCAGTCTTCAAAAGTCCATGCGCACGTGCCGATGCGTATTTTATGCTGATCGGTCAGATTCAATGGGGAGTAATATCCTCAGCAGGTGAGACGAGTCGAGCCGGATGAGAGGATTACCCCACCAGCGTTAGCGAAGGGTAGCGCGGGCATCTTGCCTGCCGAGACCGAGGGAGGAACGACCGAGTGCGTGTTGCAGGCTCTGCGAGCGCCTACTGAGGCTATTACTGGCGCTTCGCGCAGGGCGAGCGAGGGGCACACGCCGCTACCCATGCAGGCGCTCGCTGCGCTCGCACGCGGCAGGGCCGCGTTTTCCGGCTTGGAGCCGGATGCCTGCTTTAGACAATTAATCAGTTTCCCTGCTTCGAAAAGGCGTTACTATAAAATCGGCGTGATCATCAGCCGTCGAGTCTGATTTGACTGATCAACTTGACGCAATGGAGAAGTCAATTACCCTGCCACACCCATGCATTTTTTAGTTCGCGTCGTTTTACTTTTTACAGCGGCCACTTTCATTTTGTGTGAAGCGGGCACTGCGGAGATAGTCTTTCAGCCGGGCAAAAAAGCAAAGTTTGTTGCCCCCGGGGAGGAAGAAATTAGCGAGACCGCCCTGGAGTTGTATCAGACCGCACAGGCTGCCGAAAAGCACGGTAACCTGAAACGAGCGGTTCACGCGTACAAGAATATTGTGCGACAGCATCCAAAGGATGCTCTTGCGGCCGGTGCCCTTTATCGCGCGGGAGAATTGCAGGAACAGCTGCACCAGTATCTGCCAGCGGCCGATTCATTTCGGGCATTGGTCGAAAGATATCCCAATAGCCCGAACTTCGATGAAGCAATCGAGGCGCAGTTTCGAATCGGCGAGATTTATCTGAACGGCAAGAAGAAAAAAGTCCTCGGCATCCCGATGGGGTCGGCGCTGGATCGGGCGGTGACAATTTTCGCGAACGTGGTACGGACTGCGCCATACGGCAAATACACGGCGCGGGCGCAATTCAATATAGGTCTGGCACGCGAGAAACAGAACGTGCCTGAGATGGCAATCGAAGCTTACCAGGCCGTGGTGGACAAATTTCCCAACGAGCCGGTTGCAGCCGACGCGCAATATCAGATCGGTTATATCTGGTTTACGGCGGCCAGAAAGGGCACCAAAGATTTAGCGGCAACCACAAACGCTAAGACATCTTTCCAAGATTTCCTTCTCCATTACCCGCATAGTGAAAAAGCCGCACAGGCGCGCGCAAACATGGACCTTCTTGAGCACAAGGAAACGACCAGTTCCTACCAAGTGGCTAAATTTTACGATAAACAGAAATATTATCGCGCCGCAGTAATCTACTACAACGAGGTAATTCGGCAGCAACCCGGGTCAACCGAAAGCAATCTGGCGAAAAAAAGGATCGACCAATTGCGTGCGAAGGTGGGCGAGGCTGCGCTTCAGCCTGCTTTTGGCCCTGGAGAAGCCAGCAAGAAAAAGCAGCCTAATCAGGGGGCGCGCATGGCGAGGGGTGAGTCGCCGAAACCCGGAGCCGCTAACAACGAATCGGCGAAACCCGGAGCCGCTAACAATGAGGCGCCGCTGCCAGCAGCAGATACCGATTCTTCGCTACCGCCACCAGCGTCGCTGGGGCCAGATACCACTACTGCGCCTGCGCCGTCATCGACCTTACCAGGCACGAGCCAAAGCTCCGGCGCCAGTTCAACGCCCGGAGCGTCCGCCTCACCGGCGCCGTGAAAGCAACGTTTGCGGCAGGGCTAGCCTGCTTGTCGCTAACAGGTTGCCTCGGCTATCATATCGGGCCGGTAAAACCCTATTACATGCGCGAGGTTCAGACGATGGCCGTTCCCACTTTCAAAAACAAAACTCTTCTTCCTCGCGTTGAAGTGTTAGTCACAGATACCGTGATCAAGCAATTGCAACAAGACGGCACCTACAAGATTGCGAGTAACGATGATGCTGACGCTGTGTTGAAAGCTGAAATCATTCGCGTCGACCGTCTGCCGGCGCGATCCGTTCGCGGGAACGTACTGGCCACTCGGGAGTTCAACCTTAGGATGGAGATCAGGTACACCGTGGCGGCACGGGACGGCTCCGCGATTATTCCTAACGGGCATGCGGCCGGGACGACCAGTTTTTTCGTTAGCGCAGACCCCACCACGGATGAACGGCAAGCATTGCCTTTGGCGACTGAGGAGCTCGCCAACCAGTTAGTCACCCAATTGAGTGAGGGCTGGTGATGCTGGATGAAAGGCGACAAAAAGCTTTGGTCGATTCTCAATGATAAGCTTGACAATCTGCGCGCCAGTAGCCGCCTGCCTCAGGCAATCCGGGTTGCCGAGACAGCGCTT
>QHNV01000079.1 GCA_003218535.1 Verrucomicrobiota bacterium
TTCCTCGAACGCGGAATAAAAAATAACCCCGATCGCTACAAGCTTTACGAAGCGTTGGCACGTCTCTACAAAGAGAAATATAAAGACCACGAGCGCGCCGCAGAATTTTACGGCAAAGCAGCGGCGTTCCCCGACGCACCTAGCTACGAGCAGCGTTTTTCCGCCTATGCGCTTTCGTATTGCGACGGACGCGAACAGGAAGCTTATGAACGGCTGCGTCAGCTTTACGATGAAGGACCACAAGAACGATTACCCACGTTGATCACCAGGCTGAAATTTCTCGAAGATAAACTTGGAATCCCGAAGGATCAGCGAATTCCAGACAAAGAACGGTGACACGTTAGATCGTTAAAGCGTTGAAGCGTTAACGCGCCTCCCTTGTGAAAGATTCGGAGTTGAAGCGTTTTCATTGTAACGTTGTGACCGCTGCGCCATGCGTTTTGCAATTTTGAGTGACGTTCACGCCAACCTCGAGGCGCTCGAAGCCGTGTTAGCAGATGCGCGCGGGCGCAACTGCACGGATTTTGTCTGCCTCGGCGACGTGGTCGGCTACAATGCAAACCCGCACGAGTGCGTGGAACGGATTCGCGAACTGGATTGCCCGATTGTGAAAGGCAATCACGACGAGCAGGCCGCACTCCTCGAATCTTCGAGCGACTTTAACCCGGTGGCCGAGCGTGCCATCCAATGGACACGCGACAATCTCAGCGAAGAAGACCGAAAGTGGTTGCGCGATTTGCCATTACAAAGGCAGGTGCGCGATTTCACCATCGTCCACGCAACGCTCGATACTCCATCCCAATGGGGCTACGTTTTTAACAATCTGGACGCCGCTGCCAGCTTTGCTTATCAGCATACCGGCGTTTGTTTTTTCGGGCACACGCATGTGGCAATGGTTTTTATGCGGGAAAATGGCGAGATCAAACGGGAGCGAATGGAGTATGTCCGGATTAAGCCTAACACGAAATATTTCATCAACACGGGCAGTGTCGGCCAACCGCGGGACGGAGACTGGCGCGCAGCGTATTGCATTTACGATTTTGAAAGAAACCTCGTCCAGCAATTGCGCATCAAATACGATTTGGAGGCGGCGCAAAAAAAAATCATTAAAGCCGGTTTGCCTCCATTACTCGCCGAGCGGCTGGCTATTGGCCGCTAACGCAGACCATTGACTATGAGACAACTGATGACCGACGCTCTAACGATTTAACCTTTCAGCGCGGGCCCTGAATCCGAAATCGATCCTAATCATCAAGCCGAGTTCGCTCGGAGACATCGTCCACACCATTCCGGCGGTGGCGCTGGTTCGCGACGCGCACCCCGATGCCGAGATCACCTGGGTGATTAACTCCGAGTTTGTGTCGCTGCTGCGCGGCAATTCTGATGTGAATCACGTTTACATTTTTCCGCGAGGCGAATTTCGCGGCCTCAGCGCGCCAAAGAGCCTGCTCCCGTGGTTAAGGCAGACGCGGCGCTTGCGGCCTGACCTGGCACTGGATTTTCAGGGGCTTCTACGCAGTGCGCTGATCGCCAAAATCTCGTGCGCAAATCAGATTTATGGAATGAGCGATGCCCGCGAAGGCTCGCGTTGGTTTTACCACCGCGTCGCCAAGGTCGATCGCCGGGCACATGCGATCGAGCGCTACCTCAAGCTCGCCGAATTAGCTGGAGGCGCCGTCGGTCCGGCAGCTGCCGGACTTCGCTGTCCAATTCCGACAGGAGACCCGCTTCCGCGTTTCGATCAATATCCGCCGTTCATTCTTCTTCACCCTTTCGCGCGCGGCGCAGGTAAATCGCTCTCGACGACAGTGATCAAGGAATTTTGCCACGCGTTTGCGCCCACGCGCGTGGTGGTGGTGGGCCAATCGCGTCGCGGGATCGACAATCCACCTGAAAACTGCCTTGATTTGACCAACCAGACTTCACTGTTGCAATTGATCTGGCTCATTCGGGCCGCGCACTTCATCGTCAGCGTGGACAGCGGCCCGATGCATATTGCCGCGTCACTCACCGATCGCCTGCTGTCGATCCATACCTGGACCGATCCACGCCGGGTCGGCCCTTACAACCCGAATGCGTGGATCTGGAAAAACGGCCTGCTCTGCCGGGTCAACAAACTCGCCACCACCAAAATGCGAAAGCGCGGGCGGCCCTTTAAACGCAAGGACATTCCCGCCTTGACCGAACTGATCCGACCGCTCGTCCCGCTGGATTCAATGGTCGCTTAGCTCACGCTAGCTTTTCAATTCTCGGCGAGTGCTTGCGGTGCTTCAAAACAAATTCGGCCACTGGTAAATCTCGCGGATAGGTGATTTTGAAATTGAAGTCGCCGTTGAGAACGAGAGCGACCTTGCGGCCGAGTCGTTCGACTGCGGAAACTTCGTCGGTCACTGAAACATTTTCCGCATACACGGAGCGATAAGCGTCTTCGATCAGCGCGCATTCGAAAATCTGCGGCGTTTGCATTGCGTATAGTTGATGTCGATCCACAGAACCGGTGACGATCAGATTGGCATCAGCGCGTTTTAGCGTGTCGTTGATTGGCTCTGCCAACGCGGCTGCGTCATGGATCCGACATTGCTCGAAGACGCGCTCGATCTGCTCCGGAGTAATCAGCGGGCGCGCGGCATCATGCACCGCGACATATTTTGCGTCAGCGCTCAAGTGCGTCAGGCCAGCGCGCACAGAATCCTGCCGGCGTTCACCACCGGGGATGATGGTTCGAACCTTCGTAAGGTTGTGATCACGGGTGAGCTTTTTGATTTCGGCATGTCGATCCTCACAGGCAACAATGATGATATCACTGACAGAACCAGCCTGCTCAAACGCGCGAATCGTATGCGCGATCACCGGCGCGCCGCCGATTTCCGTAAACAATTTATTAAACCCCATGCGCCGGCTACTGCCTGCGGCGACAATAATTGCTGAAAGCACAGTTAAAAAAGTTACAAAGTTACAACACGGGTACCCCGTTGGTCAGCAATCTGTGACTTTGTAACCCTTGTAACGTTTTCAGCTTAACGGCAACTGTCGTGCCACTTCTGCACTCAGCGTTTTCCCGTCCGCGCGGCCAGCCACTTTCCCCTGCAACGCTTTCATTACCGCACCCATCTGCGCTTTTGATGTCGCGCCCATTTCAGCAATCGTTTGCCGCACCACCTTGACCAGCTCATCGCTAGTGATCGGTTGCGGCAAATACGCATTCAAGATCGATAATTCTTCTTTCTCCTTATTGGCCAGTTCAGTCCGCCCGCCCTTTTCGAAACTCTCGATCGAATCCTGGCGTTGCTTGACCTGCTTCCGAATGACCTGAGCGGCTTCGGCATCGCTGAGTTCGGCTTCCGTTCCTGACTTTGCAATCGCCGCATATTTCAAAGCTGATTTGAGCATGCGCAGTACGCCAAGCTTTGTGTTGTCCCTGGCGCGCATGGCCTCTTTCAAATCTGAATCAATGCGCTCCTGCAATGTCATTTGCGCAAAACTACGTTACTGCTGCGCGATTGTCGATTGTGTGGCAACCGCCATCGCGACGGCGAGTTGCCTATTGCCTAATGAATCGCTAGCAGGCCAGCTTCTGTCGCACGGTGTTCCAGTTCTGCGACCTGACCATCCGGCGTTGGCGAAACATCCAGCCAGCCCGCTTCATCAAAGAACCACGAGCGCCGTTCCAGTTTAACAAAAATGGCGTGCGCAGATGAAAAAATGGACAGCGGAATTGTGAGCTGGCCGATGAAAGCGTTGCCACGATACTGTGCCATGGCAACACGGTCCAGCGAGGCCGGGTCCACCATTTCAACAGACGAAGATCGGGCAGGTACTCGCATCGTCACGCAACGCAATGCGCCACCTTCGTTGCGCCCCAACACAAATAGTATCGGCTCGGACGTTCGGATAGTCTTAGGCGAGAGCCGAACTTCCACGCGAAGCGAATGAGGCAACCCGGAAATTGAAACGATTGAGCCCTCGGCAATGATCTTGTCATCCGCACCAAGCCTGAGCAAACGCTCGGGCCGGTGGGCGTATCCGAGAAATCGTTTTCGCGATAATTTGAGTTGCGTTTTGTGACAGCGAATCGCCCGAAGCTTGGTGGCCGTTTCAGGTTGGGATTGGCGGATCGCCTTTGCACGATCAAAGAATGCGGGACTTCTGCCGTGAACAGTATAAGTCCAAACACCCATCCGTTCGGTCGTTGAAGAAGCTGAAAAAGACTCGCTCAAGACAAGCCGCAGCATTACGGCAAGAGCGCTATGGTCGGGATGGGTATCGGAAATCGACGGCACGACCAGGTCCGTTGGCGACCAATCTGCTATGATTGCCGCCAACCGTTCAAGTGCAGATTGACAATCACACATCAGCATCGCGGTCAATTTCTGGTCCGGCAGAGCCAGAAAACGCACCGCGGAACCGTTCACGCCGAGAACGCGCAATGCCGCGAGCGCTTCTGTGCGTCGCAATCTTCCCCAGCGTCTGCGGTCAGTTGCATTTAGGCGCCACCTGCGTTCGAGCACGCGTTGCGGCCATGGATTGTCATCGCCATCCGTTACATAAACGACACGAATCGCTGCACGCGCGTGAACCGCTTGCTGTAGGAGAATGCTGCACGCGAGCGATTCATCGTCAGGATGCGGCGCGAACAGCATTAAGCGAGAGCGCGAACTAAAGGCTGGAACAGGCACGGGTAAGTCTTCTAGCAGAAGACCAACCAAACGCAATGCCAGAACTCTTATCCTTTTACCCGTGGGTGGGTGAATTTTTCAGGGATAAAATTTCGATCCACCGCCTGGGCCCAGAGAAGAACGAGTCCCGTTCCGGACGACGTTTGCACGAAAGTGTGTCTGCCCGGCGCGAGAAACCGCGCACCATCATATTGGGTGCCATCGAGCGTCCCGCCAACCTGGCCGTCGCGCGCGACGATCTTGTAAGGTGCCGGGATCACAACTTCGAAGTCCATCCGCATGCTGTCCGCCTCAGACGGCTGCAAGAATCTGCCTGCCACCCGCAAGTCGTCCCCGACAGGAATATAATTTGCCCAGATAAACTTCTTCGCATGTATGGGCATCCGCCCTTTCATGACCGCGACACACGTGTGAGTCTCAACAGCTCGCTCGGCTGCATTATCGGTTACAAGACGTCGGTTGAGACGCTCCATCATGATCGATTCCGTCACCGGCCAAAAACAGCGTTGCCGAAAGATGGTTTCGCCTTTGCAATCCAGAACGTAATCGCTGGGGTCGGTCAATTTCAAAACTCCACGGAGAAGATTCGTCTCAGTTTCAGTGCGATTGATCCAGAATGGACGCGTGACAATCACTAGGAAAAGTTCCAATAGACCGACAAATGCCGGCAAAGGAATCCGGTACAGATAGTGGCTAACACTCAGCTTGTATTTCGCTAAGCGAGGCGAAACAGCAAGCAAAGCTCCGCTAACGAGGACGAATGCGAGAGGATAATAAGGAAGGTAATCCTGGCGGGTCAGCAGGTTCCAAAAACTGCGCAGGGCCAGCCCATAAAAGCCGCAGATTAGCAAGATGAAAACGCGCCGGAACGCCACTCCCGGCTCGGGAGTCGCCCGAACGATTAGCCGCGCAGCGTAAATCACAAATGGAAAGACGACCGGGAAAACCATGATCCACCAGGCTGGATGATTTTTGGTATTGAGATGCGGCAGAATGTTGTGCTCCAAATTGCAATACCGAAAATCACGCCAGAGACCAGCGAGCGCGAATGCAGTCGCGCTTGCGCCTGGAGCCAGCGGGATCGCAGCAAAGAATGCTAGCGTACAACGCGCTAGATGTACCCATGATTGGCCAAGTTGTTTCCTCCCAACGAGAAACAACGCAATTGGTGCGCTGACGAAAAGCGTTAGTAACAACAGAACTGACTTCAGCGAGACGCTGAAAGAAAGTCCCAATAGTAAGCCGGCAACCAAAGCCCGTGGCACTGTCAGCGGGCCACTGATCAGTACTGTAATACATAGAAGCCAGAGCGGCGCCCAAAGGTTATCGGTTCGAAATTCGAACGAAATAAAATGATACTTGGGATAGAGGCCGGCCAGAATCACCGCCCAAACCCCGACGCGCCGAGAAAAAAGCGACTCCCCAATTCGGTAAGTGCACCACGCTCCCACAAAGTACATCGGCAAAAGGATGAATCGCATCCAGTAAAGAATGGTCGCCCGGTCTCCAATCAGTCCGAAAATCGGGGTAAACATTATCTGGAAAAGGGGCATGTGATTATCGAACACGTCGCGATATTGAACGAAACCGCGCGCCCACGCCCAAATCACATGCATGTGCTGCGACTCATCACTGTCGAATCGGTAGCTCGTGATATTCACAAGTTTGAGCACGACCATAAGCGCGAAAAGAATTGCGGCTACCACGGCCTCTGCTGAGCCGGACATGTTGAAGTAATCGGCGCTGCGTTGTGCAAGCGATCTGCTTTGTGAGAATGCAGGTCGGCTTGTCGATACTGTAGATTCCAGCGCCATTTCCAGTTGAACCTTAGGGGCGCTGATCCTGCACAACAATTTTCTCAGCGCACTTGCGCACAGATTCCGCGTCTCCCACAGACATCATATCCGCTCCCGGGCGCGTGCGTTTAAACAAACTAGCCAGCACGTTACCGGGACCAAGCTCAACGAAGTAATCGCACCCAAGATTAACAAGGCGCTCTACGCAATCTGTCCAACGAACTGTTCCGGTCACCTGATCGCGGAGAGTCCGCCGGATTTCCTCGGGCGTTTTTACTTCTTCGCCGCTCACGTTGCTAATTACTGGGAATCGCGGCGTTTGGATCGGCACGTGGGCCAGCGCTTTCTCGAGTTTCTCGTACGCGCTCTGCATCAGGCGCGAATGATATGCCCCCGCGACGTTCAGCATCATCGCGCGACGAATTCCATACTCTTTCGCCACGCCGATGGCGACCTCGACTTTCGCTAATTCGCCAGAAACAACAATCTGGCCAGGCGCATTGATGTTGGCGACATCGATATCTTCATCTGCAGCAAGCTGGCGCACGTCGTTCTCCTTACCGCCAATCATCGCCGCCATACCGCCCTGCGTGGCCGTGCAGGCTTCATCCATGAATTCGCCGCGCCGTTGGACAAGCTTCAGGCCTGTTGCAAAATCGAACGTGCCAGCAGCTGCATGGGCGGTCATTTCTCCAAGCGACAGGCCGGCTGCACCGCCGATCGGAAATTCGCCCGCGAGATCGCGCAACACTGCCAGCGCTGCCAGCGAGTGAATATAAAGTGCTGGCTGACAATTGCTCGTCTTGGTCAGTTCATCAATTGGGCCGTACCACGCAATCTCGCTCAAATTGCGGTCGAGAATTTCATTCGCTTGCTGGAACAAATCTCCCGCCACAGGAAACTGCTCCGCGAGATCACGTCCCATTCCAACCCTTTGTGCGCCTTGACCAGCAAAAAGCAGTGCGACTTTTTTGGGCATAATGCAGGCACAGTTAACAAGCTTTGCCTAGGTTCGCGAGCGGATTTCTGTTGCACGGGAGCATAGGCTGCCAGCCTGTGCTTGCCTGAAAACGCCTGCGCTAGGCCGATTCACTTTGCGCTTGCACCCGATGGTTCACTCGCCAGCGTAAATCAATCCCCGTTAACGTTGTAACATTTTTAATTTTGTAACGCTTCCGATGCCCTTTACGACGCGCGAAATTGAATCGCCCGATGCGGTGACGCGATTAACTGCCGCCGACGCGCAATTGCGCGAGGGGGACCACGACATTGGCGAGAAAATGGTGCTCAACATGGGGCCGTCGCATCCAGCCACACATGGCGTTTTACGGTTGGTGCTCGAACTCGATGGCGAGATCATTACCAAGGCCACGCCAGACATCGGTTTTTTGCATCGCGGCGATGAGAAAATCGCCGAGAATATGCAATACAACCAATTTGTGCCGTACACCGACCGGCTCGATTATCTCGCGCCGCTTTCAAACAACGTGGCGTACGCGCTAGCGGCGGAAAAATTGATGGGCTGGGACGTTCCACCGCGTGGAAAAGCGATTCGCACCATTTGCTGTGAAACGTCCCGTATCTCATCGCATCTGCTCGGTCTCGGAGCGATGGCACTCGATCTCGGCGCGATGACGGTTTTTCTGTACACATTCACTGAGCGCGAAAAATTGTATGACCTTTTCGAACTGCTAACCGGCGCGCGCTTCACCACCTCGTACACGCGCGTGGGCGGGCAAATCCGCGACTTGCCCGATCGCTTCATTCCGCAACTGAGAAAATTCCTCGACGATTTCGAGCCAAGCTTGAACGAGTGCGACAAGTTGCTGACCCGAAACAAAATCTTTGTTGATCGAACAAAGGACATTGGCGTCATCTCGAAAGAGCGGGCGATTGCTTACGCCATTTCCGGTCCGAATTTGCGCGGGAGCGGTATCGAACATGATTTGCGGCGCAAACATCCGTATCTTGATTATGAGAATTACGATTTCGATGTGGTGGTCGGCAGTGCGGGCGATTGTTATGATCGTTATTTGGTGCGGATCGAGGAGATGCGCCAAAGCGTGCGAATCTTGCGCCAAGTAATCGATAAACTCCCCAGTGGAGCCATCAATGTCGCGGACTGGAAAAATATGACCCCACCGAAATCGCACGTGATGACGAAGATGGAAGAGCTCATTCATCACTTCATTGTGGTAACAGAAGGACTCGACGCGCCACCGGGCGAGATTTATTTCGCGGCAGAAAATCCAAAGGGTGAGCTTGGCTTTTACATCAACAGCAGAGGCGGCGGCGTGCCATATCGGCTAAAGATTCGCGCGCCGTCCTTTGTCAACCTAAGCATTCTGCCGGAGCTTCTCCCGGGCTCCATGGTAAGCGACGTACCGGCCGTGTTGGGCAGTCTGGACTTCGTCATGGGAGAATGCGACAGATGATTATGCCGATGTTCAAGCGGATCTCTCGCCTCTTGCTCATATTCTCGCTCGTGTTCGGCGTGGGCTGTTCAGGCAAACGCATCACCAAAGCAAACGTCGATCAAGTGACGGAAGGAATGTCGAAAAAACAGGTGGAATCAATTCTGGGCCCGCCGACTTCGCTTACGAACGAGGATTTGGTGATCATGAAAAAAACGACCTACGTTTACCGACAGGGAAAGGACAGGGTCACGGTCGTTTTCAAGGACGATAAAGTGCAGTCGAAAGACAGCACATTATCTGATTAATCGGGCGCTTTCGGTGGACTCGATAAGCATACGTGTCCCGCTTGAGCTGGAGCGGAAAATGGATGAAGCCATTCGGCGATATCCGCAGGACCACCGAAGGAGCGCGGCCATGCCGCTGTTGCATCTCTGGCAGGAACACTTCGGGTTCATCAGCGACGAGGCCGTGCTTTCGATCGCGGAAAAGCTTGGCTTGCAACCGATCAACATCCTCGAGCTGGTCACGTTTTACCCAATGTTTCGCCAGAAGTCGCCGGGCAAAACGCATATTCGCATCTGTCGGACACTCAGTTGCGCAATGGCTGGCAGTTTCGAGCTGATGAAAAATTTATGCGCGACCCTTGGGATTCAACGTCCACCTGATGGTGAGGGAACTCATAATCCCATTTCGGTCAGCTCCGACGGAAATTGCAGCGTCGAGTTCGTGGAATGCCTGGCCAGCTGCCATACCGCGCCAGTGTGCATGGTGGGCGAACAGTTGTACGAAAACGTGGATGTAAATTCGGTTGCCAATCTACTGCGAAATCAAACATCAAACATCAAACATCAAACATCTCCGCACCCTCTCGAACACCGCTTAATTTACAAAAACTTCGGGCGCTCAGATTGGACGACTGATATCGATTGTTACCTGCGCGATGGCGGTTACGAACAATTGAAGCAAGCGCTGAGGATATCGCGCAGCGAAATTGTCGATAAGGTCAAAAACTCGGGCCTGCGCGGCCGCGGTGGAGCCGGATTTTCCTGCGGCTTGAAATGGAGCTTCATCAAGCCGGACGAAAAGCGGCCGGTCTATCTGATCTGCAACGCTGATGAATCTGAGCCAGGTACATTTAAGGATCGCTACATCATCCATGAGGACCCACACCAACTGCTCGAAGGAATTTTGATCTCGTGTTACGCGCTCAATGCGCGCACCGCGTATATTTATGTCCGCGGCGAATTCCCGGAAGGCGCGAAGATTCTCGAGCGCGCTATCGAAGAAGCACGTGCGCACAATTTTCTTGGGAAAAATATTCTCGGCTCCGGATTTGATGTCGAGGTTTACATTCATCGCGGTGCGGGCGCCTACATTTGCGGCGAAGAAACGGGCTTGATTGAATCGCTGGAGGGCAAGCGCGGCTACCCGCGGATCAAACCGCCTTACTTCCCGGCGGTGCTCGGTCTCTACATGTGCCCGACCATCGTCAACAACGTCGAGACACTCTGCCACATCAAACACATTATCGCCATGGGCGGTGCGGAGTATGCTCGTCTCGGCCGGCCTAACAACACCGGGACGCGCATCGTCTGTGTAAGCGGTGACGTCCAGCGACCGGGCTATTTCGAAATTGAAGTCGGCGCAGTGACGATGGGCCAGTTGATTTACGAAATGGCTGGCGGACTGCGAGCGGGCCGAAAATTAAAAGCAGTCATTCCGGGCGGGAGTTCTGCCAAGGTTTTGCGTGCAGATGACCGATTCAAGCTTAAGCAGAGACAGCCCAATGGATCGACCATCGAACGAGAAATATCGATTGACGAGATCCCGATGGATTTCGATTCGCTGACTGCCGCAGGCTCCATGGCTGGTTCCGGCGGCGTGATCGTGCTGGACGATTCTCGCGATATGGTCTGGGTGTTGAACAACATCAACGAGTTTTATGCACACGAAAGTTGCGGCCAGTGCACACCCTGTCGGGAAGGCTCGCTCTGGATGAAGAAAATCACCGATCGCATGTTGCGCGGCGGAGGTGTAGTGGAGGATCCGGACACACTCAAGACTATTGGCGACAATATCGCCGGGCGGACAATTTGCGCGTTTGGGGAAGCATGCGCGTGGCCGACCCAGAGTTTTATCCAGAAATTTCCTGAAGAATTCGCGTCGCGTGCGCAGAAGCCCGTTCCCCCGCCGCTTCCACCTGAATATACGCCAGAGGAATTAGTCGAGGAAGAATCGATTCCCACTCTTCCCATGGCACACGACCCCGGCTGGGAAAAAGCCGGCGCCAAAGGAACGATCTGACTATGTCTGAGGAAAGCAGGAATGCAGGAAAAGAGTTGAGGGATTCAGAAATTACAGACGCGATTATTTCCGCGGCGTTTGCAGTGCATCGCGAACGCGGTCCGGGTTTTTTAGAATCGATCTACGAGCAGGCTTTGGCGGTCGAGTTCGCTCTCCGTGGAATTGCGTTTGTTCGACAGAAACTGATACCGCTTTTTTATCGCGATCATCAGATTGGCGAACATCGGCTGGATTTCCTTGTAGACGAGAAGATCGTGGTCGAGCTCAAGGCGATTGACGCGTTCGAAAATGTCCATTTTGCAATTGTTCGCAGCTATCTGAAGGCTAGTGGGCTGGCGGACGCGCTTATTCTGAATTTCTCGAGCATGCCATTGACAATTAAGCGAGGTCCCTCGAGAACGCGGATTTCAACCACCCGATTTGCACCTCTAAAATTCCTGGGTTCCTGCTTTCCTTAGACATGGCTGATCCGACTACGCAAATATTCAACGTGCAGATTGATGGTGTCTGGCATCAGTTTCCCAAGGGGACGCGTGTGATTGAGGCGTGTGAAAAGGTCGGCAGCTATGTGCCGCGATACTGTTACCACAAGAAGCTCAGTTCTCCTGGCAATTGCCGGATGTGTTTGATCGAAATGGGATTCCCCAGGCTAGGCCCGGATCGCAAGCCCGAGCTCGGTACCGACGGTAAACCGATCACCAATTGGATGCCGCGTCCGCAAATTTCCTGTGCGCAGGATGTATCCGAAGGCATGGCCGTTCGCACCAATTCGCCGCTGGTAAAGGAATGTCAGCGCGGCGTAATGGAATTTCTCCTTATCAATCATCCACTCGATTGCCCAATCTGCGATCAGGCCGGCGAATGCCGTTTACAGGAGTTCAGTGTCGATTTCGGCACGAGCAAATCGCGCTTTCTTGAGAACAAAGTCAAGAAACCGAAGAATGTTCAACTGGGCCCGCGAGTTACCCTTGACGATGAGCGGTGCATTCTCTGCTCGCGTTGTATTCGTTTTTGCCAAGAAGTCGCACACGACGACGTGCTCGGTTTCGTCGATCGCGGGAGTTACACCGTGCTGACCGCTCATCCGGGCAAGCGGCTGGAAAACAATTACTCTCTGAACACCGTCGATATATGCCCGGTCGGCGCGCTTACTTCCACCGATTTTCGTTTCAAGATGCGCGTCTGGTTCCTGAAGGAAACGAAAAGTATCTGCACGAGTTGCGCTACCGGTTGCAACACTGTCATCGGCAGTCGCGAGGACGTGATCTACAGGCAAACGCCCCGCGAAAACGATCACGTCAATTCCTGCTGGATGTGCGACTACGGGCGGCTGAATCTCAAATTTCTTGAAGCCGAAGATCGTCTGCTCGAGCCGCAGATTCGCTCCGAGGGAAAATTGGTGCCCGCGAACTGGCCAACTGCCATCGCGCAGGCAGCGCTTCAATTGAAGCAGTTTGCCGGATCTGAAATCGCCATCGTTGCCTCGGGCCGGATGACCAACGAAGAACTTTGGTTAACGTCTCAGTTAGCGAAGTCGTTAGGCACACAGTGGATCGACATCGTCCCACGCCGCGGCCCCGGCGACGACATTCTGCTAAGCGAGGATCGCAATCCAAACACGAACGGCGCGCGTTTGATTCTTGGATCGACATCCGAACCGGGCGCAAAACTTATGGCGATCGCTGAAGCTGTGAAATCCGGACAAATCAAAGCGCTGGTGATTTTGAAGGAAAACACGATGCATTTGGGCATACCCGCTGAACAGCTCGCGCAGCTCCCCGCGTTTATCGCGATGAATATTTTGTCAAATGAGGCGATCGAAAAAGCGACCGTCGCTCTGCCCGCTTGCGGTTTTGCGGAAAAACGCGGCTCAATGATCAGCGGCAAAGGTCGCTTGCAACGATTGAATCGCGCCGTGCGCCCGCCTGGAAATGCACGCGATGATTGGGAGATCTTGCGTGATTTGCTGAGAGAAATTGGCGGAGGCGATTCGCTTCCATCAATCGACGATATTTTTCGCCGGATCAGCGAGACAATCCCGCAATTCGCCGGGTTAAGCCTGAGCAAAATCGGCGATCTCGGTGTGCACATTTTGCAAATTGATGAATTACCGCCGATGCATCCCAGCGACGAAGAAGCAATCGAGCAAGCGATCGCGCTCCAAGCCGCACGCCGCGCCGTCCGGCAGCAGCTCCATGACGCTGCTAAAGCTGTTGAAACGCACTAGAATCACAAAGTCGCGATGGATTCTTTTTTCATCATCACCTCGCTGCTGAAAATCGTCGGCGTCCTCTTTGTGGTGATTCTGCCGATGGTTTCCTACGCGGTTTACGCCGAGCGACGGGTGAGCGCGTTCATTCAAGACCGGCTGGGGCCGAATCGCGTTGGGCCAGCGGGTCTGTTGCAACCTATCGCGGACATGTTCAAGCTTTTGCTAAAGGAAGATTTCACCCCGCGAAACGTAAACACGCTTTATTACTGGCTGGCGCCGTGCCTCGCGGTAATGCCGGCCATTATTACCATCGCCGTAGTCCCATTTGGCAGCACGCTGTTCGGCATCCCGATGGTAATCGCCGACGTGAACATTGGAATTCTGTATGTGTTTGCTATCGCCTCACTGGGCGTTTACGGAATCGTTATTGGCGGATGGGCATCGAATTCCAAATATCCGTTCCTCGGCGGAATTCGTTCCAGCGCGCAAATGCTTTCGTACGAGCTTTCGCTCGGACTCGCCGTAATTCCTATTTTTCTGGTCGTCGGGAATCTGCGGTTGACGAGCGTTGTGCGTTACCAGATCGAGCACGGCTGGTTCATCGCGCCTTTTATCGGCGATTGGACGAATCCATCGAAATGGTTGCTCGCCATTCCGATGATCGTTTCCTTCCTCATATTCGTGATCGCAATCTTTGCCGAAACAAACCGCCTGCCGTTCGATCTGCCGGAAGCGGAACAGGAGCTGGCTGGCGGTTACAACACCGAATACAGCTCCATGAAGTTCGCTCTCTATTTTCTCGGTGAATATGCAGCGATGATCACCGGCTCGGCTGTGATCGTCACATTACTTTTTGGCGGCTGGCATTTTCCCGGGATTCCCGACGGCTCCCATGGATGGATCTTCGGCGTGATCAACATCGCAGTCTTCTTTGCAAAAGTCGCCATCATGATTTTCCTATTCATGTGGGTACGCTGGACATTGCCGCGCTTCCGTTACGATCAATTGATGCGACTTGGCTGGCTGTTCTTCTTTGAAATCGCGCTGGTGAACATTTTCGTCGTCGCCTGGATCCTCGCTTATTATCCAGCTTGATAATGCGAGTGGGACGGAGTTGAGGACAACTCTTAGCTCGCCAAAGCGTCAATCGCCTTCCATTCTTCCGGCGTTAATATGAGCTTTGCGGCAGCGATATTTTCTTCCAAGTGGGGTACCGAGGATGTGCCAGGAATTGGCAACATCACGGGTGATCGCTCCAAAAGCCACGCGATAGCGACTTGGACCGCGCTCACGCCGTGATCTTTGGCCGCTTTTTCCAATGGATTCTCGGGTTTCAAACCCCTACCTCCACCTATGGGGAACCACGGCAAAAACCCAAGCTTCTCCTTCTCACAATAGGCCAGAGTCTTTTCGGTTTTGCGGTCCTCGATGTTGTATCGGTTCTGGACGCTGACGACGGGAACAATTTTGCGCGCCCGTTCGATTTCATCGACGCTGACGTTCGATAATCCTACGTGACGAATCTTGCCTGCGTCCTGCATTTCTTTGAGCGCCCCGACCGAAGCCTCCAATGGCACTTTGCGATCCACAGTGTGCAACTGATACAAATCAATGCGGTCCAGTCGCAATCGCTTGAGACTACCTTCAAGGGCTTGTTTCAGGTGTTCAGGTCGGCAATTCGGCACCCAGTCGCGCGGCCCCGGCCGGGTCAGACCACCTTTTGTCGCAATAACCAATCCTTTGGGATAAGGATGAAGCGCTTCCGCTATAAGCAGTTCGCTTGTGTCCGGGCCGTATGCGTCAGCCGTGTCGATCAAGTTGACGCCCAGATCGACTGCGCGTCTGAGAACTTTGAGGGCATTCTGCCGGTCAGGCGGCCACCCCCAAATCCCTTCACCGGTAATGCGCATTGCCCCAAAGCCGAGTCGATTGACTGTGAGATCGCCGCCTAGCGCAAAAGTAGGATTTGAAGCCATTTTCGATGCCGTTGTTGAGTCAGCTCCGAAGATTACATCGGATTTCCCCACCAAAAGCGCCGCTCCGCTCGCGACGGCTGTGCCAAGAAACTGTCGGCGAGTTACACCCAGCGCTTGCTCGGGTTTCAGAGATTCATCACCCGCCATACGAGAATTATCTTTATGCAAACGGCCTCAAACGCAAGAGCGCTCTCCCGGGGCGCTGCCTTTCGGAGCAGAAATCGAGGGAGTCAATTCGCTTTACCGGCGCTCACGCATCAGAACAGCAAATGCCTCGGCCAGATTTTTCCCGAAAATTACAATCCCGCCTTCATGTCCCGCCATGATAAGAATCTTTCTGTCTCGCAGATCGGTAAACTTGAAGAGCCGCGTAATTTCGTGCGCCATCTCCGGAGTGCCGTACTCGGCCGACTTCGCGGTCGTTGGGGCCTGATTTAGAAGGACTGCCCACAGCTTTGAATCGTGACAATGAATGATCGCACCGACCTTTGCATCGGATTCGTAAATCGCAGCGTGCGTCAGCGACTCGGATGAAGGAATCGCGAATCCTTCGTACTGAAGCCAGTTCCTTTCAAAATCGCAAGCCACTACCCTTGCGCAATCTGCCAGCGCCAGTTCGGGTATTCCGCCCGTCGCCGAACCAGTGATGTAAAAATTGTTGGTCGCTCCGTCCCTCACGCTCAGGTTGCCGAATCCAGTGCCGTTCAGCTCAAGGCCAATGAGTTGAAGGTGCAGGAGTTTCCGCCTGCATGTATTCAATTCGGCCAACTCGTCGAATGCGGTGATGTCGCGAGACGCTCGCTCGTACATGAACTTTACGTATTTGCTCACGGCACGTGCTCGGGGAAAAGCGAGAAAATGCTTTTCTCGTTTGCTTCACACACGCCTCGCTCAGTAATGAGTGCGGTTATCAGCCTACGCGGCGTAACGTCGAAGCCGTAGTTCGCGGCTGGGCTTTCCTCGGGCGCAACGCGCACTTCGACGTGTTGTCCCGCGAGCCAGCCGTCCGCATGCTTTAGTTCTTCTGCGCACCGCTCTTCGATCGGGATTTCTTTCAGCCCATCCTGCATCCTCCAGTCAATCGAAGACGAAGGCAGCGCTACATAAAAAGGAACATTATTATCACTCGCCGCCAGAGCTTTCGGATATGTCCCGATCTTGTTTGCAACATCTCCTGTGTAGGTCGTGCGATCAGTTCCAACAATCACGAGATCCACATCGCCATGTTGCATCAAATGCCCTGCTGCACTGTCCGCGATCACCGTATGCGGCACGCCGTGCTGACCTAGTTCCCAGGCAGTAAGTTTCGAGCCCTGATTCCTCGGCCTTGTCTCAGCAACCCATACGTGGACCAGCAACCCACTATCGTGTGCGGCATAGATTGGCGCGGTTGCGGAGCCGTAGTCTACAAACGCGAGCCATCCCGCGTTGCAATGGGTGAGCACATTGACAGGCTTTCCCGCCTTTTTTCGAGCAATTTGCTGAATGAGCGCCAACCCATGGTGCCCGATCATCCTGCAATGTTCCGCATCTTCATCGGCAATCAGTCTGGCAGTGCGCAAAGCAAGCGCGGGCTTTTCCGCTGCGGTTTTCCCTTCGGCAATATTCTTCAGTTGCCGCTCGATCGCCCACGAAAGATTCACCGCCGTGGGCCTCGTCTCCTTTAGTTGAACCGCCGCTTCTGCGAGGTGCTTATCGAACTCTGCAACTGAAGGACAGTCCGTCGCTTTAATTGCCGCCAGATACATTCCGTATCCCGCGCTGGCGCCGATCAAGCCCGCGCCGCGAACATGCATTTCACGGATCGCCGTCGCCATCTGCTCAACGGTGCGGGCTTCTTCAATGACGAATCGCTGAGGCAAAAATCGCTGGTCGATCAGTTGCACAACACATTCATCGTCCGGCTTAAGCCAGATCGTCCGAAAATGTTGGCCTCTTACTTTCACCCGTTACAGGTATCATCTCAGCGTCTAACGCTTGATTCAACAGGCGTTGGACGTTGGCCGTTCGGCATTGGACGTTTGTCTTCCCGCCGGAGAAATGTTTTTTCGATTCTTAACCTAATTATGAAACGTAAACTTGCGGTTTATTTTTTGGCATTTATGAGCGGAGCGTACGCAAACGCACAGCTGAAACCAACGGCAACGTTGATCATCACTAATGCGGCTATTTACACCGTAGATAAACAGCATCCCAAGGCGGAAGCAGTGGCCGTAATCCGGGAACGCATTGTGGCTCTCGGCTCAAGCGCGGAAATTGATTTGTGGCGCGGCCCGCAAACCAAGGTAATTGACGCTGACGGCAAGCTAGTGCTGCCCGGATTCAACGACTCGCATGTGCATTTCATCCAGGGCGGCGCGCAACTGGATCAAGTTAACCTGACGGATGTGGCAACCCCGGAGGAGTTCACAAGGCGTATTGCGGCGCAGGCGACCAAGACCCCGAAAGGCGAATGGATTCTGGGCGGCCGCTGGGACGAAACCAAATGGCCGACGGCGCAGCTTCCCACTAAGGAGCTCGTGGATCCAGTGACCGGGGATACGCCAATTTTTGTCGAGCGCTACGATGGACACGAAGCGCTTGCTAACTCGGCGGCGATGAAGCTAGGCGGCGTCAACGCGAAAACTCCCGATGTTCCCGGAGGAGTAATCGTGCGCGATGCGAGTGGAAATCCGACTGGAATTTTCAAGGATGCAGCTCAGGAGCTGATCAACAAGGCGATTCCAGCCATGTCGCATGAGCGACGAATGCGGGCTGCGCGCCGGGCCCTGGAACACGCGGCATCACTAGGCGTAACCAGTGTGCAGCACATGAATCCGGAGTTTGCTGATGTGGCAGTCTATTCCGAGCTCGAGGAAAAAAGTGAACTCACCACACGCATCTACGCAGTGCCGATGGAAACCAATTGGCAGGATCAGGCAAAGGTTGGCATTCGTCGCGCGTGGGGCTCGAGTTATCTGCGACTCGGTGCGGTCAAAGGCTATGCTGATGGCTCGTTAGGCTCACGAACGGCGTACATGTTCGAGCCGTTTGCCGATGATTCAGGTAACCGCGGACTATTGAGTGATGAAATGCATCCGCCCAGCGCCATGCGCGACCGGCTGATGCAGGCCGATGCGGCAGGATTGCAGCTTCGCATTCATGCAATCGGCGACCGCGCGATCTCGATGATTCTCGATATTTTCAGTGATATCGAAAGAGAGCACGGTTATCACGACCAGCGTTTTACCATCGAGCACGCGCAGCACATGGCGCCGAAAGATTTTGAGCGATTTGCGAAACTCCACGTCATCGCTTCGATGCAGCCCTATCACGCCATCGACGACGGTCGCTGGGCGGAAAAACGTCTCGGTCGCGAACGGGCGCGTTACAGCTATGCGTGGCGCAGCTTCCTCGATCACAGCGTGACGCTCGCCTTCGGAACGGATTGGCCCGTGGCTCCGCTCAACCCCATGCTTGGACTTTACGCCGCAGTCACCCGCGCAACACTCGATAGCAAGAATCCCGGCGGCTGGATTCCGGAAGAAAAGATCACGCTGCCGGAGGCGGTAGAAGCCTATACCATTGGCTCAGCGTTCGCCGAATTTCAGGAGCACGAGAAAGGCTCGATCACACCCGGTGAACTGGCTGACATGGTCATCCTGAATGACAACATCTTTGACCTCAAGCCGGAAGCCATTCAAAACACGAAAGTGGAAACGACGATTGTGGGCGGCAAGGTGGTATATGGAGGGCGATGAATCCGTAAGACCGGTAAGCTTTGAAGACGTTAGGGAGAAAATTCAACAAGTAAGAACGGGCTTGGGAAAGTCAGGTTGAAAACTGCTCGCGTACTTCGGTGGGCACACGCATTGGACGGCCAGTCCGGACATTGATGGGACACCAGAGTGTGCGCGCTTGCGACAAAAGCTGGCGATCATTCTTGCGGCGGATTTCAGTGAAACGTTCGAACGAGAGCCGAGCGGCTTTGCCTACCCATGTGCGAAGCACGATCTCGTCCCCTAGCGTGGCTGCCGCCTTGTAATCAATCTCGTGTCGCAACACCACCCAGCCGATGATTTCTTGCGCTTTGGCGTTGGCGATTGCTCGCCAATGCGCCGTTGCAACGTCCTGCACCCAGCGAACGTAAACCGTGTTGTTCACGTGATTTTGCTGGTCGATATCGGCCGCAACGACCGGCACAACCATTTCGAAAGCCAAGGAGGACATCGAGAGTCGGTAATCAGTTTACCTTTCTCTCGTCTTGCAATCGATTGTAATCCTGTAAATCCTGTTTGGAGATCACTGACCCAAACTCTTCCTCTCCTTTTTGATTCGGATTTTTGATCATGGCCATCACTGTTCCAAGACCGAAACTCAACTGGCGCGAGCGGCTGTATTTGCCCGCGATCGTGGCAGGGCTCGCCATCACGATCAAACATTTTAAGAACATGCTGCTCGGACGCACCAAGGTGACCATGGAATATCCCGAGCAGAAATGGGACAACAGCCTGCCAGATCATTATCGCGGTGCGCCAGCGCTTGTGCGCGATGCTGATGGCCGCGTGCGCTGCGTGGCCTGTCAGCTCTGCGAATTTATTTGCCCGCCGCGCGCGATCAAAATTATTTCCGGCGAAATTCCTGCGACCGACCGCTTCTCCAAAGTCGAAAAATATCCTGAAGAATTCGATATCGACATGATCCGCTGCATTTTCTGCGGCATGTGCGAAGAGGTCTGTCCCGAGCAGGCGATTTTTTTGCGGAAAGACTACGCGATCACTGGTTTTACGCGCGCGGAGATGGTGCACCACAAAGAAAAACTTCTCGAAATCGGCGGCGTGATGCACGGCGTCGTGTTGAAATGGAACGAGAAGAAATGAACCAGATTCGAAATTCCAAATTCCAAATTGGAAATTACGTCTGATGCCTCCGTTGCTGTTCTGGGTCTTTGCGTTGTTGATGCTGATCTTCGGCGTGGCCGTCGTCGTCAATCGCAATCCGGTGGCGAGCGCGCTCAGTCTCGTCGTTTCCTTCCTCGGACTGGCCGCGCTATTCATGTCGCTCGACGCTTACTTTGTCGGAATCATCCAGGTGCTGGTGTACGCGGGCGCGGTAATGGTCCTTTTTCTTTTCATTATCATGCTTCTCAACCTGCCGGCTGAGGAACGGCGCCAGATCAACTGGCTTGCTGCCGCGGGCGGCATCGGCGTTGCGCTTATCTTGCTCGTTCAGATTTGCGCTGTGATTGGGCATTTCCAAGCTGCACACCAGACTCTTCCGCCTCTTCCGAGATCGACGACTGACGATGTCTGGAACATCGGCGCGTTACTTTTCAGCAATTACAATCTTCCGTTCCAGATCATAGGTGTCCTAGTCCTCGTGGCGACGATAGGTGTGGTCCTCCTAAGCAGACGCGAACCTCGATAAACAATGGTCACGCTCGGCGATTATCTAATCGTAAGCGGCATTCTTTTCGCGATCGGTTTCGCCGGCGTCATGCTGCGCCGCAATCTTATCGTGATTCTCATGTCGCTCGAGCTCATGCTGAACGCAGCAAATCTGTCCCTCGTTGCATTTTCGAGGTTTCGCCTACAACCGAGTGGCCTGCCCGATTATAACGCACAAATTTTCGTCTTTTTTATCATCACCGTCGCCGCCGCCGAGGTTGCACTCGGACTTGCCATCTTGGTCGCGCTGTTTCGCGCACGCCAAACAACGGACGTCAAGGACATCACTCAACTAAGGTTTTGAGCCGGGAATCTAATGAAGTCAATCTTACCTTGGCTCATTCTTCTCGCGCCGCTGTGTAGTGCAGCGGTCATCACTTTGTTCACGCTTCGGTTGAGCAGCTTCATTTCGATCGCGGCCGTTTTCATAAGCTTTATTTGCAGTTGCTTCGTGTTCACGCGAGCAGGCATGCTCGCGCCACAGTTTACTTGGATCGACGTCAGAGGCGTCTTGACGATACCGCTCGGTCTTACGTTGGATCAATTAAGCCGGATGATGCTCGTTCTGGTCTCCGGCGTTGGAGCAGTCATCCACGTCTATTCGCTCGGTTACATGCGAGACGACGAGGGCAAGTCTCGCTACTTCGCAGCGCTGTCCCTCTTTATGTTCGCGATGCTCGGGATCGTTCTGGCGAACAATTTCGTGATGCTGTTCATCTTTTGGGAGCTGGTTGGATTCACCTCATACGTGCTGATCGGTCACTGGTTCTACCGCGACGCCGCAGCGGCTGCTGCGAAAAAGGCATTCATCACCACGCGTATCGGCGATTTCGGATTCATGGTTGGGATTCTAATGCTTTGGATGGCCACTGGCTCCGTGGTTTTCGCTGAGATCACCCCGCGGATGTCAATGCTCACGGGTCACCCCACGTTTCTCACAGCCGTGGCGTTATTAATCTTCTGTGGCGCGGTCGGCAAGTCGGCCCAGTTTCCGCTGCACGTTTGGTTGCCGGACGCGATGGAAGGTCCCACGCCGATTTCCGCATTGATTCACGCCGCGACCATGGTTGCAGCGGGTGTTTACATGCTTGTCCGCGTTGCCTTCATTATTCAAGGTTCGCAAACCGCGCTTCTGATTATTGCGTGGATCGGCACCATCACCGCTGTACTTGCCGCGTTGATCGCGACCCAACAAAACGACATCAAGCGAATCCTGGCCTACTCCACGATGTCGCAACTCGGTTACATGGTGATGGCGGTCGGTCTCACCTCAAATGACGCGGCGATATTTCACCTTTTTACTCACGCATTTTTCAAAGCGCTCCTTTTCCTCGCCGCGGGCTCTGTAATCGTGATGCTGCATCACGAGCAAGACATTTGGAAAATGGGCGGTCTTTCGCGAAGCCTTCCGATCACATTTGTCACCTTCATCGTTGGCGCGCTGGCGTTAATGGGATGCCCGCCTTTCAGCGGATTTTTCAGTAAGGACGCGATTCTTGCGCTTGCGTACAAACGCAATATGCCGATTTTTGCGGTGGCGTTATTTACCGCCTTTTTGACGGCGTTTTACGTCATACGCCTACTCGTTGTCGTCTTCTTCGGCAAATCCCGGAGCGACATTGCGCGCCAAAGCCGCGAATCACCACTGGTCATGACAGGGCCATTAATCGTGCTCGCGTTCTTGACAACATTCGGCGGATTTGCATTTTTTGCGCGAAATTTCCTCGCACTCCCAATCGAAAAGGAAGCTGCAATCTTTGTTCCGGCGTTAGCGATCGTTGCGTTGATTCTGGGAAGTGGATTGGCGATTACTGTTTACCGCAACCGGGCCGGTGAACCGGTAGATCTAGAGTTACTACGCAATAAGTTTCATTTCGATGAGTTTTACAGCTGGTTGATCCACTGGACACAGGAGCTGCTGGCACATATCGCTGCGTTTTTTGATCGCTGGATCATCGATGTGGGCGCGGTAGGTGGAAGCAGCCGCGGAACTTTGGGAATCGGTGCGCTCTTACGATTGATTCAGGTGGGGAACCTCCAGGCTTACCTCTTTCTGTTCGGCCTGGGAATTGTCGCGCTCATTTATTTTGCCGTTTTCCGCTAATGATTTTGTTCGTCATTTTCTGCCCAATCATTGCGGCCATTCTAATCATGGTTGGCGCGCCAGCGCGCAAGACGGCCTTGGCGGCATCGGTGCTGACGCTGGCAGCGGCGTTATTTCTCCTCGCTTCATTCCAGCTCTTGCAGCGCGATTTCCAGCACGTCACCTCGTTCACCATATCACCCGAGTGGCATTTGAGCTTCAGCACAGGAGTCGATGGCTTAAGCCTGGCGATGGTCCTGCTCGCTGCGATCGTTACGCTGGCGGCGGTCTGGTTCGCGGGAAAGATCGAGAAGTATGAAAAGGCCTTTTATGCCTGCCTTTTATTTATTTCTGGCGGTGCAATCGGCGCATTTGCCTCAATCGATTTGTTTTTCTTTTATGCATTTCACGAGCTCGCACTCATTCCCACGTTTTTGCTGATTGGAATTTGGGGCAGTGGAAATCGCATTGCGGCAGCTTGGAAAATCACGATTTACCTTGCGGTCGGAAGTTTCATTTTGCTGCTCGGCCTGATCTTGCTTTACCAAAGTGTACCGGCGGCATCCCGCAGCTTCGACATTCGTGCGTTACAGGCGGCAGCCAGCTTGGGGCAGATCTCAGCGGACGCACAACGCCACATCTATCTGCTGCTGCTTATTGGCTTTGGAATTCTGACTTCGCTCTTTCCGTTTCACACGTGGGCGCCGGAAGCGTATGCCGCCGCTCCGGCACCGGCGGCAATGTTGCACGCTGGAATCCTAAAAAAATTCGGTCTCTACGGTTTATTGCGCTTGGCCATTCCAATGCTTCCAGAAGGTGCGCGGCATTGGACAAATCTGCTCGTTGTGCTGTTGCTCGCGAACATCATTTACGTAGGTCTAGTCACGATCGCCCAAAAACGACTCGATTGGATGCTGGGTTACTCGAGCGTGATGCACATGGGTTACATTTTTCTGGGAATCGCTAGCGCCGGCATTCTCGGCGTGACCGGCGCCGCTACTATGATGTTTGCCCATGGCCTTTCTATCGCGTTGCTATTTGCGCTCGCGGGCGAATTGCGCAAGCGAACCGGCACACTGATTTTCGATGAGCTCGGCGGCCTGGCGAAAGTAATGCCTTTCGCCGGGCTCGCTTTTGGCCTCGGCGCATTCGCTGCGATTGGCCTTCCTGGCTTCGCAAATTTTGCTGGCGAAATCATGATCTTTTTCGGCGCATTTAAGAACGGCTGGGAAATCGGGAGATTTCACATTTTCCAAGTCGCGACAGTGCTGGCGCTGTGGGGCGTGGTGATCTCGACCGTCTATATGCTGCGCGCCTATCGCAAAGCATTCATGGGCATGCTGAATGAGCGCTGGAACGGACTTGTCGATCTTCGAACCGGGTTACGTGTGCCCGTGGCGTTGCTCGTCGGCGCACTGCTTTGGTACGGATTTTTCCCGCAATCATTCGTGCGAATGATCACGCCTGCGTTTCGCACTTATCTCACCGCAAACAAATAGTCGTGATCACAGCGCCACAACTGGAGATAGCCGTCCTGTTACTCGGGATGGCGATTCTGATGTTTGAGGCCTTTGCAACGAGGGTCGACAAGAGAGTTTTAGCCTTCGCGGCAATCGTAGGTCTCGCACTGATCCTTATCGCGAGCTTCTTCGTCTCTCCAACTCCCTCGCCTGATCGGGCAACCGGTTTATGGAATTTTTACACGGCAGATAAGCTCTCAGTCTTCTTCAAACAGTTCGCGCTGCTAACGACGATCTTCGTGCTCATCATGATGATAGATTATGCGCCAGTGGTGCGCGCTTCCTTTCCCGGTACGACCGATGGATTGGGCGAGTTTTTCTCGGTGCCAATTTTCACGTGCGTCGGACTGATGTATCTGGTATCGGCAGTCGATTTCATCTTCATCTTCGTTTCGCTGGAGTTGGTAACCGTTTCGTTTTACGTGCTTGTCAGTTTTACGAGGAAAAATCCCGTCACGCTTGAAGCCGGCGTGAAATATCTGGTGCTGAGCGCTCTTTCCACGGCGTTTCTCGTGTATGGAATCGCCTGGATTTTCGGAGCGACCGGCCAGACAAATTTGCAACGAATCACCGAGGCGTTGGCTAATCCGAATACGGATCACAGCGCAGCGCTCCTAGGGGTGGTGCTGGTTCTGGTCGCGCTCGGGTTCAAGATCGCGGCCGTGCCATTCCAGATCTGGGTACCTGATGTTTACCAGGGCGCGCCCACGCCCGTGACTGCGTATCTCTCGGTCGGCTCGAAGGCTGCAGGTTTTGTCGTACTGCTACGTGTATTACGTCCGTTCGTAACGCTTCCGCAAATGCAACGGCTGCTCGTTTTAATTGCGTTGCTGACTTTGATCTATGGAAATCTGGCCGCCCTGCCACAGGGAAATCTGAAACGGCTGCTCGCCTATTCCAGTATCGCGCACTCGGGTTATTTGCTCATTGGTGTTGTCTGCTTGGACGGTAACGCGGTCGTTTTCTATCTCGCTGCTTATTTCCTTATGACGCTGCTAAGCTTCGCGGTCCTGGTAATTGTCGCTCAGCAAACTGGTGAACAAATTTCAGATTTCGACGGATTGGCAAAGCGCTCGCCTTTCCTTGCATTCGCCATGCTGATCGGAATGGTCTCGCTTGCTGGTGTCCCGTTCACCGCCGGCTTTTTGGGAAAATTTTTCATTTTCTACGCCGCGATTTTGCAGCGCCAGATTGCGCTGGTCGTCATCGGTGTGATCACCGTGGGCTGCGGATTTTATTATTACCTGAAAGTCGTTCGCGCGATGTATTGGCAGCCTGCGAACAAGGCCGAGGATATTCCGATCAGCGGTCTATCGCGTCTCGCCATCAGCGCTTTGATCGCCGCAACGATCTGGCTCGGCGTCTATCCGCAGCCAATTCTAAATATGTTGAAACGTTGAGCGACGCTAATCGCTCAATTCCACGTTCCAGTACGCAAGATCAACGAAGTGCTTCCAGAGGTCGTGCTGCGGCGCGGAAAAGGTGATCTGGACAAACGGCCGCCACTTGGGTCGTTTCGGTTTGCGGATGAGACTCATGTGCGCTTCTCGCGGGAGGCGGTTGCCCTTTTGCGTATTGCAAGCGATGCATGAACAAACCACGTTTTCCCAAGTGGTCGTACCACCGCGGTCGCGCGGCACGACGTGATCGAGATTGAGATATCGCGCCAGCTATTGAAATCATGCGTCAAGAAATTGTTCGCTTCATCAGAGGAAACAATGTGGGCATGCCCCGCATATACCAGCGCAAAGGCGCGGCGGGCCGTGCAGATGTTGACCGCCTGCCAGAGGCGGTTCAGCACCAAAACCTGGCTGTTTAACAATGTATGCAAAGTTCTGTCGTCTATATTGTTGCCATCTGCCTTTTGCGGACTTCCACGTAAATTTGCGCGACGGTACCACTCGTATTTTTTGTTGTCAATTTGTGCCGGTCGTGATCCAAGGTTAACGAGCGTCTCATTTTTTTAGCGTGGCCGACAAACAGCGCGTTGCGACGTGCACAGTTGCACACGTAAATAGCTCATTTCCGATTAACTCATTCTTATGCCAGATGCGCCTCCTGAACATCGCCGACTCGCTGCCATCATGTTTACAGACATGGTGGACTACAGCGCGCTGGCTCAGCGCGATGAAACCCTCGCCTTGAAATTACTAGAGGAGCACCGGCAAATTCTCCGCTCGTTATTCTCTCGCTTTAACGGCGCTGAAATCAAAACCATCGGCGATGCATTTCTAGTCGAATTCCACAGTGCACTCGAAGCGGCCGAATGCGGAATCGAAATCCAACGCACGCTCGCCAAGCGTAACCACGATGTAGCGGCTGACCGACGCATTGAGGTCAGAATTGGAATTCATATCGGTGACGTAGTGCATCGCGGCGGCGATGTATACGGCGACGGGGTGAACATCGCCTCGCGTATCCAGGCCGTGGCCGGAGCGGGCGGGATTTGCGTGTCGATGGACGTGGAGCGGCAAATTCACAACAAACTCGAAGCTCGCTTGAGAAAATTAGCCCCGATAGAATTGAAAAATATTCACGTGCGGATGGAGCTGTATCGGATCGTGCTGCCGTGGGAGAAAGATGTTCAATCGATGCAAGCTCCGCGCGGTGTTGCCGTTCTGGTGCGGCGGAAACGCTTCCTCATCTGGGCTGCCGCCGCTTTGTTAGCGCTCGCCTTAATTGGCGGTCTCATCTGGTGGCAACAGTTAAAGACCACAGCTCAGACGCCCTCCGTTAAAGCAGCATCAATCACCAAATCGGTCGCGGTACTGCCATTCGTAAACATGAGTGCGGAAAAAGAAAACGAATATCTGAGCGACGGCATTACCGAAGATTTGTGCACCGCGCTGAGCCAGATAAAAGGACTACATGTTCCGGCGCGTACTTCCTCATTTGTTTTCAAGGGTAAGACTGAAGACATTCGAAAGATTGGCGAACAACTTAACGTAGGCACCGTTCTGGAGGGCAGCGTCAGCAAAGCCGGAAACAAACTTCGGATCAGCGCCCAACTAGTCAACGTTGCGGATGGCTTTCATTTATGGGCGGCCAATTACGACCGGGAAATGACCGATATCCTGGATATCCGCAGCGATATTTCCCGTCGCGTGGTCGAAGCATTGAAAGTTCAGCTTGGTGTTGGAGAGACACAGCGCCTTGTCAAAAAACCGACCCAAAACTTGAAGGCTTACGACGCTTATTTGTTAGGTCGGTTTGAATTGAACAAGTTTACTGAAAAAGGCTTTACCAACAGCCTCGCCCATTTCAAACAAGCAATTGCTTTGGATCCGAAGTTCGCGCTCGCCTACGCGGGCTTAGCGGAAGCCTATAACATGCTTGGATATTGGGGATACCTGGCGCCTAAAGAAGCCTTTCCCGAAGCGAAGCGAGCGGCCGAGAACGCATTGAATATTGATCCCGATCTGGCAGAAGCTCATGGCGCACTCGCCTACACCGAATTTCAATACGAATGGAAATTTAAGGAGGCGGAGGCTGAATTCAGAGAGGCCATTCGGCTCAACCCCAATTCCGTGAGTGCACGTCTCCGATTTGCCGAATATCTTTCTGATTTTCAACGCGGCCAGGAAGCTCGCGAGCAACTGGAACAAGCAAGTGCGTTGGATCCGCTCTCCGTTGAGATCAATTTCTTTTTCGCTGGCCAGTCATTCTTCGAACGCGACTTTGACCGCGCGATAGAGCAGCTCCAGAAAACCACTTCGATGGATTCAACTAATGCCTGGACCTATCATCTTCTGGCCGTGGTGTTCTATCAAAAGCGGATGCTGGCCGAAGCATTTATCGCGAACGAAAAGGCCGATAGTTTGGAAGGCATATTTAACGATCCAGAAATGGCCGAGATGAGGAAGGCCTACGAAACTGCAGGCCTGGCAGCCTATTTCCGGAAAGAAAATGAACTCCGGCAAAGATGCATTACCGAGGGAAAATACCAATCGCCATTAAACATTGCCTTGAACTATGCGATGGCAGGCGCCGACTCGGAAGCGCTGGATTGGCTCGAACGGGCGGTTGACGAGCGCACTCCTGGTTGCCAGAATTGAAAGCCGATCCCAACTGGGATGCCGTTCGCTCGCAGCCTCGCTTCATTTTAGTGTTGAAGAGGGTCGGTTTGGAGAAATGAAACCACAGTTTCCCATCGAGCAAACTGAGTCCGGCGAATTCCAACGTCAGGAAGACACGTTCCGCGAATGGATATCCAATGATGGATCGACACCGTATCCAGCCGTCGTTGGCCGCTATCATCTTTACGTTTCGCTCGCGTGCCCTTGGGCAAGTCGCACCATCATTTTCCGAAAGTTAAAGGGACTCGAAGAAGCGATCGGCATGACAATTGTCGATCCCATTAGGGATGAGAAAGGTTGGGCGTTTCGCGATCCATCCGGGGAAATACTGCCTGGCGCGCCGTTTGAGTCCACGGATCCAGTCAACCGCTTTCACTTTCTCAGGGAAGCTTACAAAGCAACGGATCCAAGTTTCGACCAGCGCGTTACAGTGCCGGTGCTTTGGGACACGGAGACGAAGAGGATCGTGAATAATTGCGAGGACGACATCTGTCGCATGTTCAACGACGTGTTTAATGAGTTCGCCAAAAATAAAGACGTCGCCGGACCCGGCAAAGCCGGGCAGCCCCTTCAATCGGAGCGGGGCGATGCAAGCAATCAGACCGAGCGAAGGGGCTGGGCGATCCAGCCAGTTGATGCAACTGGCTGCCCTCAGGGTGCAGAGCGGATCGATTTTTTCCCGAAAGAGATCGAAGCCGAGCACGCGAAGCTCGCCAATTTTCTGCACGACAACGTAAACAATGGCGTTTACAGAGCCGGTTTCGCTACGCGTCAGCGGCCATACGAGATTGCCTGCCGCAGACTTTTTGAAGCGCTCGATGAACTGGAAGAGCGTTTATCGAAAAGCCGTTACTTGTTTGGTAATCGAATCGTCGAAGCTGACTGGCGATTTTTCTGCACGCTCGTCCGGTTCGACGTGGTCTATCACGGCCATTTCAAATGCAATCTGCGTCGCATTATCGATTACCCGAATCTGCAAGAGTATTTAATGGATTTGTATCAGGAGCCAGGGATCGCTGATACCGTGAACTTCGATCACATCAAACGCCATTATTACATGACGCACACCGAAATTAATCCGACACGCATCGTCCCTATCGGCCCCGCAATCGATCTTACGAAACTACACGGACGCGAGAAATATTCATAGCGGCACTCCCCCGCCCCCAGCTGAAACGTACGCTGTTTTCCGCAGACCACGGATCAGCAGCCTATAACCCCTAACTCACGCACCACGACTTCCAGTTTTATTTCCTGAAATGCGAGTTGATCGTGAATCATACCGAGCAATTCGAGCGCGCGTGTATCGGGCATCTGCGAGCAGCGTAACTCGATCCGCGCCCGTTTTCCGGCAAGCTCGGGATGTTCGCTTGCCATTTCGCCGTCGAGCAAGAATGAAACATAAGTGTTGAAGCGCTCTTGCAACGCGAGCAATCGCTCGTCCGATCCGTCCCATGGGTCAGGCTCGTCCATTCGTAGCACGATTTCGCCCCTCTTCGTGTCCTGCGCGATCATATCGATCATGCCGACCCGATCTTGAGTCTTTATGCCTCGATGTTCGTCCATTTGCTGCCTTCGGTCGAAACAAGTGGCCCTACATCTTGAAGCGCTCGCCGAGATAAAGCTGCCGACTAATGGGATCGTTGATCAGAAAATCTTTCGTGCCTTCGCTTTCGACGCGGCCGTCAAAAATCAAATAGGCGCGGTCTACAATCGACAACGTCTCGCGAACATTGTGGTCGGTAATCATGATGGCCAGCCCTAACTTGCGGAGATTTACAATAATCTGTTGCACGTCATAAACAGCAATTGGATCCACGCCGCTAAAAGGCTCATCGAGCATTAACAATTTCGGTTTTGTCACGAGCGAACGCGCAATGGTTAGACGCCGTTTTTCGCCGCCACTCAAGGTCAGCGCGATGTTTTTCGCGATCCGCTCAATGCCAAACTGGTGCAACAACTGATCGCAACGATTGCGCCGTTCCACTTTGCTCAGGGGCAGCGTCTCCAAAATCGCCATGATGTTTTGCTCTACAGTCATCTTGCGGAAAATAGATTCTTCCTGCGGCAAATAACCCATGCCAAGTCTTGCCCGTTTGTACATTGGATAGTCCGTAACGTCGGTATCCGAAAAAATGACGCGGCCACTGTTTGGCCTGATTAAGCCGACGATCATATAAAAACTGGTCGTTTTGCCTGCACCATTAGGTCCGAGAAGTCCGACGATCTCGCCCGCACCGACATGCATGTTGATCCCATCTACGACGGACCGGCCCCCATAAATCTTCACCAAATCCTCGGTGAGCAGGACATTTTCTTTCTTTGCTGGCGGCGAAGCGACTTTCGCCGCCGGAACAGGCGCAGTTTGGCTGATCATGGTTTTGGCAACGGTGGAGTCAGACTGGGCGAGGGTGATGGACTTGCTTCGCTCTTTTTTTCCTCCTTCGGCTCCTGCCGAATCTCGGTGCGACTCGGGCCGTGCGTCGTCAGTTGGCTATTCTGGTTGATGATCATGACTGTATCGGGGCTGGTCGCTACGTGCATGTTTGGTCCTTGCTGCACACGCGGCGTTCCCGTCAATTCAACATTGCCGGTCGCAATGGTATAGACAGCTTTATCAGCACGACCGACTGCGCGGGTGGGCGGCCCGCCACTCGGATCGGGGTGATCGCGAACCAATCCCACATTGCCTTCGGCAATCGCTTTCTCGAGGCTCTGACTTTGTCCCTTCGTAATAAACACGGTTAACTTGTCGGATTGAAGATTGAAACGCGGATCCGTCACCTTCACTCGACCGCTAAAGATGCCCATGTTCTTTGTTGAATCAAAAAACGCTTCATCTGCGTAGATTTCCGTTGTGGTTGGTTCGTTAGATTGCAGGCCGGTCGCAAAGGGATTGGCTGATTTAGTTGCTGATGGTTTTTTTTCTTTTTCGGCAACTCGTTTTTCCGCCGTCTTTGCGCGCGTAGGAGAAGCAACCGGCGCTGCGGCGACCTGCCCGTGCGACTGCAGCGTCGTAGCGCTAGCGATAAACAGAATGCACACAGTCAATTTTCTCATTCGCTCGTCTCTGATTTCCGCTCGAAATGCGATCGGTCAGTGATTACCATTTTAACGTTGCCGATCAATCGGCCGGTTTTCGAATTTGGATCGAACTGGACTGAATCGCCGACAATATTGAAATCTGCGCGATGAATTGTGCTGCGCTCTTGCGAACTCAGGATGTGGGTCTTCAAGTCAAGCACCGAAGTGTGCATGTCGATTTGTAGATCGAGCTGCTTCTCCGGTGTGTAGGTCGTGATTTTAAGATGCTCAAAGCCGACGTGTCCCTCGTCAATGCGTCGCGCCGTTCCCGCTTCAAATCTTCCACGCAGATGGCCTTCGCCATCGAAGTCCGGTAATACGAGACCTTTCGCTTCGTGGCCTATCGGCAGCGGAATATTGGCCAGAGTCTGCTCGCTTGGAGAAACGGTGGGACTCGCCGCACCACCAGCCTGTTTCCTTTTGCGAGCTTTGGATTGAGCGGACACCTGCGCCGCCGTTATCAAAATCGGCACCAAGATCGCCAACAACCAAACCAAACAGCCGCCGGTTGCAAAACGGCCGCTACGAAACAGCAGCATGGATAGCCTTTAACATGCGCAGGTGCTTGGGCAAATCCTTTAGCGGGATCTGGCTCGGCCCGTCCGATAATGCGTACGTTGGATTTTTGTGTACCTCCATAAAGATCGCGTCGCATCCGGCCGCCATCGCTGCGCGCGCCAGAACCGGCGCCAGAACGCTTTCGCCGGAAGTAGAGTCCCCCGCCCCGCCCGGCCGTTGAACAGAATGCGTCGCGTCAAAGATGACGCGATATCCCGCGTCGCGCATCCAATAAAGCGACCGCATATCGGCTACGAGATTATTGTAGCCAAACGTGGTACCGCGCTCAGTGAAGCAGAAGTGTTCATTGCCAAAGGCCAGCAGTTTTTCGGCAATGTTTCGCACATCCCACGGTGCAAGAAATTGGCCCTTCTTCACATTGATGGCGCGACCGGTTTCCGCCGCGGCACGGAGCAGATCGGTTTGCCGGGAAAGAAACGCCGGGATTTGCAACATATCGATTTTCTCGCCAGCAATCTTGGCTTCTCCAGCCGTGTGCACATCAGTTGTGACGGAGATTTTCAGGCTGCGGCCAATGGCCGAAAGAATCTCGCAACCCTCATTCACGTCGACCCCTCGAAACGAGCGGACTGAGGTTCGGTTTGCCTTGTCATATGAGGCTTTAAAAATAAAATCCACATCTTCGTTGTTACAGAGCTCCGCGATCTTTTCCGCCATCCGCCAGGCGAACTTCTCCGACTCGATTACGCACGGCCCGAGAATGAACACCGGGCGTTTCCCGCCGATCATGGCTCTGCCAACTTTCAGGGGCTTCGCTTTCATTAATTGCACACACTCTCGCGATATGGGCGATTGAGGTCAATTGCCTCTACCCCGGTATTCCGCGCGCTCACGTCGCTGCGGTTTTACCTTCGGCTGCCCGCTTCGCACGAGGTCGACAAT
>QHNV01000264.1 GCA_003218535.1 Verrucomicrobiota bacterium
TCTCGAGCGCGAAAAATTTCCACGGGAAAAAGTTTGTGGCGACTGTTTGAATCCATCCTGCTGGGCCGTGCTCAACCGGCTCGATCTCGCCAACCGCACACGGGCGCTCCCGCACGCAAAGCTGGAGCGTGTCGAGTTCATCGCGATTGGCGGCCGGAGAGTGATTGTCGATCTTCCGTCAGGCGAGGAGTGTGAATTAGCTGTCAAACGCAGCCTTTTCGATGATCTCTTGCTAAAACGCGCTGGCGAGCTCGGCGCACAGATTCACGAAGAGACTACGGTCACAGCGCTGACTAATAACAGTGGCTGGAAAATTGAGACCGCCGGCGGAGAAAATTTCGTCGCGCAAGTGTTGGTCGGCGCAGATGGTCGAAATTCGACCGTGGCACGGCTTTGCAATTTGTTGCCGCGACCTCAGCGCGAACGCATCGCGCTGCAATCGCACATCCCGCTGCCAGATAATTTCCGCAATCGCGTGGTGCTACAATTGCTTTCGCACGGTTACGTCGGCTTGTCGCCGGTGAACGATCACGAACTGAACGTCTGCCTCGTCGCGAAACCGGGCAACATCAGTACGCTTAAAACATGGGCGACAAAACGCTTTGCCGTATCATCGGGTCATGCCTGGCGGACCATTACGCCGCTCACCCGCGCTGCCATTCCGCCAGCGCGCGAAAATCTGTTTTTAATCGGAGACGCAGCTCGCGTGATCGAGCCTTTTACGGGTGAGGGGATTTTTTATGCGATGCGCTCCGGCGAGCTCGCGGCAAATGCAACTGCAAGAATAATCCGAGGAGAAGATCGACAGCTGGCAATGCGTAAATTCGGTCGCGCATATGCCGAAATGTACCGCGGTCGATTGTGGATCAACCACTTGGCGCGCGCCGCTGTCTTATCGCCGCGGATCGCTTCTTTCCTAGTTCGGTTCGCGCCATTGAGTTCGGCGATTATGCGATTATTGACAAAGGAGATTGCAGTCAGAGACGATTAACCTCAATCGATCCGAGGCGGATTGGAGTTTGCATGCGGTTCGGGTGAACCGCCTCCGCCAAATTGTCGACACGCTTTCACCGTGTTCGACATCAGCATCGCAATTGTCATTGGCCCGACGCCGCCTGGTACTGGCGTAATTCTGGCTGCTTTCTCTGCAACTTCGTCAAGTGCGACATCGCCGACGAGACGATAACCGCGCTCGTTTCCGGAATTCTCGACCCGATTAATGCCAACATCGATAACAATTGCGCCGTCTCGGACGTGCTTCGATTTCACGAAGTTCGCTTGACCGATTGCCGCGATCAAAATATCTGCCGAGCGAGTAATCTTTTCGAGGTCGCGGCTGTGCGAATGGGCGACCGTGACGGTTGCGTTCGCGTTCTTCTTTTTCTGCATCAGAAGCAGCGCCAGCGGTTTTCCTACGATCAGGCTGCGACCCAGAATCACCACAGCAGCGCCGTCGATGTCGATCTTGCTTTCAATTAGCAGACGTTGCACGCCGAGGGGAGTGCATGGAACAAATCCGTTTGGATCGCCGATTACGAGCTTTGCGACATTCTCGGGATGAAATCCGTCTACATCTTTACGCGGATCGAGTGCGCGGACAATCGCCGCTTCATCAATGTGTTTGGGCGGCGGCGATTGCACAAGAATCCCATGAATCGCGGCATCGTGATTTAATTCTTGTACCCGAGTGAGAAGGGCGGCTTGGGTGGTCGAGGCTGTCAACTCAAGCTTCAGTGAATGAAGCCCGAGCTCACGGCACATTTTATCCTTCGAACGTAAATGAATCAGCGCATCTCAACCAGCGCCATCATCGTTCGCTGCAAACGCAAGCGCTCGGCTTCGAATTCCTCGGGGGTGCTTGTCAGTCTTACGTGGTGCGGCAGCCCGATGATCACGCGAACTTTAGCGAATGGTCGCGGTACTATGAAACGATCCCAGCTTTTGATTCTCCAGCAGCTCGAGTATTCCATGTTGACCGGCACGACCGCCGCGCCGGTTTTTTGCGCAAGGAAAATAATGCCGCGGCCAACTTCGTAGGCAGGGCCGCGCGGGCCATCCGGCGTGATCACCACGTCGCCTCCGGACGCGAGAACATCGCTGAGTTGAAGAATTGCACTTGTCCCCAATCGTGAAGTTGACCCGCGCACGACGTCGAATCCAAACCTGTGAACCGCGTCCGTCAGCAAATCTCCGTCGCGGCTGGCGCTGATCAATGCTGCGCCGTGGCGAATTGGGAAAAAGCGTCGCAGGATCAAGGGGAAGATCAGCAATCGATTGTGCCAGAGTGCGGCGATATAATTTTCCGTCACTGGCCTGCCGACGATGCCTGCACAGTCGTCGATTTCATAACGCAGCGTGCGTTCCCAGAGCTGCAGCAAGCGAACCCCAAACGCGATCAGCCATCGTGCAAACCGGCCTTCGATCTTCAACTTTTTCTTCGCGAAGTTTTTGTTGAGGCGGTTTTTTCGCCCCAACGATACGCGCTCGGACTGGGCAAGCCGATTTGATCGAGGATTCGCCAGACAACTGTGTCCACTACGGCCATTACGGAATTTGGGCGGCTGTAAAAAGATGGAATTGCTGGTAGAACAATCGCGCCGGCTTCCAGCAGGCTCACCACATTGCGTGCGTGAATGAGATTCCATGGCGTTTCACGAGGAACGAGAATCTCGTTTTCGGAATGTCGCGACACGCCCGTCGGAATTCTGAAACGATCGAGCTCCTGTTTTGCAACCTTTTCTGCGTAGGCGCTCATGACGAGATGCACTTCATGAGCGGCACAGTCAATCTGCTCAAGCAATCTTTGCAGATAAATCGCTCCGCTCGCCCCGGTCGCAGCAATCACAAGTTTCATTGTGGGAAATTTATCTGGAGTTTGAATTTAATCCGGTATGGGAGCAATAAGATAGATATGGTCAAAAAACTCTTACATACCCGCTATCGGGTGAAGGATCTGGAGAAGACAGTCGCGTTTTATAGAGATGTGCTCGGACTCAAGGAGCTTCGCCGCCAGAGGTCCGGCCGCGGCTCACAGTTGGTTTTTCTGAAAGCGCCCGACAGCGAAGAGGAGATTGAGATTTGCAAATTCGATGAGAGTGGACCGGTGGTAGTTGGCCCCGACCTGACGCATCTTGCCTTTGAAGTGGACGATTTGGAGAAGTTCGCGAAAGAAGCGGCGGCGAAGGGGTATCCGCTCTCCGACGGACCGCATTCAATCAACGGCGGCAAGATTGCTTTCATCGATGCGCCGGAAGGCTACGAGATCGAACTCATCGAGCGTGTCCCGTAGGGCACGACCCGTCAGGCGCGCGCGGGGAAATCCGTCATTCACTTGCATCAGTTAAAATTTTGTCGCTAATTTCCCGCTCATGAAATTGAGGCGCAATTGGATCTGGCACCTTTGCGCGTTGCTTCTTGTCTGGGCGGTTGCCGCCTGGGGTCAGGACGTCGTCGACTCCGAGGCGGTGCGGCCCACTGGCATGTCGCCCGGTCCGGTTCGGAAGGCGAAGGCGGTCACCGCAAAGGATAAAGAGGACGCCGATGTCGAAGCCACTCCGGCTCACAAATCGCGGACGTCGAAATCGAGTCATACTCGCTCGCGTCGAACGCGACCGAAGCCGGAAGAAGAAGAGTCAACTCCGGCGCCAACCGATTATACACCCGACGGAATTCCCAAGACCAGTGCAGCCTCAGTTATCGTGGTGGATGTAAACACGGGCAAAACATTGTACGAAAAAAACCCTGACCAGATTCGGCCTCCGGCGAGCACGGAAAAGTTGCTGACAGCTTTGATCGTCGCGGAGCGCGGCTTTTTAGATCAGCCGGTCACGGTGCAGCAGATTGATACAATGGCCGATCCGGTGAAACTGAATATTAAAGCGGACGACACTTATCAGCGGATCGATTTGCTGCGAGCGTTGCTGGTGA
>QHNV01000150.1 GCA_003218535.1 Verrucomicrobiota bacterium
CGGGAGTCATTCGGACGACCTAACGAGAATTATACGAAAAAGTTTCGTCTAACAAGTTTTACAGAATCCCTCCCATGTAATTCCATTATCGATTTGGAAACCGTGATGAAATGCGAGTAATGCCGGCAAAGCAGGGCCCGGCTACGGCCCGTAGCTCTTCGTGAATTTCTTCTTCGATTCCGTCTCGGGCTCGGCTGATGTGACCGGCGCTGAAGGCTCCGACGTGCCTGCCGAGGGTTGCTCGGTCGTCGTTGGTGGCGGCGCGGCTGCTGGCGCCTCCCGCTGCGCGGCGCCTTTGGGCTGTTCGCCCGACGCTTCGACATATGCCATCTGCAAATTAGAAAGTGTGTTGCGCAACACGGTGGTCTCTTCGTTCGTCAGGTTTCCCCGCGTTTTCTCCTGAATCATGGCTAGCTGATCGATGAACATCCGGGCCAGGTCCAGGTTCACTTCGGGTTCGCCGCTTTTTGGATTTGGGGTTTGGCCCAGAAAGAACGCGGCGTTTTGCGCGTGCATCACCACGAACTCGATAAAGCGCTGGGAAAGCTCGCCGCTCTGTGTGGTCTTTTGGACTTCAGCCATGGAACTAAGTGATGAGTGATGGGTGCCGAGTGATGAGCCATCTTAAGATAGCATGATTCTTCTCGTCACTCATCATCTGTCACTTGTCACTTCTTCTCGGGCTTGCCCGCCGCAGCCTCGGCGGACGCCGGCGGTCGCACCGTTGCCAAAACATAGGGTTGATCGCGAAAATATTTTGCAGCCACCCGCTTAATATCCTCAAGCGTTATCGCGGCCACATCGTGCTCGAGTCGCTTGTAATAATCGAAGCCCAGTCCGTAGAGCTCGTCGAGCGCGCAATGAAAACCAAAAGTGTCGTTGCTTTGGTTCGCGATCTCCTGCTGGCCAATCAATTTCTTCTTCGCACGCGCTAATTCTTCAGGCGTAAGGCCGTCGTTGGCGAGCTTGCGGATTTCATCAAGAAAAGCGGCTTTCACCGACTCGATCTTCTGCGGGTCCGTCCCGAGATAAAAGGCGAAAACACCAGGCACCAGTCCCTGCATCTGGTTCGCACCCACGTAATAGGCGAGTCCCATTTGTTCGCGAATCCGAATAAAGAAACGCGAGCCGAGATCGCTGCTCGCCTCGTCGATTAGCTCCAGCGGGAAGCGATCTGGACTCGACAGGCTCGCGCCGCGGAACCCGACCATGATCACGCCCTGCGCTTTGTCTTTGCGACTTTCAACGGATTCTGGTTTCGCCAGCGGCGACGCCGGTTGTACATCCTTGAGGGCAAGCTCGCCCGATCGCATCTTGCCGAGCGCTTGCTCGAAGAGCTGCTTCACTTCCCCCGCGTTCACATCGCCAAAGACAAAAACCACACCATTTTTCCCGACCACATAACGATCGCGAAATCCGATTAAATCTTTTTGCGTCAATCGCTGAACAGATTCGATCGAACCATTTTGGCGCAGGGCGTACGGATGCTGCGGAAAAAGCGCCTGCCGCATAATGTTGCGCGCAACACTCGTCAACTGCTCTTCCTCTTGCTGGATCGCGGCGATCTGGATTTCTTTTTCACGCGCGATCGCTTTTTCCGGCATGGTGGCATTCAGCAAAACGTCCGACAGCAATTCGACGCCCAGGTTTACATCCAGTTTAGTAATACCAACCTGCACATTGAAACTGTTGTTGCCGCCATCGCTGGCGATGGACCCGCCAACGGCTTCGATCTGGTTTGCAATTTGTTCCGCGGTGCGCGTCTTGGTCCCTTTGAGCATTACTTTCGCCATTAAACGCGTGATGCCATTTGTCTGCGGCGTTTCCGCGAGAAGACCGCTCCGGAAAACCGCACCCATTGTAACCAATGGCAATCGGCGATCTTCGCGCACCAGAAGACGCAGCCCATTGGATAACTCGAATTTCTGAACCTCGGCAGCGGCGGCGACCTTCGGACCCTCGGCCTTGGCGGCCAGCGATCCCTTCGGATTCAACGAGATGGCGGTCAGAGTGTTCTCGGTCAGATAATTTGCCGCGACGCGTTTGATGTCGTCGAGCGTCACCTTCTGTACTGCATCCAGGTAATCCCGGCTAAAATTGAGATTCCGCGTAAGAAACCAGTTCGAGCCGATGTCGGAGGCTTGGCCGCTCATGGTCGTAAGCGCGCCAAGGTGATGACTGAGTGCGATTTTTTTGGCCTTCGCCAACTCCTCAGCGGTCACGCCGGCCTGTTTCACCTCTTCAACTATGCGCAAAGCCAATTGCTCGGCTTCTTCGCGTTTCTTTGGATCTAGAGTGGCATCAATCCCGAATAATCCTGGATCGCCGGGCGTGTAGGAGAATGCGGCTATGCGGAACGCCAAACCGGCCTCTTCGCGAACACGCCGATAGAGACGCGAGCTACGCCCGTCACCGAGAATCGTCGCGAGAAGGTCCAGCGCCGGCACATCGGGACTTGTCACCTCTGGAATGTGCCAGGCGAGCGACAGATGCGTCAGGTCTGTGGCAAACTCCTGATGCACCTCTCGCCTACCAAGTTGCGGCGGTTCCGCAGGAATGAAGACTGGCTTAAGTGATTTCTCAGGATAGGGCTTGAACAGATCGGTGAGTTGTTGCCGCACTTTTTGTCCATCGACATCTCCCACCACAATGAACGTAAGATTGTTTGGGACATAGCGCGTCTTGTAATACTGCATCACCTGCTCTTGCGTGAGCTGGTTGTAGATTTCGATGTCGCCGATTACCGGGAAGCGATAGGGATGACGTTGATAAGCCGTCGCGAAAAGGAGCAAGCCAGCCATACGATCAGGATCATCCAGTCCCATGGCAAATTCGCGCCGGATTACCTCCTGCTCCTTCTGATATTCTTCCGGCGGTAAAGTGGAGTTCATCATCGCGTCGGCCAGAACATCGAGCGCCGTGGTGACGCCATCTTTTGGCACGTCAATCCAGAAAACCGTCCGATCAAACGATGTGTAAGCATTGATGTAGCCGCCCACATCCTGAACTTTTTGGGCGATTTCATTGGTTGATCGCGTCTTCGTTCCCTTGAAGAGCATGTGCTCGAGAATATGGGACAAGCCCGCGCCAAGATGCTGGTCTTCCTCGATGCTTCCCGTAGCGCACCAGGCCTGCACGCTTCCCACCGGCGCGCTGTGATCTTCCTGAACGATAATTATCAGTCCGTTTGGCAAAATCCATTTCTGCGCCGAACTCGGCGGAAACGTGATCACCGATGGCTTGTCAGGTGCAGCGGTATTCCGATCGGCAGTGCTAAACATAATCGCGATCACAAGCGCCAAACACGGCGCGAATCGCATCATACAGACTTTTGCGCCGGCACCTCCGCAGATGGTTTCAAGGGCGCTGGTTTTGCTGGCGCAAACGGCTTCACAAAGGCCTCTTTAAAATCATAGACGTTCTTGAAATCCTCGATCGAATCTTCCGCAGTTTTTCCAAATATTCCGGCATCGATCAGATTAAAAACCATGTTTCCAATATCTTCGCAGGAATGAACACCCCAGTTATCGAAAACCGTCATGACCATAGGTCCGAATTCTTTGAGCGCGTACTGCCGGACACCGTCGAGCAGCTCCGGCCCGCTCACGTGGCGCACCGTAGCGCCCTTTATCTTCTTTTGCTGTTTCGTGGTGAAATCAAGCGCATCCCGCAAAAACACATATGCATTCCGCTGGTAACGCGGGTCGCTGGCCACCATGGAATCAAGAGCTTCAGCAAATCCAATTTTTTGCATCCGAAAACGAGGTACCATAAACAGCAAGGCCAGCGTGAGCAACTGCGCTAAATTTCGTGGGAAATTGCGTAGCCGGCTAATTCTCGAACTGGTCGGCCAATGAATCGAGATAAACTGAGAGCGGGTCGCGTCGCCTTGGAGCGGAGCGCAGCGATTGGTCAGCTGCCTTGAGATAATCGGTGAAATTGCCGCTGCCGCTCCCCATTTGCGTCGCTTCGAACCAGTTCATGTAATCGTCAATATCGTTCATTCGCGCCGCGAGGTTTTCGCGAGTGGCTAGCAAACGCGCGAGACGCTTCGCGACCCCTCGCCGTTTCCCACGCGCAAGGAGCATCGCGATTTGCTGATATTCGCGGACGACAGGGCGCAACACCGGATTCGCGCGCCCAATAAACAAAAGCAAATCCTGACTTGCTTGCTTCAACGCGCCTTTCTCCGTCGCGGAGGGCTTTTGTCGCAGGAAACTGCTGAGTTCCGTCAATTTGCTCGTGCCTGGAAGCTTGATGTTCAGGAGTTCGTCAAGGTGTCGTTCGCTTTCCGCAAACGTGAGGAACCGGTAATTCTCTGTATCGCTTAGCCGCGCCACAGCCGAGCGCCAAATGTTTTCCGGCTGATTAGCCAATACGGGAAACTGCCCTTTCAAATCGTTCAGCCGATCATTGGAGGCAATCGACAAATTGTCGATGTAACGCGATAGCCGAGGGCCCCCGTCTGCTCCACCGATGAGCAATTGCACGAGCGCAAACGAATAAGCGCGATAAAGCAGGCGACCAGCGGAATCGAGCAGTTCCGGACGCTTGCCAAGAAATTCCTCCAGCGGCAGCGGCTTGTCCTCCATCGAAAGCGCTTCAACCAGCGACCCACGGTCACGCCCGGGGGTGAGCGCGAGAACACCGTCGAGCAACCAATCGGGCGGCTGCACAAAGATTGTCCCAGGTGCAATGTTCGGTTGTTTTCGATAAGTTATCTCCAGCAGAATTGCCCGCAGCAGCTCACGCTCCATCAATGAAGCGTCGAGATCTTGGGAGACGGTCAAATCAAGTTGTAGTTTCGGACCGAAACCGGTCTGGCTAAAATGCAGTTCGGCCGGAGGAATTTCTGGCAGGTTTGCCTGTTGCGGCTGCAAATTAATCACTACGGGAATCTTCCACGCGTCCCGCTGTCGCAGCAATGCGAGCAAATTCGTCTTGGTTTGCTCTGCCAGATTCGAGACCGCGCCGCGCAACACTATATCCGCGCCGTAAATAATGAATTGGTGCGAAGGACTTACGCTGCGCTCGGGCAATACAGCGTGTAAAGATTGGCAAGCGGCGATCGACCAGAGAAAAATCACACCGCCCTTCATCTTCATTAAGGAGCAAATGATAAGCACGAGGAAAGCCTCCTCACCAGCAGAATCGAGGCGAAACTCTCCAGGTTTTCAGGTTTTTAATATAGAGAACGTCTTACATAACCTGCGTCGTAGCCACGGCGCTGCGCGCCGTGTAGGTTTTGCAGGGTGTGGCTACTGCATTTGTGAGACGGATCCTAGAGAAAGGAATAAAAATATGAAGACCAAACGTTTAGTTTTCATAAGCTGCTTGACGGCGGCGGCCTTGATGGCATCGCCCGCTCTGAGCCAGACGCCTCAAAGGAAGCCGATGGTTAGCTCGTCCTCCCATAGGACAGTAACAAGCGGCAGAATGGCAACCACAATGCCTCGCTCGTCAACTCCAAGAACAGTAACGAGCGGCAGAGCGGGGTTTACCACGCAAAACCGAACCTTCACGAATAATCAATTCGTCTTTGATACGTTCGGTTCCTTCTATCCATACGGGTACTATCCTTACTATGGGTATTACCCTTACTCGTACTATTCGGATTATTATCCGTACAATTATTCCTACTACACTGGGTCAGCGTACGGATATGACGCGTCCACCGTTGCGGCGGTGCAGCGCCGCCTAGGCGAGTTAGGATTCTATCACGGTGTGGTGGATGGAGTAATGGGGCCGCTCACGCGCGCCGCGATTCGCGCCTATGAAGCGACGCATCATCTGGTCGTGGATGGTACGATTAGCGGGTCGCTTCTCGAAACAATGGGCCTCAGCTAATCCGAGACTCAACGATTGAGTGTTCGGTTACTTTGACCGGCGGGACTCGCAGGGTGCAAAGGGCGAGCCTGCCGGTCTCATTTTTATACCGCGGTGCGTAAAAATCGAAACTTCGGCTTGCTCGTGGTGTATAATTGAGTGAAACCCCGACTAAATCTATGAATTCAAAATCTATTCTATTCTTGAGTCTCTTTGCGGCAATCACATTGGCTACGTCAGGGCTCGATGCAGCGCCGCATGGCGGTGGCCATTCCACTTCGATGCCGATGGGAGGAGGACGTACTTTCACTCGCGGCGGAACGGGCACATGGAGTGGACACCGCTGGAACGGAGGCAACTGGAGCGGTCGCAATTGGAACAACTGGGGCGGGGATTGGCACCATCACCATCACCATAACAATAATCAAGTCATCTTTATCGGTGACTTTGGCTTTCCATTGTGGTGGGGCTGGGGGTATCCCTGGTGGGGCTGGGGCTATCCGTACGGGTATGGATATGGTTATCCGCCCTACGGCTACGGCTATGGCGGATATGGTTATGATTATGGTCAGCCCGGCTATGGACCGTACGGAGGCTATGGATACGGTGGCTATGGCAATGGAAGCCACTCCAGGGTGGCCGAATTGCAACGTCGCCTCGCTCGTGCCGGCTATTATCATGGCGCAGTTGACGGAATCATGGGGCCAGCGACACGGCGAGCCATTCGCTCCTACGAGCGCGACCGCGGTTACGCAGGCTGACGGACTGACGTTTCTCACGGGTAGGGCGAGAAGTTAACGGCAGTCGATGGTCAATTTTTCATTTAGTTGACCGGCGGAAATTCGCAGGGCGTAAGGGCGAACCGCCGGTCTTTCTTATTTTTCGCCAATGCAGCAGTGATGTAATCCTAACGGTAGGGATGGCGCGCCGAGCGTGCCATCATCCGACAGATTCTTTTCCTGGTTTTTTCTCCTGCGTTTTGGTCGGCCCAGTGGAAGATGGTTTGGTACCCGTTTCTTTTGGCGCCCCCGGTTTTTCTCCAGCTGCGGGCCCCGCGGGAGATTCCCTTTTCGCAGCTTCTTTATATGACTCACTGCGGTAATCGGTGATGTAGAACCCGGAGCCTTTGAAAATGACTCCTGCGCCGGTGCCAAGCAGGCGCTTCACCTTTCCATGACTCCACTTCGGCAAGCGGCAAAGATCTTTTGGACACTCCCGAAATGGCTCGTCGCGCATCGACTGGAATGCGTCAAAATTCTCGCCGCACTTCTGACAATGATATTCGTAAGTTGGCATGAAAACGTAGGTTCGCCGCGAAGCGGAAACGCTGGGAAGTCTGCATGAACCACACAGGAATTCAAGCCGCGGACTCGAACGATGCTGCCAGGTTTTACTTGAATTTGAAACCGTGCGAGCGGTCGCCGCTTCTTGACTTTTTGCACTACTTGCGCATTAAGAGTCTGACTCAAAAATATTATGCTTCACTCATTTTTTAGCCTGTGTCGTACTGGGACGGAGATTCTGTTCAAGGGAAGCCTTCCATCGTCATTCACCTTGGGGAACAACGCGCCTATTTTTACAAGAGCGGCGTGCTCGTTGGGGTTTCACAACTTTCAACTGGCCGCGAAGGACTCAACACGCCGTATGGCCACTTCTCCGTCATTCAAAAAGATGTTAATCATGCTTCCACCTTATTCGGCGATTATGTTGACTCGGCTGGCAACGTGGTCGTGCCCAATGTCGATGTGACTAAAGACCCGAAACCGCCGGGCACGCACTTCCGAGGAACACCGATGCCTTATTTCATGCGCATCGTTTCTGGGACCGGACTGCACGCAGGTTATCTGCCCGGTTATCCCGCATCGCACGGCTGCATCCGCATGCCTGAATTCATGGCTGAAAACTTTTTCAAATCGGTTTCACTCGGCACTCCCGTAACCATCGCAAATTAGATTACAGCCCACGGCAGGGGGAGGTTGATATCTTCCCCGACGGCGATTGCCGATCAGCATCTGGGCTTGCAGAAGATCCTCGACGACGGCATTCTGATTATTCTGCCGCTGGAAACATGATCATTATCACGAAGCCCAATACTAATGAGGACCAGATTAATCGGATCGTTACCCGTGTGCGCGAGTTTGGGCTGGACGCGCACATCAGCCGCGGCGCCTCGCGCGTGATCATCGGCGTGATCGGGCCGGAAGGGCTTCTTCGCGAAAAACCGATTGCCGCCATGGCGGGTGTAGAAGCGATCGTGCCAGTGCTAAAACCGTATAAGCTTGCGGCACGCGATTCGCACGGTGCCTCTTCCGTATCAATCGGCGGCGTGCCGGTCGGCGAACATGAAGAGGTCGTTTTGATTTCCGGTCCGTGCTCGGTCGAAAGTAGAGAGCAAATTTTTTCCATCGCGCGGATCGTTAAAAAATCCGGAGCAAAAATCTTGCGTGGCGGCGCATTTAAACCGCGCACGTCCCCGTACAGTTTTCAAGGACTGCGCGAAGAAGGGTTGCGATTCCTCGCCGAAGCGCGCGCTGAGACAGGCCTGCCTGTAATCACAGAAATCATGGACCCGCGGGACCTGTCGGTGATCGAAAAATACGCAGATTGTCTCCAAGTCGGCACACGGAACATGCACAACTTTTCTCTGCTGAAAGAAGTGGGTCGTAGCAAGTTGCCAGTTCTACTCAAGCGAGGGTTCAGCGCCACCATCAATGATCTGATCATGAGCGCGGAATACATTCTGAGCGAGGGCAACATGAACGTGATTCTCTGTGAGCGCGGCATTCGCACCTTCGAGGTTGCCGCACGTTACACACTCGATCTGAGCGCTGTTCCGCTCTTAAAATCCAAGACGCATTTGCCTGTCATCGTCGATCCAACACACGCTCTCGGTCTGCGTGAATTTGTTCCGCAGATGTCTCTCGCAGCGGTCGCCGCCGGGGCAGACGCACTCATGATCGAAGTGCACGATTCGCCTGAACTGGCCAAAAGCGACGGGGACCAAGCGCTCACGCCGGAAATTTTCGCCGAGCTGGTTCCGCGTCTCCGCGCGGTCGCCGGCGCGGTCGGGCGCGCGCTATAACGAACGCACAACAACTCCGTCCGGTGGCTTCGTTCCCCTTCTGCTTGTACACTCTGCAGTGCACAAATCCGGACCGACGGAACTTTTAGAGATTGTTGCGAAGAGCGAACCAATCGCGCCAAGACTTCACGCAATTGAGCGAGCGCGATGCCCGGTAGCATTTTCGCATGTCATCCAGCCGGCGCAGGCATTTCTCGTCGCTACCATCGCACGCCATGTCGACAAGACACTTTGGGTTTTTTGTCCCAGCGTTCATTCCCAGGAATTGCTCCATGAAAGCCTGCTGAATTGGCATCCGACCGCGCATTTCCTGCCGGAAGCTGAATTTGCCGCGGTCGACAACATTCTGCCTGATCCTGAAATCGCCGCGGAACGGCTCGCATTGTTTGCGCAAGTCGAGCGAGCGTCGGTCCCCCTTCTCATTGTTGCAACGCGCACAGGCCTCGACCAAGCCGCGCCGCAGCACGGTGCACTCCAATCCACCCTTGTTCAACTTCGCCGGGGGATCACCAAAAATATGGAGGATTTTCTCGAACAACTGGCAGCAGCGCGCTACGAACATGTCGCGCAGGTCACCACCCGCGGTCAATTCGCTGTGCGCGGCGGCATTGTTGATGTTTACTCGTGGCAGGCGCCGTTGCCAGTCCGCCTTGAATTCTCAGGCGATGAAATCGACTCGCTGCGGGAGTTCGACATCGATACGCAAACTTCGGTGCGCGAGTCGAGATCAGCCGACGTACTGCTGGCAACAGTGGACGACCAAAGCGGTACGGTTCGCGATTACGTCGCGGCTAATCATCTCAAGATCGACATCGAACCGGAGCAAAACTCCGAAGCGCACATTCAAATCAGTGAAAGTTGGATTGAGACAGGTCCGGAAGACTTCAGCGGCGCGTTCCAGGATTGCGAGATCGGCGAGTTTGCGATCGGCGACCTGATGCTCGTCGAAGCAAAACGTGCGCAGTTCGTCGCACGTCTAAAAGATTGGCGCGCGAACAAGGCGGAGATCGTCATTTATTTTCAGACCGAAGGTGAGATCGAACGCTTCCGCGAAATCATGGGCGAGAAGGAGGCACTCGACGGCATAAAACTTGTCGAAGGCACGCTCGCTCGCGGTTTTTGTTTTCCAGCTGCGAACCTTATCGTTCTCTCAGCGGCGGAATTATTTGGCAGGCTGGCCGCGCATGGTCGCAGACTATTGCGGCGCGCAGAACGTCAACGCGCCCAAATCGATTTTAGCGAACTGGCTGAGGGCGATTTGGTGGTGCACCTCGAACACGGCATTGGACGGTTTTTAGGGCTCATTCGTCTTGGAAAACCTCCGCACCCTATCGAGGGAGGCGCGTCAGCTGCCTTAACGAAAAGTGCTGACACGGCTGCTGCTACAGATGGAGCCCAGGACGTTCTCGCGCTCGAGTTTGCCGACGAAGCAAAGCTCTACGTCCCGCTCGAGCAAGCCTATCTCGTGTCCCGCTATGTCGGTGTAGGGAAAAAATCGCCAACGCTCAGTTCGCTCGGAGACGCAAGGTGGATGCGCGCGAAGAAAAACGCCGCAGCTTCCATTTTCGATTACGCCGGCAAAATGCTTGCGATCCAGGCAGAGCGGCAGACGCATCCCGGTCACCCGTTCGCTCCAGATACAAAATGGCAGGCGGAATTCGAACATTCCTTTCCGTTTCGGGAGACGCCGGATCAAATGAAAGCGATCGTCGACACAAAGATCGACATGGAACGTCCGCAACCAATGGATCGTTTGATCTGCGGCGACGTTGGGTTTGGCAAAACCGAAGTGGCCATTCGCGCTGCGTTCAAAGCAGTCATGGATGGTAAACAAGTCGCTGTGCTCGCACCGACAACGGTCCTAGCCCAGCAGCATTTCGAAGTATTTCGGCAGCGCATGCTCGATTACCCCATCCGAATGGAAATGCTCAGCCGCTTCCGTTCGCAGTCGGAGCAGAAAAAAATCCTGGAGCTATTGCGCCAGGGCGGCATCGATATTGTGATTGGGACTCACCGGCTGATTTCCGGTGATGTCGTCTTCAAAGACCTCGGCCTGGTCGTGATCGACGAGGAACAGCGCTTCGGAGTTTTGCACAAGGAAAAATTTAAGGAGCTATTCAAATTAGTTGATGTCCTGACGCTTTCGGCGACGCCCATTCCGCGCACGCTTTATCTTTCACTCGTCGGCGCAAAGGATATGTCCACGATTGAGACACCGCCTCTGAATCGTTTGCCAGTGGAAACGGTGGTCTCTGCTTATGATGAACGAATCATCCGCGATGCGATCAATCGAGAGTTGGAACGCAGCGGGCAGGTTTTCTTCTTGCACAATCGTGTGCAAACAATCGAGCGTGCGCGCGACCGGATTGTGCACCTTTGTCCACAAGCACGGGTGGAAACTGGCCACGGCCAGATGGATTCGGCTGAACTGGAGGCTGTAATGGCGCGATTCATTGCTGGAAAAATCGATGTGCTTGTTTGCACGACGATTATCGAAAGTGGTCTCGACATCCCAAATGCGAACACGATCATCATCGATCGCGCAGACCGGTTTGGCTTGGCCGATCTGTACCAGTTGCGCGGACGCGTAGGTCGATCCGAGCACAAGGCTTACGCGTATCTCATGCTCCCGCGAGAAATGATGACCGTCGGCGCTGCGCGCAGACGAATCAGTGCCATCAAGCAGTACAGCGCGCTCGGCGCGGGTTTTCGCGTCGCCATGCGCGATCTGGAGATTCGCGGCGCCGGCAGCATTCTCGGCACAGCGCAAAGTGGCCACATCATGGCGGTCGGCTTCGATTTGTATTGCCAGTTGCTCAAGCAGGCGGTGGCACAACTCAAAGGCCAAAAACTGCAACTCCGGCTCGACATCGATCTACGCCTTGATTTCGTGGCGACAAACGAAGCAGAATTCGTGCAGCCAAGTTCCTTGGAATCCTATGCAAGGGAAGCTGGTGGCTTCCCCTCCAAGATCCCCGCGTTTATCCCGATCACTTACATCAGCGATCCAGCTTTGCGGATTCGAGCGTATCGCGACATAGCGGAAATGACCACACCCGATCAATTGGATCGGTTGCGTCGGGATTGGCGAGATCGATTTGGGTCGTTCCCGCCCGCGGTCGACAATTTGTTTCTTCTTACGGAGATCAAGCTGGCCGCCGCAAACGCAGGCATCAGCCGCGTCGAAGTGCGCGAGCGCAAATTGATGTTGACGCGCCGTGGCGATTTTATACTTGTCGCGGGCAAATTCCCCCGTTTAGTTGCATCGCCTTGCTGGCAGTCTACGGACTTGCGCTGTCGCCGCTTTGTTGCGCGGCATTCGCGGCAGAGCCTCAGGCAACGCCTCAAATCGTTGATGGCATCGCTGCCGTGGTGAACGGGGATATCATTACTCTCTCGCAGGTTCGCGAATTGTCCGCGCCACGAGAAAAGGTGCTGCGTTCGCAATACACCGGCGCCGAATTGGAAAAGCAATTGAAAGCAACGCGCGAATTGGCGCTAAAAGACCTGATCGATCGACGCCTCGTCATTCAGGCATTCAAAAAAGAGAAATACGAAATTCCCGATCATTTCGTAGAAGAGCGGATGCACGAAATTATCCGGGAGAACTTTGGGGGCGACCGCAACACGTTTATCAAGACACTCGAGGCGCAGGAATACACGCTGGGCGAGTTCAAACAAAAGGAGATGGAAAGCATCATCGTGCAGGCGATGCGTGGCAAGAACGTCAAGAAAGAAAACATGGTTGTTCCGCCGCCGAAAATCGAAGAGTACTACAAGCAACATCGCAATGAATTTACTTCCAAGGAAAGGATCAAGCTGCGCCTGATCATGGTTCCGAGCCGCGCGGATACCGCCAATGCTGCGGCGCAGAGAGCGCTGGCCGAAGAAGTTCTTGGCCAACTGGCGGGCGGCGCGGACTTCGCGCAAGTGGCGCAGACTTATTCCGCCGACAGCAGCCGAGACCTCGGCGGCGACTGGGGCTGGATCGAGCGCAAGACGCTCGCCGCGCCGCTGGAAAAAATCGCCTTCAACATGCCAGTGGGCAGAATTAGCAACATCATCGAATACGGCGGCAATTATTACATCCTCAAGGTTGAGGCAAGGGAGGGCGGCGTTACTCGTTCGCTGGCGGAAGCTCGGCCTGACATCGAGAAGAAGCTCATCCAGGAACAAGCTCACGATATACAGGAACGCTGGTTGGCCGGCTTGCGCGCAAAAGCTTACATTCGGACGTTCTGATTCCTCGGTGACATCGCGTTCCCACCTCAGTTACAGCTTTGAGCAACGAGGCCGAGAGCTAACCTTTTCGTCTCGAAGGCGATGCAACTGGTGGCCGCACGGCACAGTTTGTTATTCGTGGGCACAAACTAATCGGGCGGTGCGTTCGACTAGGGGAGTTTCCCCGATCAGGTTTCGGTAACGAAGTTTCAATGACCGCATGCCCAGGCCGTAATGCGGTCTTAACCTTTCTTTAGTTCGCCTAAATCCTTCAAGACCTGCTCGCTGTGGTCGGCCGGTTTGACGCCCGTGTAAACCTTCGCAATCTCACCTTGCGGATTAATGATGAAAGTATTGCGCGAGGCGAGTTTCGCGCCCTTGTAATCCATCACCGAGCCATACTCGGTCGAGACTTTCGCGTCCGGATCGGCCAGCAATTTGAAATTGAGCCCTTCCTTGGCACAAAAATCCTTGTGTGATTGCGCCGTATCGACGCTCACGCCGAGAATTACCGCATCGGCATCCTGATATTTCGCGAGGTCGCGCTGGAAATTGCGTGCTTCCATCGTGCAACCGCTGGTGAAATCCTTCGGATAGAAATAAAGCACCACCCATTTGCCGCGATAGTCTTTCAAGCTCACCTGCGAGCCATCGCTCGTGGTAAGACTAAAATCCGGCGCCGGTCTTCCCGCCTCCGGTTGATTCTGCGTCTCCGCTCCTTGCATGAAAGACAATGTAATTAACCCGACAATCGCTGATAAGAGTATTTTGTTCATTTCGTCTGTGAAATCTTTGGCCGAACGTATCAGTGATCGGACGGCAATCAAAGTGAAGATGATCTCGCGAATCTGGACGATCGGGCATTCGACCCGCAGGATCAACGTCTTCATTTCGCTGTTGGATGAGAACAGAATCAAGTTGTTGGCCGATGTGCGATCCTGGCCCGGGTCGAAGCGTTATCCCCAGTTCAACAAAGAGGTGCTCGGCAAATCACTCCGCGAACACGCGATTCGTTACGAACATTTTCCCGAGCTTGGCGGACGACGGAAACCGAAAAAGGATTCCCGTAACACAGCTTGGCGCAACGCGTCGTTCCGCGGTTACGCAGATTACATGGAGACGCAGAAATTCCACAAAGGCGTCGAGCGCCTACTCGATCTTGCTCGCGAAGCTGGGTCCACCGCAATCATGTGCGCCGAAGTAGTTTGGTGGCGTTGCCACCGTTCACTAATTTCGGATTATCTGAAAGCGCGGGGAATGGAAGTGACGCATATTATTGATTCGGGAAAGACCGAGCCGCATCCATTCACCTCAGCGGCGCAGATTGTAAACGGCAGGTTGAGCTATGAATCGGATTCCCTTCTGTAACGACTGTCTCTGACTACCGAGTTTCGATTCGCGGGGACGCAAAGCGCGCTGTCCGTTTAGAAGCTCACATAACGCCGCTATCGTTCTTTCCAATCGCGATGTGCGATATGCGCGGGAACAGCCGGAGCCTTCGATTCGCGTTCCATCATGCGTTCTGCCAGCCATTGGAACCATTCCGACCACGTGTCGCGCCGATAACGTTGCCGCAGATCGGTCGTGTAGGGCAGCAGCTTTCGCCACGAAATCAGGATTGGGCCGCTGAAGAAATCATCAACCACGTCGATAGTGAATTCTCCGTGAAAAAGTAAGACGCCAATCGTCTCCCATGTGGCAGTGAGATGAACAAGCAAATCTTCACCTTCCAGTCCAAGGATTTTCCGAATTTCCTCAGCGCTTGCGTTATCCGGCAACTCCACAACGTGGCGGAGTGCTTTTGAAAACGTTGGATTCTGGAATGAACGGACGAGCTCGAGCATCGCGTCGCGCCGTCGGCGGCGGCGATAGTAACTGATCTGAGCCGCAGCAAAAATTACACCTGCCGTGACTGCGATGGCATTGACCCAATTTGCGAGCGTGCTGATATCCATATTCAGCGCGGATCGGTCACGTGCCCCAGAAACAAACACGCGCCGCTCGGCACATGCTGAATGGCATAGATGAATGGGCGATCCACTTTCACTTCGATCGGTTCCGGTTTTGGCCCAGCCATCGCCGTTGCCTTCATCATCACCACCGCAGTGGCCGCGGCGGCTTCAGTTCCTTTTTCGTCCACGGCGATGAAGGTCTTATGAAAGATTTGTGAGATGTACAGATAATCGTTTGGCTTGCGCGGCGCGATCTTATCGAAGTTTGCACTGCCTCGTGGAACATCGAACGCGCTCTTCATCCCAAGCGACTGGAAACTTTCCGCGAGCGCCATTGTTGGCAGCTCGAGCTTAAACTTTGGCAAATGAAGATCGACATCGTGCGCCTCGAGCTTTGCGCACTCTGACAAAACGTTTGCGGTGAGCTTCGATTCAAGCGCATGCAAGCCGTTTACGTCGTCGGGAAGAAGAATGAGAAATTGCAAATCGTCGCCAACATAGGGAAGGCTCACGGCTGTGAATCCTTCACGCTTGACGTAACCAAATTCCGCGGTTTTCCGCATCATTGGAACATCAACCGGCGCGCCGCCGCGGACGTGGAATGGTTCCCGCTGCGTTGATTTTTCAGAAAATGGATCTGCCCAGGGCGCCTTCAGATAAAGTGCGTTCGCCAGGACGAGGCGTGTCATTTTATTCAGTGCCCCGGCGGGAATAAGATCGCGAATCCGACCATGCGTCTGGTCGGCAACCCATTTGTTGATGTGCTGCGTAGCAGCGGCTGCGTTCGCAACAAAATCGAGAGCTTCAAATACCGCGCCGTAATTTTGCCTCACCAATGACAGAAAAGCCTGGCGAAAGTCGTATCCCTTTTGTGCAAAAAGCCGATTGGCAATGTTCAGCGTAATAGGTTCGCCCGGGCCGCCAAATCTTTTAGATTCTTTCGCGAGCTCGGCAGTCTTCACCCTCATATCCTCGAGCGAACGTTGAAGTGTTGAGAATGAGGCAGGCACGTTATCATCGGTGGGGAAATGCAAAACACGCGCCATCTCCGTACGCGTTTCGCCGTCCGCGCCGGCGAACGTCATCGCCAGCGCGCTTTCGATCGAATAGGGCGAGACGCAAACGTTCTCATCACCTTTGGCAAGCTGACGGTGAAGATCGACAGCGAGCTGATTGGTCGCGGTCGCTGCCAAGTCGAAGTTTGTTGTGCCCTGCGCCATCCCAGAAATTAACGTGCCCACCGCAGACAACAGCAAGAGACGTTTCATGCCGTCATGAAACACTGAAATTGGATCTGGCGCGATGCCAAAACACACGTGCGCAATTTGATCAGGCTCGCGATTTACTCTCACGGAGACGCAGCCAATTGCCCCACGTCGAAGCGAACGCTAGTTGAATCGAAAAGCCAGGCAAAAATTGGGTCGGCCGGGACTCGAACCCGGAACCAACGCCTTAAAAGGGCGCTGCTCTACCGATTGAGCTACCGACCCGCCGGGAGAAACGTTTTAATCCAGATCGCTCGCCGTCGCAAGACTGAGCCGCATCTCTATGAGACGCGTTCGTGCCCCGTAGGGCCGCAGCACAGCCGAAATTGAGCCGTGTTCATTCGTGTCTCTCCGTGATTAAAATCTTGAGCAAATCGCGGAGCGAATTCTTTTGCCGATCCAACTGAAAGACTGACAAGCCGGCATCAGTCGCTGCCTTCCAATCGCGCGCCGAATCGTCTCCGACGTGAATGACTTGATTTGCGCTTAAACGGATAAACTTGAGCGCACGACGGAAAATTTCCGGGTCGGGTTTGTCAGCACCGATCTCGCTGGAAATGAAAACGTGGCTGAAAAATTTCGAGATGCCAAGGTGCCCGAGGACTAACCGCAAGCGTCCGTCGAAATTTGAAATTACTGCGAGTTGAAAACGCGGCCGTAATTTTTCCAGTACTTCAAGAACCTCCGGATACAACTCCCAAACGCCTGTTTCGGCGAAGTGTTCGTAGGCAATTTCGAAGAAATTGTCGCGATCGAAATCGCTCAATGAAGGTGCAACCTGATCAAGCACAAGATCAACCAGCTGACGCCACCAGCCTTTGTCATCGTTATCGCGCGGCCCCTCGATCGCCGGCCGCTGGGGCATTTGTTTCCACGCCGCGTTAAACGCGCGATCGAGCTGTTGCGCGTTTAGTTTTAATCCGATCTCTTCGGCGACCAGCGCGTAATGATCGCCGACTGTCTTTGTTAAATAAAAGAGCGTGCCAACGGCATCGAAAAAGATAGCCTTCAGTGCTTTCTCTTTGTTTTTTGTCATCATGAACGCGTTATCTCGATGGAAATTGTTTTGGCGCTGATTGCAACTTTCCTCGCCGGCGCAGTGACCCGCGGTTTGCTGACGAGCCCGCGCAATGAGAGTTTAAAGGTTGATGAAGCAAAGTTGAATGGGAACCGGGCTAAATTCGAAATGCGATTCTTTTCGGAAAGCGCTGGCCTGGTGCTGCATTCATTTTTGCGTTGCAAATTGGCTCGCCGGTTTCGGATGATGCGCGCCGAATATGAACATTGACCACGAGCCGCGCGTTTCACTCAGATGGACGCAATCCACCGGCGAAGAACTAGCGAACAGCATCAGCCATGGAATCGGATTGTGCGCCGCGCTAATCGGCACGCCAATTTTGCTTTCGGCAGCAATGCATCGTGGCACTGGATTCTTTATCGGCACAATCGTTTTTACAATGACAATGTCGATGTTGTATCTCGGATCGACACTGTACCACGCGTGGCCACATCATGGGGGAAAATCCATTTTGCAGGTATATGGGCGTTGGCAATTTTTGGCGTGATCTTAAAGGTGACGCACGGAACTTCGCGTCATCGAAAACTGGCTATGTCTCTTTATCTTGGAACGGGCTGGCTTGGGGTGATCGTGATTCGGCCCCTGGCCTTGGCAATTCCGATGCACACCCTGGTTTGGCTCGTGACCGGTGGGATCGCCTACACGGTGGGTGTGTTATTTTTTGTGAACGAACGCCGAAGCTACAACCACTTCGTGTGGCATCTCTTCGTGCTGGCCGGAACTAGTTGTCACTTTCTCGCTCTCTTTTCTTACGCCGTCTGATCTCATCGATTCGCCATTGAGGAGTGCAGGCAGCGCATACCCCAATGGCTAAATGTTTCTGAACCGTCAACTTCCCGAGCTGGGATCAGGCTCATCTTATCCAAAAGCGCTTCATTAGCTCCTGGCGAATTTCCATTGCCGTCTTGGGATCGAGTCGGCTGAGCACTTTCTCGCGACGCTCCGGGTCCATCGCCGCCATTTCCCGAACGAGTTTGTCGCGTGTTTTCCATTTCGCGTAACGGCTCCAGCCGATGCCGACCGCAAGCAGCGCCGATATCACCCAAACGGTGATGTCAGTCCCCGTGATCACAGGTCAAAGAAAATGCAAAAGCACAAATGCGAAAGGAGAAAACAACAGCCGCTTCTTGCAGGATCAGAATCCCCTTCTGGACAAAGCCGTCAAAAACGACTTATTTCCGCTCCACACGAGCGTCTGAAACGGACCTCATCCGTTGAATCCGCGTAATCCGTGGTTCGTTTGTTTATGAAAAAAATCGGAATTCTTTTTGGCCAGGAACACAGTTTTCCGCCGGCGTTCGTTGAGCGGGTGAATCAGAAAACCGGCGGTAAAAACATCGTGGCGGAGTTTGTCAAAATTGACAAGGTGCTCCAAGGTGAACCGTGTGGATACGATGTGGTGATCGATCGTATCTCGCAGGACGTGCCGTTCTATCGCGCCTGGCTTAAGAACGCGGCGCTCACTGGCACCGCCGTGGTGAACAATCCTTTTTGGTGGAGCGCGGACGACAAGTTTTTCAATAACGCACTGGCGACGAAAATCGGAGTGGCTGTTCCGCGCACCGTATTGCTTCCGTCGAATCAGCCGCCGCCGGACACGAACGAAAAATCCTTTCGCAACCTCGGTTACCCGCTCGATTGGGAAGCCATTTTCAGCTACGTCGGCTGGCCTGCATTCTTCAAGCCGTTCGCGGGCGGCGGCTGGAAGAACGTCTATCACCTGCACAACCGTGAGGAATTTTTTCGCGCCTACAACGATACCGGCCAGTTGGTAATGATGTTGCAGGAGGAAGTAAAGTTCGACATGTACTTCCGCTGCTATTCGATTGATCAGCGCCACGTCCGGATCATGCCCTATGAGCCTCGGCATCCGTTTCATCTGCGTTATCAAACGGAGTGGCACGCGCCGAAGGAGATTTTGCAAAAAGTCGAAGAAGGCGTGCTGCGGCTGAATCAATACCTTGGTTACGATCTGAATACCGTCGAGTTCGCGGTGCGCGACGGGGTGCCGGTGGCGATCGATTTTTGCAATCCCGCGCCCGATTGCGAAGCGGCGTGGATCGGCCAGGCAAATTTCGAATGGGTAGTCGAAGCCGTTTCGGAAATGGCCATCCGCAAAGCGCGGGTGCACCAACCTGGGCGCGACAACTTGAGCTGGGGCAAGTTTCTCAAAGCTGCCGCGATGAACCGCGCGCTCAGCGAACTGGCGTAAGAATCTATATATCCACAGATTACAGAGATTTTCGCAGATCGAAGGGCCACAGATTTCGTCCTTTAGAAATAATCTGTGTAAATCTGCGAAATCTGCGGATTATTTCTTTGCAACTTGGGCCGATGAAAGAGCACGTTTTCACTCTCGGTATCGAAGAGGAATTCGCAATCATCGATCCGGTGACGCGCGAACTGCGGTCGCACATCCAAGAGATTCTCGAAGGGGGAAAAATCACGCTCAAAGAGCAGATCAAACCGGAAATGCACCAATCAGTGGTCGAGCTGGGCACGGAAATTTGCCGGTCGATTGTCGATGCCCGTGCCCACGTGATCGACCTGCGCAGCAGACTGGCCGAACTCGCCGCCCGCAGCGGACTAAAGATCGCGTCCGTTGGCACGCATCCCTTTTCGCATTGGCGCGATCAACTTATCACTGAAGGTGAGCGGTACCAGGAAATCGTGAAGGACATGCAATCGCTCGCGCGTGCGAATTTAATTTTTGGATTGCATGTCCACGTCGGCATCCCAAATCGGGACATGGCCATCCATGTTATGAATCAGGCGCGCTATTTCCTGCCGCACATTTATGCGCTCTCGGTTAACTCGCCTTTTTGGGTGGGACAGAATACCGGACTAAAAGGTTATCGGCTGAAAGTATTCGAGCGCTTTCCTCGGACTGGCATTCCGGATTCCTTCGAGTCGCTCTCCGAGTACGAAGATTACTGCAAGCTTCTCGTAAAAACGGGTTGCATCGATAACGCTAAAAAAATCTGGTGGGACATCCGGCTGCACCCGTTTTTCGACACGCTCGAGGTGCGCGTGTGCGACGCGCAGTCACGCGTGGACGATACCCTCGCGATCGCCGCACTGATTCAGGCCGTGATCGCGAAATTGCATAAGCTGCTCCGCCAAAATATCACTTTCCGGATTTATCGGCGCCGTCTTCTGGATGAGAACCGCTGGCGCGCTGCGCGCTACGGCATCGATGGAAAACTGATCGACTTCGGGAAGGAGACTGAAGTGGAAGAACGAAGTTTACTGAACGAATTGCTCGAGTATGTGGCCAGTGAGGTGAACGAGTTTGGAACGCAACGCGAGATGACGCACATCGAACGGATCATGCGCGAGGGCACCGGCGCAGATCGACAGCTCGCGGCGTACGAACGTACGCACGATATGAAAGTGGTGGTCGATCGCATAGTCGGAGAGACGTACGAAGGACTAAACGCACCCGGGTAAGGTGCGGTTGCGAGTTAATTCAATCGCTCCCAACTAGATGAATCCCAGCGCCGTATATTTTTAAGAAGTAGTATGCCGCTATGCCAAAGCCAAGAGTGACGATACCTATGCGAACCAGCGTCGGATTCATCCAGCGCACCACACTTCCGCCCAGGTAACCGCCAAGCAACGCGCCTCCTGCCATCACCAAGCCGTACTTCCAATTCACCTTTCCTTCGATAAGGAACACTATCACTGCAACGGCCCGGAGGCTGCCACACAAGGCGTTCTTCAGCGGAAGGATGGAATGGATGTCAGTCAGGCCAATCAGGTCGAAGGCGGCAATTACAAGGATGCCAATGCCGGCCCCAAAATATCCGCCATAGATTGCGACAAAAAAAAGCAGGACGCCCGCACCAATCTGAAGCGAAACGGACCGGGCCGCGGTTATTTCTCCCGGAGCGACCGGGCCGCGTGAATGCGCGGAATGAGCGGTGCGAGTTAGCAACGGACGCAATGTGAGCAGTGTAGCTGCTAGGATAAGCCAGGGTATCAAGGCCGTGAAGGAACGGTTACCTGAGCAGTTGAGGAGCAAAGCTCCAATAAGGCTACCTAGCAAGCTTGGCCCGAGAAGCAGCCAGAACCAATGGCGCACGGGAGGCAGATGCTTGCGGCCCGCCCAAGTGCTTGTCATGTAAGCCGGTAGAAGAGCGACCGCGCTGGTTGCATCGGCTATTACTGGCGGTAACACCGTCATTAGTACGGGAAACGTTAACAGCCCGCCGCCGCCGGCTATCGAATTAATCGCCGTAGCCACGATGGCGACAAGAAAAAGCACAATTTGCGTCTCCATTGGAAAACCAGCGGGTCCAGTTCAACACATGGCTAGGTACTATCCCGTGTCTTCACGTCCAAAGACCAACGTCACAATCAGACCTAGAAGACTGACGGCCGCCATCATTCCGAGGACTGCTGGAACCCCGAACGTACTTTTTACGATTGGCAGAACAAAGACGCCGAAAGTCGCTCCGATTTTAGCAATACCAGCGGCGAAGCCGCTAGCAGTCGCCCGCAATTGAGTCGGAAAGAGGATAGGAGCCAGGGTAAACGTGGTCGAATTAGGTCCTGCGTTCATTAACAGGTTGAACATAATAAATCCCGTGAACACTAGCGGAATGTGCAAGCTCGAATTCGATAGATGAACAGCAATCATGAGTAGGATCATGCCGCAAGTCATGCCCGCGAAACCGATGACCTGCATGCGGATACGTCCGAACCGTTGAACCGCCCAGATTCCAAGAAGGAAGCCCAAGAGCAGGAACAGATCGATTGCACTGCTTCCCCTCGCGTCGGCAAAGTCATCAGCAATGACGCCACCTGTCTTACCGGAAACATCAATCGCACCCAAGATAATCGGAGTGAAGAGACCCACGCCGTAAGTGGCGATATCCATCAAGAACCACGGGATTGCGACAAGCACCGTACGAGCTCGGTAGGCGCGTGAGAAAAGAATCGAAATCCCTGACGTTCTTGCGCGCGCGATCGAGCTTGCGAGGCTCTGGTTTCCAACATTGCTGGTAAGTTGCAACACTGCCTCGCGTTGCTCAGGCATGATCCGGATGAACGCTCGCGCCGCCTCGGCAAATCTACCCCGAGCCATCAACCAATTCGGACTATCTGGCGCTGAAAGACGTAGCAGGAAAAACAGAAAGGCGATGACGCCTTCGCTCGCCAGGAAAAGTCGCCAGTTCTGCAGGCTCTCGACGGTTTTCAGCAGCACGAGCGTAATCGCAGCCGCGACCAACATACCAAGTGCTTGGCAGGCAATCGTGGCGACCATCAATCGCGCGCGATTGCGTTTGGGCAAGACTTCCGAAACGTAACTGCTACTGACGGGGAAATCGATGCCAATTCCCACCCCGACGAGGAGCTGCCCGATAAACAACATCGCTGGTCCCTTGGCTAAGGCGCTAACCGCCGCGCCTGCGCAAATAATTATCATGTCGGCGAGCATCAACGGCTTTCGACCAAAGTGGTCAGCCATCAATCCGCCGAGTCCGGCCCCAAACACGGCACCAAGCACCAGACTTGCGCCGATGAGACCTACAACATCGGGCGTGAGATGAAACACAGCAATAATAAGAGGCATCGCCACGCCAAGGACGAAAATAGCAAAGCCATCAAGCAGCGTCCCGCCGGTAGATAGCACCCAAAGCCATCGCTGAATCCCGTTCAGTGGCGACGCGTCTAATAACAGCGTCAGGCGTTGCGAAAGCGTGATTTCGCCCAATGTTACCGCTTCTTGTGCCGGTTTGCTTTCCCAGGGCTGGCCGCCTCATGGTACTTGCGGCGAATTTCGGCCAAGTTCACGGTTGGTTTCGGAAACTGCATTTCCATCGCTTCCATCTCCTGAACAATGATCTGCGAAATAGCCAGATCGCGAAACCACTTACGATTTGAAGGAATAATAAACCAAAGGGCATGATCCGTGCTGGTTTTGGTAAGCACATCCTCGAATGCCTTCGTGTACTCATCCCAATACTCTCGCTCCTTGTAATCCGATTCACTGATCTTCCACTGACGAGCGGAGTCATCCAGTCGCTTTTTAAACCGGGCAATCTGTTCCTCTTTCGAGATGTGCAGGAAAAATTTGAGAATCGTTGTGCTATTCTCGGTAGTGATTAGCCGTTCAAAATCATTTATTTCATTGTAGCGCTTCGACCAGATCTTTTCGGGGACCAAGCCATGAACTCTTGCCACCAGCACATCTTCGTAGTGGGAGCGATTGAAAATCACAACTGAGCCTTTGGAGGGGACATGCGGATGCACGCGCCAAAGAAAATCGTGCGCCAGCTCCTTTGGGGTCGGTTCCTTGAAGTTAACTGCCATACAACCTTCTGGATTCATGCCAGTGAAAACGTGGCGGACTACGCCGTCTTTGCCGCCCGCGTCGAGGCCCTGCAATACAATGAGAAGCGAATGCTTGTCCTCCGCATACATGAGATATTGCAGTTCGTCCATTTTCTGCCGGTTCTCCTCAATTTCGGGCAAAGCTGCTTTGTGTGACTCATGCTTTCCGTGATAGCTGGGGTCGAAATGTTTTAGCCGGATCTTGGATCCCGGTTTCACGGCAAGCTTTTTCTGATAGTTGGGCATGACTTGTGTTTCTCTTCTTAATTTACCGCACAGCTTTTTGCGAACCTGTCATCGAAACTCTCAGAGGTTCGAAAAGCCACCTCTTCCACGAGTGAACGGGATCCAGGACGCGATAAAGTCCAAGCTTCACGATGTCCTGTACTGTCATCCAGACCAGATTGTAGGCCCAAACAAAACCGATGATTTTCCAGGGAAGTGACAGCACAAGCCAGCCCTGGCTACACATCAACACGGCGGCGATTTGGGTTGCGACAATGGCAAAGAAAAGCTTGGAGTTTGGATACGGTGGCTTCCAAAAAGCCCCCCGGGTGCGAGTTACGAATAACATCAGGTGCCCACCGGCAACGAGTTGCAAAAACATCATCGTCTGCAGCTGTGGTCGGTCCAAGTGGTGAAGCGTGTCGCCTAAGTACAGCAATCCAAAGCTTTGAATAACTCCGAGCAGTCCCAGGACTGACGAAATCACTAACACACGATCCAACTCCCATTTCACGGGCTGAGGCGGCACGCTCGCATTATCAAACGCGATGGTCATTATGGGAACATCATCCAGGAGAGCGAGCGCGATAAGCATGATCGCAGTTAGAGGAAAGAAGTGGTAATAGATCGATGCCAATACGACGAATACCATGATCGCGATAGTCATGGCGATTCGATACAAAACGTAGCTCATCATCCGCTCGAAGATGCGCCTGGCTTCCGCAATCCCTTCGATAATGACCGACAGACCAGGTGCAGTCAGAATTAAAGCCGCGGCCGCCCGCGCTGCTTCTGTTGCTCCGGAGACGGCGATGCCGACGTCCGCTTGCTTTAGCGCAGGAGCATCATTGACTCCGTCGCCGGTCATTCCGACTATGTGGCCGTTCTGCTGCAGTATTTTTACGATCGCGTATTTGTGTTCCGGGAAAACCTCCGCGAAACCATCTGCCTCGTCGATTTTCTCGACCGCATCGAGCGGAATCTGGCCTTTTGTAACGTCGCCAGAAAAAAGTTCGCTCGCCGGCTGAATATTTGCGCCCATGCCTAGCTGTAATGCGATCTGCCGGGCAATGGCGACGTTATCGCCGGTAACCATCTTCACCTTTACACCGTACGCACCAGCCTGTGCTATGGTGCTCTTAGAATCCGGTCGGGGCGGGTCAAGCAGCGGGAGAATTCCCTGGAATATCCACGGGCCATCGCCTTGGGCGACAGCAACACCTATGGTGCGATAGCCACGACCGGCCAAACTGTTCACTGTCTGGTTAGCTTTCTCAAAGTCCGAGCCAGAAAGCTTCGCCAGCCCGAGAATCACCTGCGGCGCGCCTTTAGTAACTCTGAAAATTTTACCAGAGGCATCCTTGATCGTTGCCTCGGTCCGTTTGTTGACCGGATCGAACGGGACGTAATTTTCCTGTTGATAGCTCTTAAGTATGGAGGGGTCTTTCAGACCATCCATTACTGCGAGGTCAATCGGGTCGTTATCAGCTGCGCGCGAGGCTAAGGACGCCATCAGAATCAATGTTGCTATGTCGGTTCCGGCCCAGGGTTCTGCTTCGCCGAGGGTCAGCTTGTTCTGAGTCA
>QHNV01000261.1 GCA_003218535.1 Verrucomicrobiota bacterium
CAGTTCGTCCAATTTACCCGACCTGTCAAATTCATGAATCCAGTTCGTCCAATTTACCCGACCTGTCAAATTCATGAATCCATGGTGGAAACTCAGCTACCCCTTCGATACTGCAAATCCGCTCTCAGCCCTGAACATGTTCTCAGGAGACATCATCTCGCGCACCCAATCCACAATGATTGGCACTTTCAACGACTTCCTCGCAATGGGATGGGCCGGAACCGGGTATACTTGGTTCTGGTGGATTCCTATAGGTGTCTCAGCAGTCGCGGGAATCTGGCCGAGATTGTCAAAGGGGGCGCGTTTCCTTGCTATCACTACTGACCAGTTGAAGGCTCAGAGTCTGATCTGGTATTTCGTACTCTTCAACCTCATAGTAGACTTGCCTATCTTGGGCATCTTCTCAGCAGGAGTCGAATACATTTGGTACCTATATTCGACCCTGGCGATACTGGCGGGATTCGGATTCACCCGCATCATTCGACTCATCCAGCTGCAAACCCCTAACATCGCAGGGCAATTGAACCTTGGAGAAAAATGGGACAGATTATCAAAAGGGATCACCAACCAGAGAATCGGGCTTGCAATATTCATCGCAATCACATTAGAAGCCATATCCAGCCTTGGCCAACTACCTACCACTCCCACACTGAGCCGGCCAGAACTCCAACTTGCAGCACTAGCAATCGCAACAGTCACCACAATGTGGCTCTTCAAATACCATCGTGCAATCCTCCCAGTCAGTCTGATCCTCCTAGTGCTTGCCGTTCCCCTAGTCCGCTACGGCATAATTGGTAGTAACGGCACCCCAGAGATCGTTCCCAGCTGGATAACCGACCAGGACCCGGCTATGCTCCAAATGATATCATCCCTGACCACCCCGAACGGAATAGTTCTGTCAGCCGAACCCTGGAACGTTGCCTGGTGGTCAAACAGACCCTCCGTCGCATTCTCCGAATTTCCTGATGAAATCTACCTCATGATGGCATCTTACGGGACGAATATCCATGCGGTGTACATAGCAGACCTGAACAGCGTATTCTTTCGCGACATCAGCGCCCCTTACACGTATGAAGGGTACAGAAGAATCGCATTCTACAACTACAGCATTGGAGGGTTTGATGTTGTCAAACAAGGACTCTCAGACGGCGAACCGTCGCTCCTGCTGCTCAGGAACAATTCGATTGATCTCAGTCTCTTTCTAAACACCAGGACTATTGACTCGGGCAATGTCTCTGATTCAAGTCACCTCGTATGGGGATGGTCGCAGATTACTAGTTACAATGGAACCTCTGCAGTTTGGGCCTACCGGCCCGGAGCGCTACCACTCTACGAGGACCCTCGGTTTGGGACCTTATCCTGTCGGGTAGGTTTTGAGCTTGTATCAGGACGGTGTGTGCCCAATTTGACCTTCGAATCATCAGGTCAGACACATTCAGCAGGTTACCCAGATGCTGAAATGACTTTTCTTTCTAACAGCAGTAATATCCACTCCTTGCAACTTCGAGTACTCAGCCCAGTCGCAGATCAGAAAGTCAGCGTTGTCCTAAACTCAAACCTCGAATACTTTGGACAGCCAGGCGTTTTCTTAGGAAATTACACAATTCCAAACCCGGGAAATTGGCTCGACATCAATATCACACTCCCGTCCGGTGTGATTAACTCGGGACTCAACCTAGTGAGTCTTGTCCTCTCGAAAGTTGGACCATGCCCTGCAACAGGCCCGTCAGGCGAATGCGGCCTGCTTGTGAAGAAGCTTACCATTAGCTAATCGGCTTGGACTCGGAGAATCGGACAGAAGCTCAAACAATGTTGAACGTAAATG
>QHNV01000262.1 GCA_003218535.1 Verrucomicrobiota bacterium
TTGTAGGGTTGCTGCCTTTCCTAGCAGGACTGTATCCTTGATTCCGTTGGTCAAGACATTGTTAAGGTTCGCAGATATTCCTGTAGCAGATGTGGTCGCCTCGAAGGAGACTATACCTGTGAAGTTTCGAATCGGCTGAATTGTGACTAAAGTCAAATTGCCGTTGCCGGATGGGATTAAGTTCATCGAAGTTGTATCCAGGGATATGCTGAAATCGGGTTTAGCGCTTAGAAGTGTTGGCACGATCAGAGTCCTGCCGTTACGGAGGCGGTTGCGAGAATTCCCATCAAAAATGCCCAGAGGGGCACGCTTCCTTTCCAATTCATCGCGCGTCGTGCAGCTGCTAATGACTAGCGCAAGGGCTAACTTGAGAGAATATCTGAAAAAGCGCGTTTAACCCCACAACCCTTGAGATTATGCGGGAATGATTCAGTAGATTTTTAGGGGTATCTCAGAACGGTTCTTATTGATCGCACCCGTGAGATTAGCTGTCGTATCTGAACCGCCACGGGTATCAAGCTGTTTGTCTTTGATCCTGTCGCAGGCTTCAGGTCTGAAGGACATCGGACACGACGTTTCGGTAATAATGCAAGAACGGAACGCGAACCGAATCAGACCATTCTACAAGGAGCTCACAAGAGTGAATGTCCGGTTACTGGGCTCGGTGCCTCTTCTGTCAAGACTCGCTGCGAGGCCTTGGTCGAACTACGTTGGGCAGATCGGGTCGACATACGATTGGATAAAAGCAATAGATATCGCATCAATCCTGTCCCATGGTGCAACATCGAATCTTTGGGTTCCCTCGTTAAGATTGGACGCCATGATATGTCACACAACCTATGCTCCTCTCTCCGTTCTTTCTTGGTATGAAACCGGACGAACAAGACGAGTCCTCTACCTTCACGACTGGCCCTTTTACTACTTCACAAAGGGAAATGGACTAATCCGGTCGAAGGTCGCCGCATTGGCGAAGATTTACGAGTCCATGGTATTGGCGAAGTCGGATGAAATTGTCTGTCTAACGGGAGGAGTATCGAAGGTATGGAAGGAGATGTTCAATGTTGAATCGAGCACAGTATACCCAGGCTGTTATCCCTCACCTGAATTCCCCAGCCAGAGAAAGAACTTCATACTCTGCGTATGGAGATGGCAAGAGGATACTAGGCCATTTTTCCTCATTCCTCTAATGAAGCGGTTGAAGAACACCTCACTTGGGCTCATCGTGGTGGGTAGCTGGAAGGATAATGCGTTTCGGCTACAATTCGAAACAGAGGTTGCAAGTGAGGGTCTTTCGGATAGGATTTCTGTTCTCAGCAACATTCCATTGACGAGACTAGTTGAACTCTATCGAACTGCGAGTTGTTTGCTGTATCCCGCGGTGAATCAATTTGGATATGCCGGGCTGGAGGCCGCCTCACAGGGCGCTCCTCTAGTCGCGCCGCGCGGATCGGGGCTATGGGAGATGTTCTCTTCAGGGCACGAAGGATACGAAGTGATTGAGGGAGATCTCGTTAGCTATGTTGAGGCTGTCGAACGATTTGATGACCCCGACACCTCAAGAGAGATGGGTCACAGAATCTGGAGACGAAGCCACGATTACGATTGGGTCAGTCATTCTCGAAATATGGAGAAGATAATAGTCGGCTAAACGAGATGATTGAAACACGGTCAATGCGATTCAGAAGTTGCAATTGGCTGGGTCAAATCGCCGATAAGACGAGCTTTCTTGTCTCGATGGTAGTCGAACAG
>QHNV01000263.1 GCA_003218535.1 Verrucomicrobiota bacterium
GAGCTTGAAAAGAGTTTTGGCGTTTGCTCTATGTCCTCTGTTCTCTGTGGTAAAAATTACGTCTTCGCGCGCAGCCGACTGGCTACGAGATTTTCTGCGCCGCCGGCGACGATCAGTTCTTGCGCGGCGGGGCTCAGTGGCGGGAAAGAGAATGATTTTCCATCCAGTGTGAGAATCGACTTAGCATAATCGATTGTTATTTCGGGGCCGACTGTCGTTGGTGCTCGATTATTCAGCGTCTCGCGCAGATGCGTCACCAGTTCGGGGCACTCGAACACCACGAAACCGTTGTTGAACGCGTTGCGCTTGTACGTCTCCGAAAAACTGCCGGCTATCACGCACGGAATGCCTTTGAATTTCAGCGACGTCGCGGCTTGTTCACGGCTGGAGCCAGTCCCAAAATTGAATCCGGCAACCACGACATCGCCCCGCTGATACAGGCTGTTGAAGTTCGGATCGTAATTTTCAAAAGTGACCGCAGCCATCTGCTCGGGCGTCATGTCGTCGCGATAGGTGTGCTTGCCGGCGTAAATCCCGTCGGTATTCAAGTTATCTTTATCGATAAAGAGAATCCGACCGCGCACGCTTGACGGAAAACCTTCCATAATCTGCACCGATTCTGCGCGCCTCGGTTTTTTTTGAGGCCGACGAGTGGCAGTGCCTGCGGGTTTCTCGGCGAAAGTTTTTGGCGCGCGGATGAATCCGGCTAACGCACTGGCGGCTACGACAGCGGGCGAAGCGAGGTAGACAAATGCATCGCGATCGCCCATGCGACCTTTGAAATTACGATTCGTAGCGCTGATCGCGGTTTCGCCTTTTTGCACCAGACCGCGCCCGAGTCCGATGCACGCGCCGCAACCGGGTGGCAATGGAATTGCGCCCGCTCCCAAGAGCGTTTGCCAATCACCGTTCGACTCAGATCGCGCCTGCACTTCAGCGCTCGCTGGAGCGAGATAAAATTCAACCCCCTCGGCGACGCGCCCGCCTCGGGTGCGTACGACTTCCGCGGCGTCGTGCAGATCTTCGAAGCGCGCATTCACGCACGAGAGCAAATACGCTTTCTGAATAGGCACGTGCTTTCGTTCCATTTCTGGCAGCGACACCATCGTTTTAACTTCGTTAGGACCGGACACATGCGGAACCACGGTCGCCAGATCGAGTTCAAGCTCGATGGCATACTCCGCGTCGGGCTCGGCGTTCAACTGGTTCCGATTTTTCCACCACCCATCGATGTCGGCGTTCGTGTAACCAGAGCGACTCTTTCGACCGCGTGTTCCGGGGCGCTTCGGATTGGTAAACTCGGGCACACGCGAACGCAGATAGTTGACTGTCACTTCATCGAATGGAAACACACCTGCGAGCGCGCCCCATTCGGTAGTCATGTTGGCGATCGTCATCCGTGCCGACATCGGCAGGTTCGGCACGCCGTTGCCGACAAACTCAACGGCGTGATTGAGCACTTCATCTTTGTTGAAGAGACCGCACAACGCGATGATGACATCTTTACCGACGACGCCGGGTGAAAGTTTTCCCTTAAGCACGACCCTGGCGACCTTTGGGACTTGCCACCACGTGACTCCCGTTGCCCAAATACACGCGGCGTCGGTCCGGACGACCGGCGTGCCCAGAGCCGCTGCGGCGCCGTACAAATTCGAGTGCGAATCGCTGGCTACCACCATCGCGCCGGGAACAACATAGCCCTGCTCCACCATCACTTGATGCGAAATGCCGGTGCCCGCAGGATAAAAGTCGATGCCATGTTCTTGGGCGAACGCTTCGATCTTCGCGTATTTCTCTAAATTCTTCGGCGAGACATTTTGAATGTCGTGATCGATGGCGAAGACCGGTTGCGCTGGGTCTGCGATGGTCGTCGCGCCGATCTGTTTGAATTTCGGATACCAATTATCTTACATCAAGTTCTTCTCCGTAGATGCGCTTGAACAACTGCCGTCGCCGTTGCGCCTCCGATAAGCCGCGTGGCAGCGAGGCTTTCGCCATTTCGCAGGCGGCATCGAACATCTGCGCGCCCCTAATGAAACGCTCCTCCCCAGAACGCTCCATGATCTTGTCGCGCATTATTCGATCGATTTCAGGTGGCGTATCAGTCATTCGAGGCATCCTTGCAGTAAATTATCCAGACCCAGTTCGCGCGTCCAGTGCTGCAGATAGGCAGCGTCATATCCAGTAGCGAGCAGGTTCCGCACATCGCTTAGTTGGACCTCGGAATGCGAATCCTTCGCCCAAACGAGTTTTGAGATGATTAGGTCTTCTTTACTCACGACGAACGTCGTGAAATCGAGAATCGAGATCTTCTGGCGCCGCTCAAATTCTGCGCGCCGATATTCAGTTCCTTTGCGGATAATACAGTCAACTTTAATCACGCTTTCATGATGAATGAGATTGAAAATCGATTCATGAGCGAGTGACTCGCGAATATTTTCCTCGCTCACGTAATAGTCCGGCCGAAATAAAGCAGTCACGCGGCCGACATCCTCCGGTCCAATCGCAATCACGACATCAATATCCCGGGTCATCCGCGGTTGAGCGTAATAATTCATTGCCATCGAACCGGTGAGCATATACGGGATGCCCGCCTGCTCGAATCTGTGCGAAATGTCGCGCACGATGTCGATCTCGTTCATTGCTGATTGGCACCTTCAGACTTTCAACAATCAACCCTCAACCACCAACTGCCGTAGAATCACTTCCCGGCGGCGCGTTTACCAAGGAATTTGGCAATGTCGAAATCCACGAAGTCGGCGTGATGAAAAATGATAGATTCGATCGAGCGGTCCACTTTATCGCCCTCGTGACTATGCGTGGCGATGATGTGCAACACTTCGCCGGGAATACCGTGCTTGTAGGCTAGCGCGACGCCGCTGAATGGATGCCGCACCTGCTGTCCGAATTTTCCCTGAATCAC
>QHNV01000151.1 GCA_003218535.1 Verrucomicrobiota bacterium
AAATCCGAAATTCGCATCGCATTTTTCCCCCTCAACATATCACGTGCGTTCAGTCGATCGGCGTGAAAATGCGACGCGTATATTGCTGAAACGACATGCAGAGCGGGCGATCGGCGTCTAGCTTCGCAAGTTGCCAGGCAAGTGATGGCTGCCGCTTGGTGGTTCAGTCGTGCTGCTAAACTGCTAAGCCGATCTCAAGTCGCGGATTCCACAAAAGCGCCCTTGCCGCATCGGTGCACCATCGTGCGCACCGATGCGTGGCCAAGCGCCTCTCGCAAATCAATATGAGTAGCTGTAATAGCCCGGGGCGACGCCTACGTAGGTCCGGTGAGAGACCGGTCCGTACCCGTAATAATACGAAGACGGGTAATACCCGTAATAGTCGGAATAGGACGGCGTATAATACGCGGTTGGATAACCGGTGTCATACGTCGTCACGTAAGGACCTTCCGCACACCCGCTCAAAAAGGTCGCGACGACGCCTGCGCAGAGCAATGAGAGCAACAGCCCTCGTTTGCGATGCTTTGTTGTTGTTTTCATCAGATAATACCCCTTTCAGTTGATCTGAATTTCCCTTCTTTGCCGGAGCCGCGCTATATCTTCGGCCGAGAGTGGCGAGCCCAGTTTCCGACTTCACGACCCCCAGCGAAACGGTACGCTGATCCGACCGTTCCTGCTGCCATAAGCAGGCTTCATTAATAAGAATCGCTTCGCGGCACTCGTTCGGCCGTGGGGTTGCCCGATTGGCACTGGTGTCCCAGATGCGGACGGCAATCACATGGCGACTGGAAATTTCCTAAAGATCTTCGCAAAAAAGACGTATCGTGTTCTGGGGCGACTCGATCATTGCCGATCTAACGTCGTGCTTCTGCTGAGAATAAGACGTGATCAGCGGCCGCAACGTGTGTGGCGCGAACGCGCTAACCGGCTTTTTTCGTAAATCAGTATCAGTAACCGGCAGGGGCGAGGGCGGGGACGGTGGCCGGGTAGGGGTACGGCTCGTAAACGTGCATGCCGTCGATTATGCGGTAACGCGGGCCGTTAGGGGTATCCGAGAACGGATAGGGCTGATAGTAGCCCCAGTAGTCACGCACCGGATTCCCGGTCGGATAATAGTAACCAGTGTCTTTCGTGGTCACGTAAGGAGCTTCCACACACCCACCCAAAAAGGTTGCGACCACGCCGGCGCAGAGCAATGAGAGCAGAAGCCCTCGCTTGCGAAGTTTTGCTTTTGTTTTCATGAGATAATAGCCTCTCCTCGAAATTTAACAGTCGCAACGGCGAAATGTTTCGGCCGCCAAGCTGCCGTCGCGTACAAACTGAGTTTTGACCGCCAAAGTTCCCTTCGCTAGGCTCGGCCTTAAAACATGGTCTTCCCAACTCGAGTCCTCACTTTAGCGGTCACCGTTTTGTGGATGCTTTCCTCTGTGCGCGCTACAGAGCCTTCAACGCCATCGCCGGATTCTGCCAGGTTCGATGTCCTCATCAGAGGCGGTTTGGTTTATGACGGCACCGGCGCGCAACCGCAACAAGTGGACCTTGCGATCCGTGGCGATCGGATCGCGGGTGTCGGCGATTTTAAAGACGCGAAGGCGAAAACAATCATTGATGCAACCGGGCTCGCTGTCGCGCCCGGTTTCATCAACATGCTTTCCTGGTCGAACGAATCATTGATTCAGGATGGCCGGTCGCAAAGTGAGATCCGGCAGGGCGTCACGACCGAGATCATGGGTGAAGGCGAATCAATGGGCCCGGTGAACGATCGCGTGCGCGAGCACATGCTCCGCGAACAGAGCGACATTAAATATGATATTAAATGGAACACATTGGCCGAATATCTTCGTTATCTGGAAAGCCGCGGTGTTTCCTGCAATGTGGCCTCGTTCATCGGTGCGACCACAATCCGCGAAAACGTGATCGGTTTCGAAGATAAACAGCCCACACCGGAACAGCTCGATCAAATGCGGGAACTGGTTCGCAAGGAGATGGAGGCGGGAGCGTTGGGGATTGGCACTTCGCTAATCTATCCTCCGGCGTTTTATGCGAAGACGGACGAATTGATTGAGCTATGCAAGGTGGCCGCGAAATATCAGGGCAAATATATCTCGCACATGCGCAGCGAAGGGAATCGGTTGCTGGAAGCGGTGGATGAACTGATCCGGATCAGTCGGGAAGCGGGAATTCCGGCCGAGGTTTATCACATCAAAGCCGCCGGGCAGCCGAATTGGGGCAAGATCGACGATCTCCTTTCGCGCATTGAAACCGCGCAAAAAGAAGGACTCAAAATTACGGCAGACATGTACACCTATACCGCCGGCGGCACCGGACTCGACGCATGCCTGCCGCCCTGGACGGAGGACGGCGGTTATCCTGCGTTGTTCAAGCGACTTCACGATCCGGCGACGCGCGAGAAAATCAAAGCGCAGGTGCAAACGCCAACTGATGAATGGGAAAACATGTATCTCGCCGCGGGCGGCCCGGAGCACATCATATTAGTCCAATTTAAGTCGGAAAAGTTGAAACCGCTCACTGGCAAAACGCTGGACGAAGTTGCAAAGATGCGCGGCAAAGACCCGATCGATACGGCGATGGATTTGATCGCCGAAGACGAGTCGCGTATCGGGGCGATTTACTTCATGATCTCGGAAGAGAACATTAAAAAAGAACTCGCTAAGCCATGGATTTCATTCGGCTCCGATGAAGCGTCGCAGGCGCCGGAAGGTGTTTTCCTGAAATCGAACCCGCATCCGCGCGCGTACGGAAATTTCGCGCGCCTCCTCGGCAAATATGTGCGTGACGAGAAAGTAATTCCCATGACTGAAGCGATTCGGCGATTGAGTGCATTGCCTGCTACTAATCTCGGCCTCGATCATCGCGGTTTCATTAAAGAAGGCATGTTTGCCGACGTCGTCGTTTTCGATCCCGCAACCATTTCCGACCGCGCTACGTTCCAGAAACCGCACCAATACGCCGTCGACGTAAAACACGTTTTCGTGAACGGCGTGCAGGTGCTCAAAGACGGTGAGCACACCGGCGCCAAACCAGGACGGGCACTATGGGGTCCCGGGAAAACGTTGTAACGTCGCCGAGTTAATGCTGCGCGGATCCGATTAGTCCTCGCAACGTTTTCATATTTTCCACGTCCTCGCGCAGGTCTTTCTCTTTCGGTGTTTCCAAGACTTTCGGAATCTTATTTAAACGGCGGCTGCGCATGATGAAGCGGAAGGGGGCGAGGCCTATTCTGCCCTTGCCGATGTGTTCGTGCCGGTCCACGCGCGAGCCGCAACCGCTCTTGGAGTCGTTGAGATGGATCGCAGCGAGACGATCGAGTCCGATTTTCTGGTCAAATTCACGGAATGTTTTTCGAACAGCAGACTCGCTACTAATGTCGTAACCGGCCGCGAAAATATGTGCGGTATCGAGGCAAACGCAAAGCCGCTCGGGTTCGCGGACATTGTCCATGATGTGCGCCAGATGCTCAAAACGATGGCCAAGGCAGGAACCTTGCCCAGCCGTTGTTTCTAGCGCAATCTTCGTTTTGGTCTTCGGAATTTTGCGGTACACCTTGTCGATTGAAGCGATAATTTTCTCCAAAGCGGCTTCTTCTCCATCGCCACGATGCGCCCCTGGATGCAAAACGAGAAAGGGCAATTCCAGTTGATCCGCGCGCGTGAGTTCTTCCGAAAGGGCACGGATTGAATTAGCGTGAAATAGCGGAGTGGTGGCGGCGAGGTTGATCAGATAATTCGCGTGGGCAAAGATTGACGGTAGCTCGGCACGTTGCTGATGTTCCAGGAAAGCGCGAATTTCGTCGCGCGCGAGCGGGCGAGCGAACCATTGCATGTTATTCTTCACAAACATCTGCATGGCAGTGCAGTCGATCGAACGCGCGCGTTCGATGGCTATGTGGACGCCGCCGGCGATCGACATGTGCGCCCCCAGGAGAATTTCGGATTTCGGATTGCGGATTGCGGATTGAATGCGCAATCGATTCCTTGTTCTCATTCCGCAATCATCAGAATCTCTTGGGATGCCAGTCCGGCTTCTTTAAGCTGCCTTCGGCTTTATATTCGAAAAGTTTGTAAACCGGCGCTAGCACAATTCCAGGCCCTTTGGCACTGATCCGCACGTCAAGATCGAGTTTGTCATCGAGAAAATAAATATCGCCATGTCCCAGCACACCGAAAAATTGTCCGGACACATTGAGATCGTCACTATGAATGATGCCGTCCCTGATTGTAAATTTCGCGCCGGCATTACGTGCAACGCTGTAACCAGCGCCGGGCAGGATGTGATTAAGGATTTCTGAAATCGGCCCGAGAACGGGAATGGCGAACACGTCGCCATTAGTGACTGCGACCCTTCCGGTGCCATACATTTTGCGTGTGTCGGACCCGAAGCCATCGAAATCATATGTGCCGCTGAGCTGGCCACGCACATTCCGATAGTGATAGTAGCTGAAATAAACGCCTGTTAGATGAGGAAAGTCGACGTTCGTCACGGCGAGAGTGGCGTGATAACGCCCATTATCTTTTGCTAGTGAGATGTTAGCGTTGCCGAGCACGTTTCCGGAAAAAAGCGCGCCGCGAAGATCGACGATTTGCAAGCGGTCGTTGGTAATAAGCAGCCGCGTGGAGACACGATCGAAGGAGAGCGTCTTCCCGAGAAACTCATAATCCAAGCTGTTGCCATCGACTTTTATTTCGAGACGTGTGTTTTTGCCGCCGCGAAATTGGTAGAGGCCGTTTGCCATAATGGTTGGCGGGCGTCGAAACTTGTAAGGCGAAACAGTTTTCCAAAGCTTGGGGTCGATCCAGAAAATCGCCTCCGACGGAGGCAACGAGCTTTTAATATTAGCGACCCGGACTTCGTGTTTTTTAAAATCGTAGGTGAAAGTGCCGGTGCCGACGCCTTCGTCGCGTGCCACGCGAAAGTCTTCGAAAGTCAACGCGCCATCGGCAAGATGGAATCTGCTGGTGGCGCTTTTCATCCAGACGCCTCGGAATCGTGTCCGATTCATGGCGACCGTTCCCTCGCCCCGCCAATTTTCCGGATGATGATCAGGACCGCGAATTGCGAGATGGATCGTGGGCGAACGCTGCCATTCCCATTGGCTGAGAAATTCAGCCAAGTCCCGCGAGGCAAGCGCGTGCGCTGCGCTTGGAACGATTGTGCTCTCCACATTTAGGCGAAAGTCTCCCGGCGCATCGAAGAGCTCAGCCACGAGCTGACCGGTTTGGTTTCGAATTCGAACACCTCGAAGGAATGTCCGCTCGCTGTCCCAGGAAAAATCCGTCGTTAGATCGGAGAACGGCACGCCCTTGTAAATGAATTGACCAAGAGCGGCACGGCCAATGAGCTGCGGCCGAACCGGATTCGCTTCGAAGTCTACCGACCCGGATACTTCGACCGAGGGTGCCGATTGAAATCGAATATCAGCCAGCTGGGAGCCCCAGCCGAAGGCATCTAGAAATTTCTTGAGATCGAGGCTACTGCGCATTTGAAAATTTGCGAGGTTGCGCTGGCGATCCCAATCGGCGCGTCCAGCGAAACTGCCTAGGTGATCGCTCCACTCGCACTGAGCGATGTCGAGACGTTGATTGTTCCACTGCGCAGCGGCAGAAAGATTTCTCAGCTCGTAATTGCCTCGCTGTAGTCGATCTCCTCGCAACGTCGCTTCCACCCGCGCGTTCTCGATTTCCGCAATGTCGCCGCTAAATTTTAGCTGCACCGAGGGCGGCATCGCTGGGTAATTGAACTTTTGCAGCTCGCTCACAACGCGTTGCACCATCGACAACCGTTTTTGCCACTCCTCTTCCGACAACGGGGGGGACGGCTTGTAATTCGCGCGTTTGATTAGTTGCCCGGTTACCGAAATCCGAATGCCACAGAAAATTCCTTCCGCCTGACTGACGTAAATTCGCTCCGGCGGAAAATAAATATGGGCGCGGAAATCGGTGAGCTGCGCCTTCTCCGTCTGTCCGACGGCTGCTTTAAATGGAAGAATAATCTCCGCGTTGCGCACATCGAGCGCGTTCAGAAACGTTTGGCGATGAATCAGCGCTGCGTAATTGATGTCCAGCGAGACTTCGCTGATGAGTGCGAGCGTCTTTTCTCGATTCTTGTAATCGAAGATTCGCACATTGTTCGCGACCAAGCCGCGAAACGGATCCAGTGTCAGTCGACCGATAGATGCTTCCACCCCATGCTTGTGCAATTCCTCGACAACCCGGTAGCGCCATTGCCGGCCAAAGCCTCTTTTCGCCAGATACCAACCCCCGCCAAGTATTACCACGATTGCAACGAGAATTAACAGCCGCGCCACATTCATACCGACGCGGTACATCCAACTCGATCGTGAACGTCTGCGTGGTGCAGAAGTTAATGTTGGTGGTTTCTGGAGAACGGCAGGCATAGCTTCACTAGTAGGCCGAACGAGAATCTCTTCGCTTTATATCACGAATTTTCATCTGATTCGTTTCGATCAGCAACAGCAACGTCAGTTGCAGAGGTTCCTCAAAAATCGTAGGCGACTGTGCCGTAAAAGCGGCGGCGCTGGCTGAATTGCGGCGTGCTGCACCTTGTTATTGGGAATCTCGAACCCTGACAGAATGAAGTCGACGATGCTGCCACAACGCGAAAAGTGAAATAAGAATTAGCAGCGCGCCGAACGTGCAGACGATGGCCGCGCCGGAAGGCAAATCCCACCAGTAGGAAAGAAATAATCCAG
>QHNV01000080.1 GCA_003218535.1 Verrucomicrobiota bacterium
ACATTGATCCGTTACCGGAACGAATTTAGTCATTGGCTCGCATCCACATTGCATATCGAGATCTTCCCGCGCGAAGTCTATCAGTTTTCGTCGATTCCCGCGGAAGTGATACCGAGAGACGTCGCTATGATCTGCATCAGCGCATTTTTGATCTGCTCGTTTGCTGCGCTAATTCCCGCTTATTTCGCCGCGCGTCTCGATCCTGTAAAAGCGCTGCGGTACGAGTGAACCTGTAGCCAGGGCTCTATGAGCTGGCCTATTCTTAACCGCTCACATGACGATAATCACAAGAATTCAGGAAAATCTCCAGTGCGCGCGACGCGTAGTCATATCCTTTCCGCCATTCACTTTGGCGCGGGCCGGCCACGTTAAGGATCTCGATTTTGTAGTTGCGGACAAAATCGGCAGTCAATCTGGCCGCCTCATCGGTGGAAATCTTTGAAGCATCGATCAGTTGATGCGGGCGGTGTACCTCAACACAGAATTGCACCGTTTGCTCTGTGCCACCACGTAACGCGGCCGGGTAAATAATGACGGTCCCATCAGAATCCTTTACGTTCTGCAACGTGCGTTCGGTGAAACCGCCATATTCTAACTCCTGAAGCGGATATTGGTCCGGAATCCTGCCCAATTCATCCAGGCGTCCAGCCGGGCACCAACCACCGCACTCGATTTCATGTCTAAGCGCTACATCTAGCGCCGCGCGGTCAACGCCAGTTTGTCCACCAGAAACAATCTTCATGAACTGGTTGTAGCGCCAGGCGTGTCGCCTCCTTTCTCAAACGGCATTCAGTCACCCGTTGGAACAATGTCCGCGCGCTCAACCATTAAGATGACTGTTCGCTCAGGCGCACGTGTGCGATGCCGCATACCCTTTGGCACCACAAAGCCCTGGCCCGGTGCAAGATCAACAACGCGATCTTCGAGATCGATCAGGAAATGTCCGTCGAGAACAAAAAAGAATTCATCGATGTCTTTGTGTTCGTGCCAATGATATTCGCCCTGAATCACTGCCAGCCTAACGACAGAATCGTTTACCTTGCAGAGTGTCTGGTTGTACCACTTGTCCGTGCAGGCATCGGCCAGTTTCTGCACATCGATTAATTCAAGCGGCCCGTGCAGTATGTTGAGGTAAGTCTTGTATGAAAAATCTTGGCCCGGCGTTTTGGTCTCCATAACCTAAAGCATAACCGCGGAGCACGTGGCGGTCGCGGCGGAAAGAAGGAATAATCTGGAAACCACGAAGACCGGCGATCTTGCGTTCACAGACTACTGGATTCTTGTTTTCCAGATTTAATTTCCCTCATTCCTCGCCGTCGAAGTAATCCGTTTCTTCGCCCTTCAACACGACACGATCAGCCGCTGATGATTTGTTCACTTTCCATTTTCCGCTGTTGGGGTAGTAAGCCGATTCGCCGATGGGATTATCTGCGACGACGTAATAAATCAGGTCTTCCTCGCCAGAGTTAATCAGTTGATGAGGTTCGTCAGGCCCGAAGATGAACGCATCGCCCGCGACTACTTCGGTGGTTCCATTCTTATGACGAACACTCCCCTCGCCCGAAATAATCAAGTAAAGCTCCCATTGCGCCGAGTGCGCGTGATAAGGAAAATTGCACTGCCCTGGAGACACACGATTCCATTCCAAGTCGAACGGGTGACGCTTCGACAAATCCAGCGAACCAGGATCACGCCCGAGCGCTTCGGAAATTCCTTTGAAGAATACGGAATATTTCCCACGTGGCGATTGCCATGCCTCTTCTTTGATTTCGTTGATGTTTATTTTCCGCATACCGCAATTGTGAGGTACGGACGATTGACCTCAATCGCCAGCGAGCTGGTTCAATGAACCGTCCCTACCCGAGTTTCATTCTTCGCCATCGAAGTAATCCGTCTCAGTTCCTCTGACGATGACTTCTTCGCATCCTTCTTTTGCTACCGCCCATTTGCCGCTGTCGGGATAGTAACAGGAATCGCCCGTGGCCCCGCCGCTGCGCGGATTATCGGCAATCACGTAGTAAACAAAATCTTCGTCACCGGCATTGCTGAGCTGGTGTGCTTCACCGGGCTGAAAGAAAAACGCATCGTTCGGTCCAACTTCAGTTGTTCCATCTTTGTCGCGAACGCTGCCACGCCCGGAGATCACGAGATAAAGCTCTGATTCGGCCGCGTGCGCATGATACGGGCAAAGCGATTTGCCCTTGGGAATTCGCACTAGTGCGAGATCGAACGGATGTCGCTTCGACAAATCTAGCGACTCCGGCTCGCGCCCGAGCGCGATCGAAATATTTTTCGAGAACCTCGCAAACTTCCCCTTCGGAGATTTCCGCTCCTGTTCCGGGACATTCTTCAAATTCACTTTGCGCATTTGAGCCAATTCTTCATTATCAATGGCACCAGCTAACGAGACGAAAGCCGTTTTCTTGTGGCGATGGAAAAGACGGCTATCCCTGCCCAGATGAGATTCACAAAAGTGGAGGGATAAGATCCATAAAAGATCGTGTTTGCAGCTAACAGAAGACTGCCGCTGACGTTAAGGACTTGATAAGCAGCCGAGTCTCCCTCCAATTTCTTAGAGGAAACCATCGCATAAGCGACAAGAAGAGCAGCGGCGCCCGCCCACCCGATTGCATCAAACCATACGTAATTGTTCATCTCTGTAATCCTTGCCTTGACGATTACATCACTTCCATTTCTTCGGCAGCTTTTGTTTGAGTCTTTCGACTGCCTCGAAGACGTCACCGAGTTTTTCAACGCGCTCCAGTACCTGATCGAATCGGAATTTCAGGAGATCGGCATTTTTCTTTTTAAGGCAATTTTCAACCTCGTTCCAGCTGACTGGCGTCGAAACCGTGGGTTCTTCCCTCGCGCGGAGCGAATAAACGCAGATGGTGGTTTTGTGTTCGTCGTTCTGGCTCCAATCGACGAACACTTTGCCTTTCCGTACCGCTTTCGACATATTCGACGTCACGCGATCGGGGTGTTCGCGGTCCAGATGCTGGGCAAGAACGCGAGATAAATCCTTAGTCTCATCGTAAGTCACCGAAGTATTCAGCGGCACGTAAATTTGAAGACCCTTCGAGCCGCTCGTTTTCGCGAACGATTTCAGTTTCATTTTGCCTAACAAATCGCGAAGCCAGAGCCCGACTTGGCAGCATTGGATGATGCCAGCGGGTGCACCGGGATCGAGATCGAACACCATCATCGTTGGACACGTCATATCGTCTTTGCGCGAGAGCGACGTGTGCAGTTCGAGATCAGCGAGATTCGCGGCCCAAACCAGCGTTGGCAAATCCTGCACAAGGCAATAATTCATGATGCGGTCGTTGCTTTCGCTCCAAACCTGCGCCGTCTGCACCCATTTCGGCCTATACTCCGGACAATTCTTTTCATAGAAAAACTCGCCTTCAACGCCGTCAGGATAGCGTTTCATGGTAAGCGGGCGGTCCTTTAAATGCGGCAAAAGAACAGACGCGACTCGGATGTAATAGTCGATGACCTCGCCTTTGGTGAAGCCAACCTTAGGATAAAGAACCTTATCCAGGTTCGATACCTGAATTCTTCGGTCCTCGACGATGAGCTCGGCTTTATTGGCCATCGCGTCAAGAGATTCCTCGACTTAGCTCGGAATGACAAACATTCAGGCAAAGAACCTCTCGGGCGAGAGCATGGGCTGTGGTTTACAGATGCGAGCAACACAATGCTCCCACGTTTCGTGGCCGCTGAGGATTTCGATTTCGACGCGCATGAAATAAATCGGAACCTTCACTTCTACTTCGGCAAGACGTGGCATTCGCACTGCGTCTTTCTCCGTAGTAGCGATCATCGCTAAATCCCGACGCATGCAGCGTTGGATGAAGGTGATTAGTTCTCCCTCCGTATAGTAGTGATGATCGATATAGCGTTTGGTAAGATCGACATGTGCGCCCAGGTTTCCTAAAGCGCGTTCGAAACTCTCGGGAGCAGCAATCGCGCACAGCGACCCGATGAACTCGCCACGCAGGCTTTCAAGCGGGACCTGTTCGCCGGTAAAAACATTCTGGAGATAGAGCGGTTTATGTCCGCATTCGATGATCTCGGCGGTGCGATTGTAACGCCGAATCCGTTTCACCAATGCGTCGTTAGACTCGCCGGTATTCTTAGTTATGAAGATGTAACTGGCGCGGCGCAGATTACGTGGCGCTTCGCGCAGCATGCCGCGTGGAAGCAGGAATTCGTTCCCGAAGGGAGCTTGTCGATCCACCAACACCATGTCGAGCCGATGTTTGAGATGCAAATATTGAAATCCGTCATCGAGCAAAAGCGTGTCAACCTGCCATTTGTCGATTGCAACCCTGCCGCTTTTTACTCGGTTCTTGTCCACTAGCACGATTACGTCTTTCAAATTGTGCGCGAGCATGTATGGCTCATCGCCGGCCGTTAGTGAATTAAGCAGCAAAGATTTTCCATCGGACACAATCCGGGGAGGCTCGACGGCGGCTCTGCGAAGCCGGCTGAGCCAACTTCGTCGCCGCGGCACACTTTTGTAACCGCGACTCAGAATGGCGACGCGTCGCCCGCCGGCCTGCAAAGCACGGGCGAATTTTTCAACAATCGGCGTTTTTCCCGTGCCGCCAACCGTGAGATTGCCGATGCTAATCACAAGACAACCGAGAGCGCGCTCGCGGAAGATTCTTTTTCGGTAAAAATAAAGGCGCAACTGAACGAGACGTTCGTAAACGAATGAGAGGGCGTAAAGAATTCCGCGCAGAATCGAGGCACGAACACCGTGACGGCGCTCGAGAACGACATCGATGCCAAACTCCGCTAATCTTTCAAGCCGGCGGCCCATGTTAATTGCAGGGTGCCAATCGCGGACACCGAAGTTCTTCGCATGCCCGCGACCTAATGTCGGAGTTGCAGATCGGCAAAATACGCGCGCCACCGTTGTCGGCGTGTGTGATGATTGTGCGCCCGGCGTCGCTTGCAGCCCGTGCCATGGCAGCTGCAACTTTCTTTGATGAATGAAGTGCAACCGCAGCGATTGTCGATCCACTGCCGCTGAGGAACGCGCCTAGCGCGCCAGCTTTTTCTGCCGCAGCAATGACGCCCGGCAGGAATGGAATCAACTTTTCCCGGTACGGCTGATGCAGACGATCACGGAAGACTCCACGCAAATTAAGATAATTGCCCGACGCGAACGCGGCCGTGATTGCACAGGCACTAGCGCAATTTTCCACCGCCGCTGCGCGCAAAATCCTTGAGGGCAAAATCTTTCTCGCCCTTGCTGTTCTCACTTCAAAATTGGGAACCAAAAGAATGAAAGAAAGCCGCTTTGAAACATCGAAGCGCTGGACAGTCTGGCCTTGCACAACAGTAAACCCACCAAAAACCGCGGGCGCGGCGTTGTCCGGATGGCCTTCCAATTGCGAGCATAGCTCGAAAATTGATAGTCGATCCAGACGGTTGCCGGTCAGGGCATTCAGGGCACATAGAACGCCCAGCCGCACTGTTACGCTGCCGCCCAAGCCGCGTGCACGCGGAACCGCCCCTCTCACGGAGAGCGAAAATGAAAATGGGAGGCGTCCCGTGCGCGCAAAAAATAAATCTGCTGCTTCGCCAGCCATCGATGGCGGTTGAGAGTGCGCGGCGCGAGTCACTGTTACGTCGTTATAAATGCGGAGCGCCACCCCAAGACAATCAAAGCCCGGACCGAGGTTGGAAGTGCTCGCAGGAACGCGAACCGTGAGCTGGTGCATAGTTCAGCAGTCAAGCCGTGTAAACGACGCCCAGTGTAGCCCGCCGGGCACAGGCGGCAACCGATCCATTGCATACCGTCTCTTACGAAGTACTCCTACAGCAGCACGGTCCGATGAGAACAAACTCTAGCTGGATCAACGCGAGCTTGCTTCGTGATTTCGAAGCAGAGGGGACCGATGCCCATCGGCTTTGCACCATCGAGGAGGGTTGGGTGGAACGGTTTGGACATGACGTCCTGATCTCGTTCAAAAGAGTTCTGGCTCGTGAACGCTTAGTGCAGGAACTCGAATGGTGGGCGAGCTCCGCCAAGTTCAAGTTCAACCGCATTTTCGCCCGCTTCATCCCTAAAAAAAACGAAGAGCGCGAACCGCCACGTCTCATATTTGGCGACCCGAGCAAAAACTTGCAGACCATTGCATCGGAGCGACACCTCAGGTTTGGAATCGATTTCGGAGTAGGTTACTCGGTGGGACTCTTTGTCGATCAAAGAGAAAACCGGCGTTACGTCCGTCACATTTCACCAAGACGTCTCTTAAACTGCTTTGCTTACACGTGCTCCTTCTCCGTTAGCGCCGCATTCGCCGGCGCCGTTACGCTTAATATCGATCTTTCCAAGAAAGCGTTGGGGCGAGGCCGGGAGAATTTTGCCCTGAATAGCCTGCCAACGATCGATCATCGTTTCATCGCCGATGATGTAATGGCGGTATTGCGGCGGCTCGCGCGCAAAGGGGAAAAGTTCGATGTAATCATTCTCGATCCGCCGACATTTTCGCGCTCACCCAAAGGAAAAACGTTTCAGGTAGAAAATGATTTCGAAAAGCTGCTGATTGAGGCTCTCGAATTAGCCGCGCGCGATAGCCACATTCTGCTTTCAACTAATTGCTCCAGTCTGCGAGAACATGCTCTTGAAGTAATGGCTCGCTACGCGCTAAAGGTGACGCGGCGCGCAGCCAAGTTTCATCGGCAACCTGGCCTGCCGGATTTTCCACCGGGCGCGGGCGCGAGCTCGATTTGGCTTATTTTGCGTTAACGAGCATGATGCACGCAATGGAGAATCAGAATGCGAATCATTAAGCGAAATGGACCAATCATCTACGGACGTGGCTGCGGAGTTTCCTGAACGCGGTGTGCATTGGGTTAAAGAACAGGTCGAGGCCGTTCTTAGCGAAACCGAGAGTTACGTGCGCGAAAAACCAGCGCAGTCTCTTCTCTATGCATTCGTCGCGGGATACATTCTTAACCGGCTGCCAGTTGGCCGAATTTTGAGCGGCCTCTTTCGGCTTCTTGTTGTCGCATTGAGACCGGCGATCTTGATCTACGGTGCCACGAAATTATATCAGGCGGCTCAAGAAGCGGAATAGGTGGAGCGACTAACCTTCCGCGTTTCGCGGAAGTCCCTTCAATCCTCCAGCGTGAAACCGATTTTGAGCGTAACCTGCCAATGGGCGACCTCGCCGTTCTCGATGTAGCCGCGTGTCTCGGCCACTTCAAACCACCGCATGTTACGAACCGTTTTCTTGGCGCGCGCCAGCGCATTTTTCACGGCTTCCTCGAATCCGTCCGCCGAAGAACCGATCAGCTCAATTTTCTTGTAAATATGATCAGCCATACGTGCATTATGATCAGAGAAATCAATCGGAAACAACAAAACGATTTCATCTTTTAAAACCGGCAAATTTACTTTACAAAACCACCTCGACCCCGCCAACCTTGCCTTGTGCGAAAATCGCTAGCGGCTTGCCTATTACTTTTAGCTGCTCTTTCTTGCGCCCGCGCGCAGGATCAGGAAAGGAAATTACTGGATCGGCTGCTCAAACCGAACATGACGCTACAAAGCTCGGAGCAGAGCAAAAAATTCGTCGCTGATCGGACATCCATAAGTAAACAGGCAACCGTGGGGGCGTTTTATGTCCAGAAAAAATCGAATTCAAAAAGCTTTTCCGGAATACGCGACTTCTTTGCGCGGCAATTCGATTCTCAGCCTTACCCCGGCCAGCGCACCGCTTCTGGCATTTCCGCGCACCAACCAGTCGGAGATTCCCGCCCTACTTACGCGAGCCAAACCGCGCGTGGGCCCCGCGATGCCCGTCAATCTGATAAAAAAGTTGCCAGCCACTCTTACGCAGATAACCGCACTTTCCTCGATCAGGGTAAAAGTCAAAAGTCGCTCACGAGAAAGAATAGACCGCTGACAATTGACGAGGTGCGCGAGTTGCTGAACAAAAACAAGTAGCCCTCGTCCGCCCGAGGCGGATGCGCTATTCTGTGGTTTATCATGCAACCCGATGAAGCTCTGGCTTTGGTAAAGCAGGGGGCCGCACAGATCATCAGCGAAAAGGAATTGCGCGAAAAACTCGGGCTTGGGCACCCGTTGCGCGTAAAACTCGGGGTCGATCCGACCACATCCGACATTCATCTCGGGCACACTGTGGTTCTGCGAAAACTGCGGCAGTTTCAGGATCTGGGTCACCAGGCAGTTCTTATCATCGGCGATTTCACGGGAATGGTCGGCGATCCGAGTGGACGCTCAGTTACGCGACCGCAATTGACGCACGAGGAAATCATGGCCAATGCCGCCACCTACCGTGAGCAGGCATTCAAAATCCTCGATCCGGGACGGACGGAGACTGTTTGCAACGGTAACTGGTTTCGGACGATGTCGTTCGAAGATGTCATTCGTCTCAACAGTCGCGTGACGCTGCAGCAAATGTTGCAACGCGAAGATTTCCGGGCGCGCATTGACAATCAGCAAGCCATCCATGCGCACGAGATCCAATATCCAATCATGCAAGGTTGGGATTCGGTGATGGTGAAAGCGGATGTCGAACTCGGCGGAACCGACCAGCTTTTTAATATTTTAATCGGACGCGACTTTCAAAGGGACGAGGGCCTGCCGCAACAGGTTGCTTTTCTTCTCCCGATTCTTGAGGGCTTAGACGGCTCCAAAAAAATGAGCAAAAGCCTCGGCAATTTTGTCGCGATCAACGAACCGGCCAAGGAGATGTTCGGGAAACTAATGAGCATCTCAGATGATCTGATGGCGCGTTATTACCCGCTGCTTCTTGGAAAGGCGGTGCCAGTTGAGGCGCATCCGATCCAAGCTAAAAAGCAGCTCGCGTTTGCAATCGTCCAGACGTATCACTCAACGGCGATGGCCCAAAAAACGCTCGATGACTGGAACACGCGCTTCAGCAAGCGCGATTTAGAGCATGCAGAATTGCCAACATTTTCCGCGAGGGGCCTTGGCGATCATGACCTTCTCAGCCTGGTTTGGAGCGCTTACCGCGACGCATTTGGCCTCGAAAAATCGCGAAGCGAGGCCTCGCGGCTAATTCAACAAGGAAGCGTCGAACTGGACGGGCAGAAGATTCGCGACCCCAAGGTGCCGGTCCAACTCAAGTCCGGTCAGGTTCTTCGCCTCGACAAGAAGCACTCGGTGCGAATTGCGTAGGCGGACCTGTGTACAGTAAAAGAGCCACGCAAGCCTCCCCACCTGCGTGGCTCTTGGAACTTCCGCCTGCTTAGGCGGGAGCTGTTTGGAACATGGGCAATACCGGCGCGTGCTCGAGGTAGCTCGCCGCGATGCCTTCGAAGTGCGCGCGAATACTGCGCAGTTCTGCGGTCACAAAACTATCGACAAAATGCAGGCGCCGATCCAGCCAGGCGAACAGGTTGTTCTTGATCTCATAATGGATCGCTAGCGTGATCTCGGTGCAGTTTGGGCGAATCTCGGTGAAATCAACAATTCCCATCAGGTCGATGTTTCCGCCTGCGGACTCAAACGCATACTGGTCGGCCGAATCGTTATCCACCGACAAAAGCACCGTGTGCGCCTCGAATCCAAGTGGACCTCGAAAGCTAAAATCGACCGTTTTAGACGAAGTTACTGTGGCCCTGGTCACCATAAGGAACTGTCGCCGATATGATTGGATACTGGCCAGACGGGCTTTGCATTCTGCCAACGGCTGGCTCATGTGTAAGGTTTTTTGTAAGAGCATAGAATTAAGCGTTTATTGCAATTGAAGAAAGCAATAGCAATGCCAGCCGGCTTACCGGGGAAAATGGAGCTAGCATCTCTGATATGGTGTTCATTTTGTTTACACAGCTGTATCAGGCCAGTGACATCATCTCCCTTAAGTCGAATCAACTATAAGTCGCCAGTCTAGCGGCAATTCCATCAGATTTTCACCTAATCCGCCCAGCAACGGAATATTGAGAATTTTCTTCAGCACGCCTTCATTCGTCGCCGCCGCTATGTCGTTCGTGCCCGGAGCGGGAGTCAATGCTACTGCGAGACATCGCAAGCCGTACTCTGAGATGCTTCGTACGGTGAGCATCGTGTGATTAAGACAACCAAGCCTATCCTGCGCCACGACCAATACCGGCAGCTTCATTGCAGCGCCCAAATCGCTCACGAAATAACCAGATCGAATGGGCACGAGCCAACCACCTACGCCTTCTACGATAACGTGCTTAACTCGATTCTGGAGCGCGTGAAAAGCAGCTAAAATATGCTCGATGTCGATGTTCACTCGCTCGATGAGGCTGCCTACAATCGGCGCGGCCGGCGTTTTCAGCCAAAGCGGATTGACGTCGTCAATTGTAAGCCCATCACTGCCGGCAGCCAGCAGAAGCTCTGCATCTTGACGATCTCCGCAGCAAATCGGTTTCATTCCGGCGCATGATGTTCCTGATGCGCGCAACAGACGCAAGAGTTGAATCGCAGTATGTGTTTTGCCTACGCCGGTGTCTGTACCGGTGATAAATAAGCTCACGCGACCCGCTTTGCCCGCTCTGAAGCGCTCGTGGCGCGACTTGCCGCGATTGTTTGCATCATCGACCGAAAAATCTTCGCGCCATCTGCGCTGCCGAGCCGCGCATCGGACGCTCGATCAGGATGGGGCATGAGGCCGAACACGTTGCCTTCGCGATTGCAGATGCCAGCGATGTTTTCGATTGAGCCATTCGGATTCGCTTCGGGAGCAACGCGTCCTTCTCTATCGGCGTATCGCAAGATCACTTGTTGGTTGGCGTCGAGTTCGCGAAGTCTCTCTCTCTCTGCGTAGAAGCAACCTTCTCCATGCGCAACGGGCAGGCGAAAAAGTGTTCCTTTGGGACAATCATGGGTGAACAGCGAATCATCCACTTCCACACGTGTGGTAACCATGTCGCATACGAACCGCAGCGAGCGGTTCCGCACCAGAGCGCCTGGCAAGAGACCGGCTTCACACAGAATCTGGAACCCGTTGCACGTGCCGAGCACAAGTTTGCCGGCGCGCGCGTCGCGGATCACTGCTTTCATGATCGGGGAAAACCGAGCGATCGCGCCGCAACGAAGATAATCACCATATGCGAATCCTCCCGGTAATATGATCGCGTCGAAATCATCGAGCGAGGTTTCCTTATGCCAGACGTACTCCGCGTGCAATCCATCAAGTCCGTTTATCGACGCGACACAATCCTGATCACAGTTGGAACCGGGAAACTGGATAACGGCGAACTTCATATCGACCTAATGCATGGCCGCACGTTGCTCAGCGTGATAATCATTCACCACCAGGCAAGCGTGAATGACCCCTGGAATCCAACCGAGCAAAGTCAAAATCAGACTGAGAAAGAAACTGGCAATACGGCCGGTCATGAGCACTGCGACTGGCGGCAGCACCACACAGAAGAAATATCGCAGCGCTTTCATTTCCGGTTCCTCGTCTTTCGTTTCCGTAATTGAGCTTTGGGAGTTAGACGTTGGTTGCTGGTCGTTTGTTTCTCGCTTCCGCCTTCGCATTTCTGCAGCTCGTAATCTTCAATCACCGGATTCGATAACAAATCGCGGCAAAGGCCGCGTAGCCGCGATTCAAGATCTCCGTTTTGTCCCTCAATATCGATCTCCATATATTTGCCAATCCTGACACTGCGTATCTCTGGCATTCCAAGGTGTCGCATCGCGTCGCGGACTGCGTTTCCTTGCGGATCGAGCACGGCCGCCTTTGGCATCACGATCACTTTTGCCTTCATGGCTTCACCATATTTGCGACGAGCACTCGGACAAGCCTAATCCCCGAGAAACTCCATTGACGCTCACTTCAAAACTACAACGTCGAGAGCTCCATCGCGGCGGAGGACGTTGACGCCTACATCGCCTTCTTCGTGTCTGGTGAGTAGAAGATCGACGCGCGCTTCCCCAACCCTCAGGTCCCGGATCGTCACTTGGCGAAGGAAAGCCGGCAAAAGCGGTTTCGAAAATACGAGTCTTTGTTCCGGAGCCAACACCTTCAAGCCCAGACAAGATTCGACCAAAAGAAACACGGCGGCCGAGGCCCACGCCTGTGGTGCACATGCCACAGGATAGAGCGTGGGCGATTCGTCTGGGCGCCTTGGGAAACCACAAAATAATTCGGGAAGACGATGCAGATCAAAGAAAAGAGTCGCATCGAGCAAGCCCGCCAGAACCACTGCTGCCGATTCCTTCAGTCCATATCGGGCAAATCCCGCAGCAATTAAGGCGTTATCGTGGGGCCAGACCGACCCGTTGTGGTAGGACATGGGGTTGTAGCGCGCCTCGCTGGTAGCGACCGTACGAATTCCCCAGCCGGAGAACGATGCTTCGCTTGTGAGCATAGCCACTACGCGGCGTGCGCGCTCCTCCGTCGCGATACCCGCAAAAAGACAATGACCGGCATTCGACGTTCGCACTCGGCAGGGCTGCTTGCTCCCATCCAGCGCAAGGGCGTAGCTTGAAAGATCATCGCACCAGAAGGCTTTCTCGAATCGGCGACGGAGCGCTTCCGCTTGTTTTGCCAACTCTCGCGATCGTGTGGCGTCCCCGAGAACTTTTGCAAGTTCACTGGCTGCGACCTTGGCGGCATAGACGTATCCCTGCACTTCACACAGAGCGATGGCACCTTCAGCAGAATCGCCGTCCCTATGGAAAATCGCGTCGTGAGAATCCTTCCAACCCTGATGGACGAGGCCGCGCTTCGACTTGCGGCTGTATTCGACGAAGCCGTCGCCATCCAAGTCGCCATAACGATCGATCCAGGCGAGCGCGCGCTCGATATTTGGCCAGATAGCTTCCATGAACGGCCGGTCGCCAGTGCGCGCGTAGTATGCACCGGCCAACATAACGAAAAGCGGCGTCGCATCGATGCTGCCGTAATAGCGCTTGAACGGAATCTCGCCCAGGGTGGCCATTTCATCCTCGCGCATTTCGTGCAGCACCTTGCCCGGCTGGGCATCTTGCTCGGGGTTATCTATGTCTGATTGGTTAGCTGCCAGATACGCCAGGACGCCACGAGCGATAGAGGGATCGAACCAAAGGCATTCACGCGCAGTAATGATTCCATCCCGCCCGAACACTGTGCTGTACCACGGAACACCAGCGTAAGGATACGGGCCATAGGGCGTTTCCGTTCGCATCATGTGGAGATCGGCCACTGAGCGGTTCAGCCAGTCGTTGAACTGCTCGTTTGAAGTGAAAATTCGAGGTTCCTGGGCGTGCGCACGCTCGAGCTCATGGGCCGCCTCCTGAACAATTTTTTCATAACAAGGCTTGATCTCGACTGGCGAATCGCCTTCCACTTTGCATGCAATCGCCCAGCGGTAGCTCGCCTCTTCGCCGGGCTCCAAACGCACTTGGAAGCTGGCGACGGACTCGCTTAAACGAGTCGGCTGCGGGTCGAAAACAATTCGCGTCAGACGAAGGCGGTCGTCCAACCCTTCGTACGCGAGCACGAGCCCATCGTTTTTCACCTCCGTTTCGATCCGACGGCCGCGGCGTTCACGCTTCGTGCCGCGCAACTCGAAAATATCGGCAAAATCCGCGTCGTATTCGATGGCGAACGAAAAATCGATGGCTGCCCGTCCGTAGTTATGAATTCGCAGCCGCTCGTGACAGGTTCTCTGCCACAAAATCTTTGAGCGAAAAATGTGCACTGTTCCTCGCGGAATCACTGTTTCCCCATCACGAGAGACATCGGGATTTGTGGCATCCACCGCCATGATGGCGTTGTCCTCTCTGACGGTGGAGCTAAGCAACAGCGGCCGGTGCTTTCCAAGCTTTAACGTTAGTCGAGACAAGAAACGCGTGTCCTGATGGTAAAGACCTAGTTCGCCAGCGCCGAATGTGTCAATGTCACCAAAACGATCGAACACCGCGAAGGTATCGCTTTGCTTCAATACCCGCGTGCGAACATCGACGCGCGGTGACGATGAACGAATGTAAAACTCGTCCCGGATACGGATAACTTCCCTGGCCATTACGCACACTCCTCCAATGCTTTGTGTTCCTTCCGTCGTCTAATAAGCCGCTCGTAAACCCGCAAGTAGTCATGCGCCATTCGAGTGGCTGTGAAGCGTTTCTCGAAGAATTCGCGACAACGCTTCCGATTCAGCTCCGGCACGCGCCGGACCGCTTCCACTGCCTCTTCAAGGTTCCTCACGATGAAACCCGTGTGGCCTTCTTCCATTACTTCGGGGACCGCTCCGCGGCGGCGGGCAATCACGGGTGTCCCGCAAGCCATCGCTTCAATCATCACGAGCCCGAACGGCTCCGGCCAGTCGATTGGCAAAAGGAGAGCGTAAGCATTTCCGAGGAACTCGTCTTTCTCTCCGTCGCCGATCTCGCCAACGAATTCCACAAGCGGGTGGCGTAGCAGCGGCTTCACTGCGTTCTCAAAATAATCTTTGTCAACCGGATCGACTTTGGCCGCAATCTTAAGCGGAATCTGAGCTTGCTTGGCGATTTTAATTGCCCGATCCACGCGTTTTTCCGGCGAAATCCGCCCCAGAAAGGCAAGATAACTTCCCGGCTCTGAACGGAACTGGTAAAGGCTAGTCGGCACCCCATGATAAACCGTTGCCTGCCAGTTTGCCCAGGGTAAAGGTTCCCTCTGCTCATTCGAAATCGAGATTACTGGCATGTCGCGAAACTCCCGGTAAAGCGGAACGAGATCCGGAATATCGAGGCGCCCGTGCAACGTGGTCACATGCGTTATCGGCTGACGGCGGCTTAGCGGAAAGTGCAGATAGTCAACGTGAAAATGCACGATATCGAACTCCGCCGCGCGCTGGAACACACGTTCAAGCATCAGGATCTGGTAGGCCATCTGGTCTATGCAATGCTTGTCCAAGCGCAATGAGCGCTGGCATGCCGCGACCAGTCGGGCCCTGGTCACCGAGTCTCCGCTCGCAAAGAGCGTCACCTCGTGACCCTGGCGGATCAATTCCTCCGCGAGATACGATACCACCCGTTCGGTTCCCCCGTAATATTTGGGCGGAACGCTTTCGTAAAGTGGCGCTACCTGTGCAATTCGCATCACAATTCCAATCTCCCTCAAACGGACCTCTTGAAAATTTTCGGGTCCAATCCACTTAGGTCAAACGGCAAGCGCGCAAAACAAGTGGCGTGCCTACCGCATTTCCTCAGCCCTAGCGAACAACGTCACTAGGCTTTTTATCTTCGCGCAAGCCAACGAAAACGGGCGCACGCAGTTTCCCGTCGCGGGTCCACTCGGCGAATTTGATTTCAGCTACGAACTTCGGATTGATCCAGTGCATCGTGCGCATCATCGAAGGAGTGATGTCCTGCACCCATTGCCCATTTTGCTTTGACGGCAGATCGACAAATGGACAGTCGTCGCGTTCTTCGGCCTGGAATTTTTTGTGCAAGCTCGCCAATGACTTTGCCGTAAATCCGGTGCCGACCTTACCGGCGAAGATAAGCTTTTTGTCTTTGTAGTAGCCAACCAGCATCGCGCCAAAATGTTTGCGCGCCCCCTGGGGTGGCGTGTATCCGCCGATGACGAATTCCTGCTGGCTGACACATTTGAGCTTGATCCACGCGCCGCTGCGACGTCCGGGTTCGTAAACCGAGTTACGTTGTTTGCCCACAATTCCTTCCAAGCCCCAGCGTTTCACTTCATCGAGCAATGTTTTCGCGTCTCCGCCAATCGCACCGGAATAACGGATTGGGTCGTCCGCATCGGCGCACAGTTTTTCCAGAACGTTTTTCCGCGCCTCCAATGGCAGTAATAGCAGGCTTTTGCCGTCGAGCTGGAGCAGATCGAATGCATAGAAATAAACGGGGGACCTTCGTCCTTCCATTTCGCGCGCTTGAAGAAGTTGGAACGACGAGCGACCCCGCTCGTCCAGAGCAACCACTTCGCCGTCAATCACACATTCACGCGCTGGCAGATTTTTAACCGCGTCCACAATCTCTGGGAAGCGCCCCCCTAACTCGTTTTGATTCCGCGACAGAAGCGAGACTTTGTTGTCGCTCTTGACTGCAATTAACCGAATGCCGTCGAATTTGAGTTCATAAATCCAATCACCCGCCGCCGGTGGCTTCTCGACCAGCTTCGCTTTCATCGGGTCGATGAAGCGCGCTTTGGCAGTGGGCAAATTTGGTAGCCTGTCATCCTGAACGGAGCGCAGCGCAGTCGAAGGACCCCACGAACTTGTCTTTAACTCCTTGCGACGGGATTCCTCGACTTCGCTCGGAATGACAGGTTTTCGTGCCATCGCTTTTCTGATTCGCGTTTTAAATTTCGATCTCGGGCTTTCATCGATTTCGCGATTGGATTCCCATTCGGCGTCGCGGGCTTCGGCGATTTGTTTCATCGTGCGTCCGCTCTTTACCGATTGATCTTCGAGCCTTTTCGGCGGCGCTTTTGCATCGTCTCCTGTTTTTAAGATCAACCACTGATCTTTGGCATCATCGCGGCCGCGAATGCGCACGAGCGTCCATTCGCCTTTCGCCTTTTTTCCGTCGAGAACGAGGTGAAGCTTTCCTTCCTGCAACGACTTTACCGGCTGCTCGCCATAAACATGATAATTGCCGCGGTCCCATACCATCACCGTACCGCCGCCGTACTGTCCCTCGGGGATGACGCCTTCGAAATCTTCGTATTCCATTGGGTGATCTTCGACTTCGACGGCGAGATGTTTTTCGCCGCGCTTCCAGGGAAGTCCTTTCGGCAGCGCCCATGATTTTAAAACGCCTTCCATTTGCAACCGGAAGTCGTAATGCAGACGGCGTGCATCGTGTTTGTGGATAACGAAACGCGACGCGCCCCGCACCACTTTTGGCAATGACTTTGCGCCTTTCGGCTCTGATGTTTTCCGAAAATCCCGTTTCGACTTGTATTCCTTGAGGCCCATTTTTCCGCAATCTAACCGCGGACTAGCCGCCTGCGCATCAAGGAACCGTCAAGCGCAGAATCGCCGCCAAGACGTTACAATTCCGAGGAAAGCGGTTCGCCCATCAAATAGCGGGTGAAACGGCGAATGACGATGTTCTCGCCCAGCTCCGTGATCTTGGCCTTGACAAGGTCGCCAATAGTTTGATCCGGATTTTTGATGAACCCTTGCTCGAGTAGACAAACGGTGCTGTAGAACTTGTCGAGTTTCCCGTCGATAATTTTCTCCGCTACGTTTTCCGGTTTCCCTTTCGCCTGTGCTTTATAAATCTCGCGCTCCGCTTCGATGAGGTTGCTCGGAACATCCCCGCGACTGACGTAAAGCGGGTGCGCCGCCGCGATATGCAAGGTGATGTCTTTGACGAAGCCGCGGAAGTTTTCGTTCTTGGCCACGAAATCGGTCTCGCAATTCACTTCCACAAGCACGCCCACCTTGCCTTGCTGGTGAATGTAAGACGCAATGATTCCTTCCTTAGTTGCGCGCGACGCTCTTTTGCTCGCGCTAGCAATACCCTTTGAGCGTAGAATCGCCTCGGCTTTTGCGAAGTCGCCGCTGGCTTCCACCAGCGCGCGTTTACAATCCATCATTCCCGCATTGGTTTTTTCGCGGAGTTTCTTAACCAGTTGCGGATCGATTTCTGTCATTGCTTTCATTTAAACGTTGGGCGTTCGACGCCGGGGGCGAGACGCTTTCTGCGGCTTACGCCGATACTCCAGCCATTTCGATTTGCTCGCGAATTCGAGCTTCGTTGCTGGCCGAAACGATGGCGTCCACCAGCTTTTGCAAAATCACGCGGATCGCGCGAATCGCATCGTCGTTTCCCGCAATCGGATAATCGACCAGATCTGGGTCCGCATTCGTGTCGACGATCGCCACGACCGGAATCCCAAGGCGCCGCGCCTCGTTTACTGCATTTTGCTCGCGAGTAGTGTCGATCACGATCAACACGTCAGGCAGCTGCGACATCTCGACTATCCCCTCAAGATTGCGCCGGAGCTTCGCCGCCTCGCGATTGAGCGCGGCCAATTCCTGTTTGCCCATCTTTTTGTAATCGGGTGATTGCTCGATCTGCTCGATATATTTCAGTCGGCCAATGCTCTTGCGGATGGTGGAGAGATTCGTCAAGGTGCCGCCGAGCCAGCGTTGATTAACGTAGAATTGGCCGCAAGCCAGCGCCGCTTCCTTGATCGCTTCCTGCGCTTGTTTTTTGCACCCTACAAACAAGATCTTCCCACCGCGGCGCACAATCTCCTGAAGAAACTCCGTCGCACGCTGGAGCTGTCTCACTGTTTCGTCCAGATTAATGATATAAATCTGATTGCGCTGTTCAAAGATGAACGGCTTCATCTTCGGGTTCCAACGCTTGGTCTGGTGTCCGAAATGGACACCCGCCTCGAGAAGTTCCGGCACTAATTCTGTTGTGTCAGCCATAAAAAAGCGCGCCGACCGAGTGGCCCGAGCGGGGTGTAAATATGATATGTCGCTCACAGATGGCAAATTCAATTTCCGCAGAACGTTCGTCGGTTTTGTGGAATTCGCTCGGCATAACGCGCCAGCACCCAGCAAAGATCGGAGAGTCGATTGATGTAGCGCAGAATCTCTGAGTTAAAATCTTTTTCCTTGGCCATGAACCTAGCAATATGTCGCTCGGCGCGACGGCAGGTTGCACGAGCTAAATCTAGAGCGGCCGAAACGGTCGTCGCTCCGGGTACCGCCCAATCTTTAGCATAAAGCGATTTATCTTTCTCAAGATCGACAATAACAGTAGTGATTCGGTCAACCATGGCCGTCGTAGCGAGTTGAAAGCCGTCTTTGACATAACGTGCTCGATCTTGCGGCACGGTCGCCAGTTCGCCCATGACAACAATCAAATCTTTCTGCGCAGCCAGTATTTCGTTCGAGAGAAACTTTTTTTTTGAAAGGGCACGGGCGAGACCTAGCGCAGCCATCAATTCGTCGAGGCATCCGTACGCGTCAACGCGCGTGTCACTTTTGGGCACACGCCGCCCGTACATGAGCGACGTTTCGCCTTTGTCGCCGGTTTTGGTTACGATCGACATCAGGAAAACTTTAGGGCGTTTGATTTGCTCGCGCCAGCTCGCTCACCCTTCGAGCTTCCCGTCTATGTCGCTAGGCTCTATTCTGTGAAACGCCAATCTGTTGGTGGCGTCTGACATACGCCCTACAAAGCACGCAGATGTTATCCGATCGCTGGCTGCGGCTCGGCTTCTTCGATTACGGCTGCACCGACCGGCTCGCCTTTCTCGACCAGTTTGATCTCCCGATGTTGGGCGAAACCCGTGCCTGCGGGAATCAAGTGGCCCATAATCACGTTCTCCTTGAATCCACGTAGCCTATCGACTTTACCTAGTGTTGCGGCTTCCGTCAGAACTCGGGTCGTGTCTTGGAACGATGCCGCCGAAATGAAGCTGTCCGTTTCCAATGACGCCTTCGTGATGCCGAGCAACACGGGAACGGCTTCGGCCGGTTTGCCACCTTTTTCGACGACCTTCTTGTTTTCTTCCTCGAAGCCGAGTTTGTCCACTTGATCCCCCCATAGGAGCGAAGTGTCGCCCGGGTCAGTGATTTTCACTTTGCGCAGCATTTGACGCACGATGATTTCGATGTGCTTGTCGTTGATCTCTACGCCTTGCAGGCGATAGACCTCCTGAACTTCGTTGACCAAATGCTCCTGCAATTCCTGCGGGCCGCAGACTTCCAAAATCTCGTGCGGTACGATTGGGCCTTCGGTAAGTTGCTGACCTTTTTTCACGAAATCACCTTTGAAGACGATGATGTGCTTCGTGAGCGGAATCAGATGCTCTTCCTCGGCTCCCGTCTCCGGGTCTTTTAAAATTAAGCGGCGTTTTCCGCGGACGGTCCCGCCCATTTCCACAATTCCATCGATCTTGGCGATCTCAGCTGCATCCTTCGGTCGGCGCGCCTCAAATAATTCAGCCACTCGCGGCAGACCGCCGGTAATGTCTTTGGTTTTCGCCACCTTCCGCGGCGTTTTCGCGAGCAACGCGCCGGCGCGCACTTTTTGGCCTTCTTCAACGACGACATGCGCGCCAGCCGGGATGGAATAGCTAGCGAGCACTTCCTTCTTGTCATCCACGATGACCACCTGCGGATGCAAATCTTCCTTATGCTCGATAATTACCGTTCCCATAAGGCCGGTTGCTTCATCGACATCGCGCTTGATGGTGACGCCCGCGATCATGTCGCGGAATTCGATCTTGCCCCCTTTATCGGTGAGAATCGGGATGTTGTACGGATCCCATTGCACAAGAACCTGACCTTCGACTTCAGGCTTGTTGGTGGTTTTGTCCCGAACGATCTTGCCATGTGCGTCTTTTTTTGGCCCCTTCACATGCGCTCCATTCGGAACCGTAATCATCGAGCCGATGACTACGTTGTGGCGCTCGAGTTCGCGGCCTTCTGCGTTGTGCACACTGATCGAGCCGTTCTTGTTCAAAACGATCCAGCTGCCATCGAGTGCTTGCACCGTTCGCAGTTCGTTAAATCGTACCGTGCCGTCATTGTCGGCTTTGATGATCGGTTGCTTGAACGTCTGGCTGGCCGTGCCGCCGATGTGGAATGTCCGCATGGTCAACTGCGTTCCCGGTTCGCCGATGGATTGCGCCGCAATGATACCGACTGCTTCGCCAAGTTTAACGAACTGGCCCGTAGCGAGATTGCGTCCATAGCACATCGCACACACGCCTCGGCCGCACTCGCAGGTAAGAACCGAACGAATCTTCAAGCTTTCCACGCCTACCCGCTGAAGCTCCGCGGCGATCTTTTCGTCGATCAACTCATTCGCCTTTACGATCTTTTTCCTTTTGTCCACCGGGTCGGCGATCGTTTCGCAACTGACGCGACCAATGATCCGCTGCGCAAGATCGACAACTTCCTCATCGCCCTCGTAAATCGAGCGCACAACAATTCCATTCACAGTTCCACAATCTTCTGCATTGATGATCACATCCTGCGCCGCGTCCACCAGCTTGCGAGTAAGGTAACCAGAGTCCGCCGTCTTGAGTGCCGTGTCGGCAAGCCCCTTGCGCGCACCGTGCGTGGAGATGAAGTACTCGAGTACGCTAAGGCCCTCGCGGAAGTTCGACGTGATTGGGCGCTCGATGATTTCGCCGCTCGGCTTGGCCATTAAGCCGCGCATGCCAGCGAGCTGACGGACCTGTTGCCGATTGCCGCGCGCGCCGGAATCGACCATTAAATAGACCGGATTTAATTCTCTGCGGCCCTCGTTGTGCTCGAGGGTACGGAACATCACACTGGAAATCTCGTCGCCGGCATGAGTCCAGATGTCGATGATCTTGTTGTAACGCTCGCCGTCGGTGATGATGCCTTTGCGGTATTGCTGCTCAACCTGACGGATTTGCTTGTAGGCGTTTTCCAGCTCGGTCTGTTTCTCTTTTGGAATGATCATGTCCGAAATTCCAATCGCCAGTTGCTTGGGCCAAATCTCATTGAAAACGACACGGCCCGCCGTGGTCTCGATAGTTTTGGCCTGGGCGTCTCCATAAATCGTTTGCAGGCCAAAATCAGGATTCTTAAACCGGATGCGATCATGCGTGCGAATGGTTCCTTCCGTCATGGCAAATTCCACCTCAGCCGCATCGGTAAAGAGTGGAAGGCGCCCGTCGCCGTCGCCTCCGGCAGCGCGCCGTGGATTCTGGGTCAGATAGTAGCAGCCAAGGGTGATGTCTTGCGATGGCGTGGTGATCGGCTTGCCACTCGACGGTGAGAAAATATTGTTCGGCGCGAGCATGAGCATACGTGCCTCCAATTGCGCTTCCACCGAGAGTGGCACGTGTACCGCCATCTGGTCGCCATCGAAGTCTGCGTTGTAAGCCGTGCAGACAAGCGGATGAATGCGAATGGCTTCGCCTTCGATTAGTAATGGCTCGAATGCTTGGATCGACAAGCGATGCAAGGTCGGTGCGCGATTAAGAAGCACCGGATGGCCCTTTGTCACTTCCTCCAGAATATCCCAAACCTCCGGCGTCTGCCGCTCAATCATTTTCTTCGCGCTGCGCACGGTATGGACGTAGCCGAGGTCTTTGAGCCGACGAATAATGAAAGGTTCGAAAAGAACCAGCGCCATTTTCTTTGGCAAACCGCACTGGTGAAGTTTCAACTCCGGGCCGATGACGATGACCGACCGACCAGAGTAGTCGACGCGCTTGCCGAGCAAATTTTGGCGGAAACGTCCGCCCTTGCCCTTGAGCATGTCGCTTAGCGATTTGAGCGGTCGATTGCCTGCGCCGGTGACCGCGCGACCATGCCGACCATTGTCAAACAAAGCGTCCACCGCTTCCTGCAACATTCTTTTTTCGTTGCGAATGATGACGTCCGGCGTCTTGAGCATGAGCAGATTTTTGAGCCGGTTGTTGCGATTAATCACCCGGCGATAAAGATCGTTTAGGTCAGAGGTCGCAAAGCGGCCACCTTCGAGGGGAACCAACGGTCGCAAATCCGGTGGGATAACTGGCAACACATCGAGAATCATCCACTCCGGACGCGCGTGCGAATGCTGGAAACCTTGAACGAGCTTGAGCCGTTTTGCGAGTTTCTTACGAATCTGTTTGCTCTTAGTCGCGCTCATCGCTTTCTCGAGCTCTTTGTTGAGTTTGTTGAGATCGATTTCGGCGAGAAGTTTCTTGATCGCTTCCGCGCCCATGCCCGCGACGAAATCTTCGCCATACTGCTCTTGCGCTTCACGATACTCCACTTCGTTCAGCAATTGTGCTTTCTGCAACGGCGTCTTGCCCGGATCGATCACAATGTAGTCCTCGTAGTAGATCACGCGTTCGAGTTGACGCGCGGTCATATCGAGCATCAGCCCAATGCGTGACGGCATGCATTTGTAAAACCAAATGTGCGAAACCGGCACCGCCAATTCGATGTGGCCCATTCGTTCCCGTCGGACGCGGGCAAGCGTGACTTCCACACCGCACCGGTCGCAGATCACGCCTTTATGCTTGATACGCTTGTATTTTCCGCATGAGCATTCCCAATCGCGCGTCGGCCCGAAAATTCGCTCGCAGAAAAGACCGCCTTTCTCCGGTTTAAACGTGCGGTAATTGATGGTTTCAGGATTTTTGACCTCCCCTTTGCTCCAGGAACGCATTGTGTCGCTCGATGCGACGCCAATCGCAACTTGATCAAAACCTACGGGCCGCTCTTCGCCCACTAATTCACGCCAGGAATGTTCGTTCATGATTACTTTCGCTAATAGTCGATCTTAAAAATTATGTAACGCTCTCCAGAAAGCCGGTCGGAGCCCGGCCGCCGACCTTTACGTCGAGACCAAGGCTTTGCATTTCCTTAATGAGCACGTTGAAAGATTCCGGCGTGCCAGCCTCCAGCGAGTTGTCACCTTTGACAATGGATTCATAAATGCGGGTGCGCCCCTGCACATCATCGGATTTGACCGTGAGCAGCTCCTGCAAGGTGTAGGCCGCCCCGTAAGCTTCCAACGCCCAAACTTCCATTTCGCCAAAGCGCTGTCCGCCATATTGCGCCTTGCCGCCCAGCGGTTGCTGAGTCACAAGCGAGTATGGCCCCACGGCACGGGCGTGAATCTTATCTGCCACCAAATGGCCTAGTTTCATCATGTAGATATGGCCAACCACCACTTCCTGGTCGAAAGGGTCGCCTGTACGCCCATCAAAGAGCCGCGCCTTGCCGGTTTCCTGCACCCAAGTAAATCCTTCCTTCTTCCTGGCATCCCGCAGATATTCGCGGATCTGTTTCTCTGCGATCCCATCAAACACCGGAGAAGCAACCTTGAAACCGAGCGCCTTGGCAGCAACCCCGAGGTGAGTTTCCAGCACTTGGCCTACATTCATCCGGCTCGGCACGCCCAGTGGATTCAAGACAATGTCAACCGGCGTTCCATCCGCAAGAAACGGCATGTCTTCTTCGGGAACGATACGGGCAACCACGCCTTTGTTCCCGTGGCGACCGGCCATCTTATCGCCAACGCTGAGTTTGCGCTTGCTCGCGATATAAACTTTGACTTGTTTGATGATGCCCGGATCGATGTCGTCGCCGCTCTCAACCCGGTCCATAGAGCGTTCGCGTTCGAGATCCAGTTCTGTGAATTTGTGCGCGTAGGAGCCAACGATCTCGCGGATTTTGTTACGAATCGGACTCGGATCGATCTCGATGTGATCGTGAGCCATCGCCAACTTGCGCAGGAGCGTTTTCGTGATTTTGCGATTCGCAGGGATAATGATTTCGCCATTCTCCGCGTTAACCACGTCAAGGGGGACCTTTTCGCCCAATAAAATATTTGAAAGCGCATCGGTCAGCTGCTCCGTCAAGTCCTCCTTCTTGCGTTTGTATTCCTCATTGATCGTCTTCAGCTGCCGTTTTGTTTCCGCTGGCGTTAATTTTTCGCGAGAGACCTCCCGGCGAGAAGAAATTTTGACATCCATCACAATCCCGTACGTGCCCGAAGGAACGGTGAGCGACGTGTCTTTGACGTCCGCGGCCTTCTCACCAAAAATCGCCCGCAGTAAGCGCTCTTCCGGGGCCAATTCTGTTTCGCTCTTTGGGGTAATCTTGCCAACGAGGATGTCGCCCGGCTTTACTTCCGCGCCGACCCTGATTACGCCGTCTGGGCCCAAATTACGCAGAGCTTCCTCGCTGACATTTGGGATATCGCGTGTGATTTCCTCCGGACCGAGCTTCGTGTCGCGCGCGCCGATCTCGAATTCATCGATGTGGATGGAAGTGTAAATGTCTTCCTTCACGACCTTCTCCGAGATCATGATGGCGTCTTCGAAATTGTAACCATTCCACGGCATAAACGCGACGAGCACATTGCGGCCGAGGGCGAGCTCGCCATGATCAGTATTGGGACCGTCGGCAATGACCTGACCGCGTTTCACGTGCTGCCCTTTTCGGACGATCGGTTTCTGATTCACGCAGGTTCCAGCGTTCGAGCGCATGAATTTGCGCAACTCGTAAACATGAATCCCAGCTTCCGGATCTGTTTTGAGCTTCCTTTTGCCCTCCGGTAAATCGCCGTCTTTCGTGACGACAATTTGATCTGCCGTAACCGACGCAACCTTGCCGACGTCAGCTGCCAAAACAACGGCATGGGAATCTCGCGCTACTTTTTCCTCCAGCCCGGTTCCCACCAGTGGCGCCTCTGAAACGATCAGCGGCACCCCTTGGCGTTGCATGTTGGAACCCATCAGCGCGCGGTTCGCATCGTCATGTTCCAGAAATGGGATGAGGCCCGCCGCCACCGACACAAGCTGTTTTGGCGACACGTCCATGTAATGCACCTTCGAAGGATCGACTTCGAGGAAATCGCCTCTATAGCGCACCGAAACTTTTTCCCCCGTGAAATGACCGCGTCCATCGATCGGAGCATTCGCCTGCGCGACAAGGAAGTTTTCCTCCCGGTCTGCGGTGAGATATTCAATTTGGTCCGTGACCCGGCCATTCACGACCTTGCGATAAGGGGTTTCGATAAAGCCGAATTCATTGATACGCGCGAACGTGCTCATGGAACTGATCAGGCCGATGTTTGGACCTTCCGGCGTTTCGATCGGACAAATACGACCGTAGTGCGATGGATGAACGTCACGCACCTCGAATCCGGCGCGCTCACGGCTTAGGCCCCCAGGCCCAAGAGCCGATAGACGGCGTTTGTGAGTCAGTTCCGCCAGGGGATTAGTTTGATCCATGAACTGCGAAAGCTGCGAGCGGCCAAAAAAATCTCGGATAACCGCGCTGAGCGCTTTGGGATTGATCAGCTTCTGCGGCGTCATTCCGTCCACATTAATGTCGAACAGCGTCATACGCTCTTTGACCAAACGTTCCGTGCGGGCAAGCCCAATTCGGCATTGGTTCGCCAGTAACTCGCCTACCGTGCGCACCCGCCGGCTGCCCAGATGATCGATGTCATCGAGCGTCCCTTCGCCGCGCCGCAAATTGATTAGATACTTAATTGCCGCGATAAAATCTTTGTCCGTGAGAATCCGCTCGCCAGCGTCGATATTGATCGCAAGTTTCTGGTTGATCTTGTAGCGGCCGACGCGCCCAAGGTCGTATTTCTTAGGATCGAAAAAGAGCCTCTTGAGCAAAGCCCGGGCATTCGCCACCGTCGGCGGATCGCCGGGGCGGAGACGCCGATAAATATCCTTCAGCGCTTCTTCCTGATCGTGCGCCGGATCTTTTCGTAGCGCTTTCACGATGGTGTCATCGTTCGAGATGTCGATCACTTTTACCTCGTGAATCTTCAGCGCCATGATCTGGCGGATGGTTGCCAGGGTGAGCGGCTCATAGGCGCGAGCCACCGTTACTTCACCGTCGCGGATCTCCGCCGTGAGCACTTTGTTGGCCAGCATTTCTTCATCAAGCTTGTCGTTCAACTTCAGCGTCTCGATACTGTAAAAAAGCTTGATGATCTCTTCGTCGGACCCGTAGCCAAGCGCGCGCAGAAATGTGGTGGCAAGAAATTTGCGGCGGCGTTTGCGTCGATCGAGATAGATGTACAACAGATCGGCTGTATCGAATTGCACCTCAATCCAGGAACCGCGGTCCGGGATGATGCGAAAGCTGTAAAGCACCTTACCGTTGAGGTGGACAGTTGATTCGAAAGCGATTCCCGGTGAGCGGTGCAACTGGCTCACTACGACGCGCTCAGCGCCGTTAATCACAAAAGTGCCTTGTGGCGTCATGAGCGGGATTTCGCCCATGTAAACTTTCTCTTCCTTCGTCCCCTTTTCTTCGCGCAACTGGAACGTGACATGCAACGGCGCGCTGTACGTTTGGCCTTCGCGCTGCGCTTCTAGCGCGGTCAATTTCGGTTCGCCGATTTCGTAATGGCTAAAATCGAGCACGGCTTTTTCATCGTAGCTCTCGATCGGAAAAACCTCCTTAAAGACCGCTTGCAGCCCTTGGGTTTTGCGTTTCGAAAATGAAACGTTTTTCTGCAAAAAATCGGCGTATGAATTGAGTTGAACCTCAATCAGATTGGGCGGTTCGATGCTCTCCTTAATGTTACCGAAGTAAATGCGTTCCGACATAATTCCCAAAGCCACGAGTTTTTAACCCTTGTCGCAACGCCAGCAAATCACGGCTGGCGCTGGCAAGCTTTTACCGGATCAACGACGAAAGAGGGGCACAGAAATAACACCAAAACAGGGGCCTGTCGAATAGATAACCTCTGTTTTGCTGCCAATTCTGTATTCTGCCGTCGAGTGCCGAGTTAAAAATAAACTTCACCTGCTCCGCACGAGAGTGAGTTTAATCCAAAACGACTGTAGCGCAAGTCTAAAAATAGCAGCACGACTTTCGATTTAACGGCACTATCGATTCGAGAAGTATGAACTAGCATACGCCTCCTTAAAACGAACCGCAGCTATCAAAATTGAGCAGCGCTGCCCATGAATCAGCCGCGCTTCACTTAATTTCCACTTTTGCGCCGGCGGCCTCGATTTTTTTCTTGATCTCCTCGGCCTCCTGCTTCGTCACGCCCTCTTTGATTGTCTTGGGTGCGCCTTCAACCAGCGCTTTGGCTTCCGCCAGACCCAAACCTGGCACAGCGCCGCGAACTTCCTTGATCACTCCAATCTTGTTCGCGCCCATTTCTTTCAGGATTACGTCAAACGTTGTCTTCTCTTCCGCCGCCGGAGCTGCGGTTCCCCCAGGTCCGCCCGCTACCGCAGGGCCAGCCGCCAGAGCCACCGGAGCGGCGGCGCTCACGCCCCATTTTTCTTCGAGTTGTTTTACTAATCCAGCAATCTCGAGCACTGACAAGCTGCTGAGTTGCTCCACTAATTTATCTGTATCTGCCATTTTATTTCCTCCAATTGCCGCCTCCGAAAGCCTTCGAAGGATTAAGCTCGACAGCCGCCGATCCGGACAGTTTCGTTTGGTTAATCGCACCGTCAAAAGGCGGCGCGAAATCTTCTATGCGCTCGCCTCCTCTGGTTTTCCTTCCTTTTGAGCTCTTGCATTCAGCAACCGGGCCAATGCTGCACCGGGCTCGTTCAACAAACGGACTAACTTCGTGGCTGGCGACAAAAGTAATCCAAGTAATTACGCCTGCAAAACCTCCCATGCCGGCAGTTCCGCCAACATTTCCAATTCGTCCGTGGAAAGAACAGTCCGATCGACAAAACCGATCTTTAGTGCGGCAATTTTAAACTCAGTTGCGAAAGTCTTAAAAATCTTAGCGACGGGAGCGACGTCTTTCTCGCCAGTGACAACAGCTGTTTGGCCTACCAGCTTTTCGCTTACTTCTGGGAAGCCGCAATCGCTCATGGCGCGCCTCAGAAAATTATTTTTCACCACGTGCACTTGCGCGCCCACTGGGGCAAGCCTGTTGCGCAATTCACCAAAATCGCCGACCTTCATGTGTTCGTAATCGGTCACCAGCACAAAAGGGGAGCGCTTCAATTTCTCGGACAAATCCGAAACGATGCTGGCTTTTTCTGGTCGCATATTGTCGAACCTAGTTATTGTCCATCTTACGTACCGCTCAAATACGGCGCTGGATCGACGTGGATACCCGGCGACATCGTCGCACTAATTGTGAGTCCTTCAAGGTAGCGTCCCTTGGCCGTCGCCGGACGGGCCCGTACAACAGCCTCAATCACTGCGTTCCCATTTTCCACGAGCGCTTTTTCTTCAAACGAAAATTTGCCGACCGCTACCGCGACATTGCCGTTCTTGTCCAGTTTGAATTCTACGCGACCAGCCTTCACTTCCCGCACTGCGTTCGCCACGTCTTCGGTCACCGTTCCTGCCTTTGGATTTGGCATTAGCCCATGCGGTCCGAGAACTTTTCCGAGCTTTCGGACTTCGCCCATTGCCCCCGGGGTCGCTATCGCAACATCGAAATCCTGAAAACCTTCCTGGCACTTCTGAATCACGTCTTTCATCCCGACATAATCTGCACCCGCATTGCGCGCTGCTTGCGCAGCTGCGCCCTCGGCGAAAACAAGCACGCGCACCTGTTTTCCACTGCCATGGGGCAGTGGGCAGGTCCCGCGCACCATTTGATCAGATTGCTTCGGGTCGACTCCAAGCCGGAAAGAAAGCGTCACCGTCTGATCGAATTTCGTCGGTGAAAACTTTTTTAGCGTTGCGACCGCATCGGCCAAACGATAAGGCTTTGTTCGGTCCAATTGTTGCGTCGCTACACGATAGCGTTTGCTTCGATTTCTTTGCATTTTCTGTGCAGTTCAAATGCTCGCTCACTGACTATGGCAAGAAGGCTCCGGCCTGAAAGTAGCCTCGCTCAAGATTCAGCAGCGGGACGAGGAACCTAGCGACTATCTCTGTCCTGTCAAAGCCTGCACCAACACGTCGGAACGTCAATCGACCGGAGCTGCGACATCTGGCGACGGCGTCGATTCAGTAACCTTTTGCGCCGCGGGCTGGCCTTGCCGGACGATTTTGCCTTCCTTCATCACAAACGACACGTGCTCGCTTGCTGTAATGTCCGAAGTCGGATCGCCCGGCATCGCGATGACATCCGCCAGTTTTCCTTTTTCCAGCGTCCCGACTTTTTGAGCGATGCCGAGAAGCTCGGCGTCGTTTGCTGTCGCTGATTTTAATGCATCGATCGATGTCATACCAAGATCGACCATCAGCTTGAATTCTTTTGCGTTTTGCCCATGTGGATAGACTGCGGCGTCCGTCCCAAAAGAAATCTTAACGCCCATCTTCACCGCGTTGCGGAACATTTCCGAGCGCGCAGCTGTTGCTGCTTTTGCTTTTAGCTGCAACACTTGTGGATAATCGTCGATTTTGCTCATAATCCATTCTGAGGCCATCAGCGTGGGTGTAAGAAAAGTTCCCCTCTTCTTCATCATCGTCACCGTTTCCGCTTTCATAAACGAACCGTGCTCAATCGAATCAACCCCAGCCTCGATTGCCTCACGCGCGGCCTGATCGCCATGGCAGTGCACAGCGACTTTCTTTCGCAACCGATGCGACTCATCGACCAGGGCTGCCATTTCTGCCGGTGTTAATTGGGGCGTATCCACCTCATCAGCGAGTGAAAGCACGCCGCCGGAAACCGCGGCCTTAATCTGGTCGGATCAAAGTGACCACCAGTGCCGCCGATTCCCTTCGTCGCAACCAGCATTCGCGGCCCCACGATAATCCCTTTGTTGATGGAATTCCGAAGCGCAACATCGACAAATTCGTGGCTAGCGACGAACCGGCTACCTAAATCGCGCACGGTTGTAAACCCGGCTTCGACAGTCGCGCGGGCAAAGGCCGTCGCGCGGATCGCCTGCTCGGAAACATTAAGATCGAGCTGTTGCAGTCGCCGCTCGTTGTAATTGCCGGAGAAATCCGCCGTCAAATGTGTGTGCGCATCCATGAAACCAGGCGAAAGCGTAGCCTCGCCGAGGTCGATCACCTCTACGCCGCTCGGGATCTGCAAATTGCTTCCCGCATCGACAATCTTATTGCCCTGCACGATAACGACGCCGTTTTGGATGAGAGCGTTCGATTTGCCATCAAACATTCGCGCCGCTTTTAGCGCAATGGTCTGATCGGCAGCGCGAATGCTGCAACAGAAAATCGACAGAAGGAAACCAGCAACCATGTAACGAAAAAAGATTCGCATGCTGCCGGTTTAGAAAGAATCAGCCGCTACGGCAAGTAAGAACGTCCTTGTTTGGATTGGACCACTCAGGTTGAATCACAGCGAATGAAAGTCCCGTTGCTTTCACTGGCACTTGCTGTCGCGACGTTTCCTCAACTCGATTTTTTGGCAACAGAACGGTGGGACGAAAATCTGAACCGCATTCGTTATGCGCGCGAGAAATCCGCCGCGCTCTGTTACGGCATGTCGATGTATCGGCCCGGCCTGAATCCAGCCGCCATTACGATGCGGAGAGCCGCGGATTAAAAGTCTATGAGAATCTGCGTTGCGCTGGCTCTCATTGCCCTGTCGTTAGGCCACCTGCGGTCAGAAACTGAGTCGTTGGATAAACTGGCGTACGATTTCTGGAACTGGCGCGAAAAATATGCGCCGTTCACCGGCGATGATGTGAACCGCGTCGAGCGACCGGGCGGCACGCGCGACTGGTCTCGCGCGTGCGTTGGGAACTCGATATCAACCCGCGTTGGAAACGCGACCCCAACTTTTACATCGAGCAAACACTCACCCCGATTGTTGAAGCGCTCACTACGCCAGGACCGTACAACGCTGCACAATCTCGTGAGATTGTTACGCGGATCGAAAATATTCGCCCCATCCTGCATCAGGGAGAAGAGAACCTGGTGAATCCGCCGAGGCCGTTTGCGACCGTCGCCGTGCAAGCGCTCGAGAATATTCGGCCACGACTGCGCGAAATGGCGGCCGCGCTTCTAACATTCACAACTCTCAAACCGCAAGAATTGAACGGTGCGACCGATCGTGCGGCGGACGCGCTGGAAGAATTTCGGCGGTGGCTCCAAGAAAAATTGCCATCGCTTCCGCAACAAACTGCGCTCGGTCGCGATGCCTACGCTTTCTTTCTGCTAAATGTGGCGCTGCTTCCCTACTCGCCTGAGCGAGTTCTGGCGATGGGACGACAGGAATGGAATCGCGCCGTTTCGTTTGAAGCCTTCGAAAAGCAACGGAATAAAGATCTGCCGCCCCTGAAGCTGGCGGATAACATCGATAACTGGATCGTCGACGCGGCAGCAAAGGAATCGTCGATCCGAAAATTTCTCGACGAACGCGGGATTCTCACCGTTCCCAACTGGATTCAACACTACACTCTGCGACCAATGCCAGAATATTTGAGGGCGCTGCAAGGATTCGGTGAAATTGACGATTTCACTTCTCCATCGCGATTAAATCAAAATTGCATTCGTTATGTGACCGAGCCTTCAGCCAAACTCGGTTTCTTCTGGCGCGCGACTGCCGAAGACCCGCGGCCGATCTGTGTTCACGAAGGACTTCCCGGCCACTACCTCCAACTTTGCCTTTCTTGGAAACACGAAGACAAGATCAGACGGCATTACTACGATTCCGGGGCTAACGAAGGGATTGGTTTTTACGCCGAGGAAATGATGTTGGAGGCCGGGCTCTTTGATGACAGCCCGCATACGCGCGAGATCATTTACAATTTCATGCGACTGCGCGCGCTGCGCGTGGAAGTGGACGTAAAGCTCGCGCTCGGTGAATTCACCCTCGATCAAGCGGCGAAATATTTGCAGGAGAAAGTTCCGATAGACGCACAGACCGCGCGTCAGGAGGCAATTGCATTTTCAACTGGTCCCGGCCAAGCGATCGCCTATCAGATCGGCAAACTTCAGATCTTGAACTTTCTCGCTGACGCGCGCATGCAGCAGGGCGACAAATTCAATCTCCGCGCGTTCCACGATTTCCTTTGGAAAAACGGCAACGTCCCGATTGCGTTGCAGCAGTGGGAATATTTGGGCGAAAAATAGGCTGGCGGGTTCGCTCGCCCTACCGCGGGAAGAATTCGTTCAGAGTGCGAGTATATCCTCTCTTGAAACGCGCTTGCCTTACGTCCTGCGAATAGAGATATTACGAACTAAAGATGCGATCTTCGAAAAGTAAGAGCGTCACAAAAAAGTGAAAATTTTTTTCTCGACTCACAACTTCTCGATTTCCGATAATCGGAAACTCGTATCTAATCGAGCCATTCACCAACGGGTGCTTCCACTATGAAAACATCACTAATTATCTGCCTATCTTCGCTCGCGCTCGCCCTAACTTTGCTTGCGCAATCTCCCGCCGCGCCACAAACATCTCCACCTGGAGCTCCGGCTACAAGTCCGGCGGCGGGCGCCCCGGTGAATCCCGCCGCGCCGGCACAGCTACCACCTGGGGCAACCGCCCCTGCCCCTCCTGCTGGGGCTGCCGCGCCCGAAGCGACGGTCACGGCTACGTTAAGCCCTGCGCCAACCGCATCGGCAAGCCCCTCGCCGGCGGCTGAAGCGAGTGGCGGCGTACTCGGGAGCAATTGGTTGATCGACAAGTTCCGCAAGGGCGGTCCAATCATGTGGCCGATTTTGATTGTATCGATCATCGGGCTCACTGTGGTGATCGAGCGAATTTTTTGGTGGACCGGCCGCTGGTTTCGTCGTGATCCCAAACGGATCGAGAAAGTGTTTACCGCGATTGAGCAAAACGATGTCGCGGAGGCCTCGAGGCTTTCCCGCGGATCGCGCGATCCCGTTTTGCGCATGATGTGGAATGGTCTCAATCACCAACACGCCTCGTTGCAGGGCGCACTACAGGTCGCTGCGGGCATCGAGATCAAACGCGCCGGTCGATTCCTCGTCGTCATGGACACGCTCGTAACTTTGGCGCCGTTGCTTGGTCTGTTGGGCACGATTACCGGTCTTATTAGGTCGTTCAGCTTTCTCGGCAACGAAGAGCTGGCGGTGCAAGCTGTCACCGGCGGCATCGCCGAGGCGCTCATTGCCACAGCCTGCGGTCTCGGTATTGCCATCTTCGCACTGATTCCGTTTAACTTTTTCACTTCCCGGGTGTCTAACTTGGAGTTCGAATTGCAGACGGCAGCCACAAACTTGGAAGTGATGTTAGGAGCACAAACCGCGGCGCGCGAAATGGAGTTCGCAGGGCAAGCCAAACCCTCTGGGAAAGGCTCGTCGATTTAAAGGTATCCAATGTACGTAAGCTCGCCAATTCCTCACAAAAAAGCGCGGATCGAGATCATCCCATTGATCGACATCATGTTCTTTTTGCTCGCCAGCTTCATGATGGTGAGCCTGAGCCAGGTGCACTTGAAAGGGATCAAGGTGAACCTGCCCTCAGGTGTTTCGGGTGAAACGCAGACAAAGCGCGAGTACGTGAGCGTCTCTGTTGATAAAGACGGTCATTACTTTTTTGATAAGGACGAAGTCGGTGACGACGAACTCCTAAATCGGCTGCGGACGGCGCATCAATCGGCGCCTGACGCGAAGGTGTTCCTTCGGGGCGATCGCGACTCGGCCCACCTGAACGTTGCCCATGCCCTCGATATAATCCGCTCGTCCGGCTACTATAAAGTCTCGTTCGAAATTAAGAGCGAATCGCTCAAAGGAGTCCCAGGACCCCGGTGATTTGGTATGCCAGTAACGAAAGTAAAACCACTATTTTACCGACCACCACCCCCGTGGTTTTTCTGGACCGCGTTTGGCGTTGCGGTAGGGATCCACCTCACGGCCGTTGCACTGGCTCAAAAGCGCGAGGCTGTTGCAGTAGAGCTTCCTCCTCAACCGCCGCAGGTCGTCGAGGCGACGTTGGCCCCACCGGAGGCCACGCCGCCGCCGGAAGACATTCCGTTGCCGGAGCCGCCTCCGCCGCCCGAGATTAAGCCGGAGTTCGTCGAGGAAAGAACACCGCCACCGCGGCCACCGCCATCCGCGCAACAACCAAAATTCACGCCCATTAAGGCTGCCGCACTATCGATGTCCCAAGCAAAAGCGTACGCCGTTTACAATCCGCGACCGCCATACCCGTACGAGGCGCGCGCACACAAGATCATGGGAAGTGGAGTGATCACCGTGGACGTTGACGCCGCAAGTGGCAATGTGACTAACGCCAGTGTCACGCAAAGCATTGGGAACTCTATACTAGATGACGCCGCGGTGAGCACCTTCCGACGTTGGAGATTTAGACCCGGCTCAGTGTCCAAGGTCAGGATTCCCATCACCTTCACCATGACAGGCGCCTCGTACTAGATTCCACAATATGAGACTAGCTTCACCAGTTCCGCACAAACGAGCGCGCATTGAGATCATTCCACTCATCGACATCATGTTCTTTTTGCTCGCCAGCTTTATGATGGTAAGCCTGAGCCAGACTCACATGAAAGGCATTCGGGTCAATTTGCCAGCTGCAAAGGGGCCTCCGCCAAGCGGAGTAAAGGATTTCGTCTCCGTAAAAGTTCTCGAGGGAAACGCGGTGTTTTTCGATAACCAGTACGTCCCAGAAGACCAAGTCCTCCCGCGACTTTTTGACCTCCACCGGGGAAATCCTGACATCAAAATCTCAATCAGCGCAGCGCCGACGGCCGTGTACGGCGATGTCATCGGAGTCCTAGACAAAGTTCGCCAGGTCGGAATTACAAAAGTGGGATATCAAATCAGGGCAGCCGCTGGTCCTGGGGGTGCGGCTCCGCCTCCAGGGGCCCCACCTGCCGGCGCTCCGGCGCCACCTGGGCCTTAGCCACGCGTCTTAAGAGGTGCAAGGTTAGCGGCGAGGAGGCGAATCGCCTTGGCCCGGTGGCTGATTCTGTTCTTCACTTCCGCAGGCAACCCGGCAAAAGTCTGTTGGAATCCGCACGGAATGAAAATGGGATCGTAGCCAAATCCGCGCAGCCCCCGCGCTTGCTCCGTTATTGTTCCCTCGACAATTCCTTCGAATGTCCCGAGCAGTTCACCCCTCCGCGCGAGCGCAATCACGCAACGGAAGCGCGCTGATCGCTTCGCCCTCGGCTCGATTCGTGCAAGCGCGCCCAGTAACTTTTGGATGTTTTGTTTATCGCTTGCCTCGTGGCCCGCGTAACGCGCCGAAAATACTCCAGGCGCGCCACCAAGCGCATCGACTTCCAGTCCCGAATCATCTGCGACAACGAGCCCCGGAAAATACTTGGAAATGGCGACTGCTTTCAGTGTCGCATTTTCTTCGAACGATTTTCCGCTTTCGTGTACCTCGGGAATCTCATGCGAGCACAGATCGCTGACGGCGAAGCCAGGTCCGAGAATCTGTCGAATCTCGCGCGTCTTGTGCGCGTTGCGTGTAGCCACCAGTAAATCCATTTTCTTTTCCTGCTTTCCTGCTTTGCTAAGAAATAGTCTCGACATGAGTAGTGAGCGCCGCAAACCGTACCCATTCCATCAGATCGAACCAAAATGGCAGGCGATCTGGAAAGAGCGGCAGCGTTTTCATGCACCAAATCCCGGCGACAAAAATTTCGACCAATCGAAGCCGAAGTTCTACATCCTCGACATGTTCCCATACCCGAGCGGAGCAGGTCTGCACGTCGGGCATCCAGAAGGCTATACGGCCACCGATATTGTCGCTCGTTACAAACGGATGCGTGGCTTCAATGTTTTGCATCCGATGGGTTGGGACGCATTTGGATTACCGGCGGAACAATATGCGATCAAAACCGGAAAACATCCAGCGATCACGACGCGGGAGAACGTAGCGAAATTTAAGAGACAGCTCCAACGCATCGGTTTTTCCTATGATTGGCAGCGAGAGATCAACACCACCGATCCGCGCTACTACAAGTGGACGCAGTGGATTTTTCTCCAGATTTACAATTCATGGTTTAATCCCGCGACTCATAAAGCAGAGCCGATTTCAACTTATCGCGGCGAAAATCCCGATGAGGTTCGGCTCGCTTACGTCGCTGATGTGCCAGTGAATTGGTGCCCCGAGCTGGGCACGGTTCTGGCTAATGAAGAAGTTGTCGATGGAAAAAGCGAGCTTGGTGGCTTTCCAGTTGTCCGCCGACCAATGCGCCAATGGATGTTGCGAATTACCGCCTATGCCGAGCGACTCCTAAACGAACTGGAACGACTCGATTGGCCAGAGGCAATTAAGTTACTCCAACGTAATTGGATCGGGCGGAGTGAAGGCACCGAAATCGATTTTGAGATCGCGGATCGTGGATCGCGGAGTACGGATAGCAGAATCCGGGTTTTCACAACGCGCCCTGACACGCTCTATGGCGCTACTTACATGGTGCTCGCGCCCGAACATTCACTTGTCGATCTAATCGTGACCGAAGAGCAATGGCCTGCTATTCGCGAATATCGCGCGCGTGCGGCGCAGAAGAGCGATCTGGAGCGAACGGACCTCGCGAAAGAAAAAACCGGCGTTTTCACCGGCGCCTACGCAGTCAATCCCGTGAACAACGAGCGAATTCCAATCTGGGTCGCTGATTATGTGCTGCTCGGTTACGGCACGGGCGCAATCATGGGTGTGCCCGCGCACGACCAGCGCGATCTAGAGTTTGCCCAGAAGTTCGATTTACCGATTCGCGAAGTCGTGCAGCCCCCAGGCGACGAAAATCCGATCGGATTCGTCGGTGAGGGGATTGCGATCAATTCGCCGATAATTGAGGGCCTGCCGACTGGCGAAGCCAAAAAGAAAATTACCAAATGGCTTGAGCAACACGATGCCGGTAAAGGCGCGATCAATTACAAACTGCGCGATTGGCTGTTTTCGCGCCAGCGTTACTGGGGCGAGCCGCTTCCCATTCTTTGGAAGAGCGGAAAGCACGAAGCACTCAGCGAAAATGAACTGCCAGTGGTTCCGCCACTGCTGGACGATTACAAGCCGACCGGGACAGGCGAACCTCCGCTGGCAAAGGCGAAAGATTGGGTTCGCTATTCCGACAGAGCGTTGCGCGAGACGAATACCATGCCGCAATGGGCAGGCTCATGCTGGTATTACCTGAGATTCTGCGATCCGGGTAACGACAAACGCTTTGTCGGCGAAAAAGCGGAACGTTACTGGATGGGCAGTGCGAAACCCGGTGGCGTGGACCTCTACGTCGGCGGCACCGAGCACGCCGTGTTGCATCTGCTCTACGCGCGTTTCTGGCACAAGGTGTTATTCGATCTCGGCTATGTTTCCAAACCGGAACCTTTTCAGCGATTAGTGAACCAGGGAATCATCCTGGGCGAGGACAACCAAAAGATGTCCAAGTCGCGCGGGAACATCGTCAATCCCGACGACGTGATCGACCAGTACGGCACAGACGCTTTCCGCTGTTACGAGATGTTTATGGGACCGCTGGAGCAAATGAAACCCTGGAGCATGCGCGGCGTCGAAGGCGTGGCGCGCTTCCTCGCGCGCGTTTGGCGATTGTTCGTGGTAGAAAATCAGGAAGGCAACTGGGTGTTATCCGGAAGAATCATACAGGTCGATCCAAAAAAGGCGCAGCGGAAGATGACCCATGCCACCATCAAGAAAGTTACTGAAGATATCGAGTCATTTTCGTTTAACACCGCCATCTCGCAGATGATGATTTTTGTAAACGAATTTACCAATGCAGAAACGATTCCTTTATCAGCAATGCGCACATTTCTCGTTCTGCTCAATCCATTTGCGCCGCATCTCACTTCTGAACTTTGGGAAAGATTAAACGCAAAGTTTCGAGACGATCTCCGCGACATAACCGAACAAGAATGGCCAGGCTACGACCAGCGATTCCTAGTCGAAGATGACGTTGAAATCGCCATCCAAGTGAACGGAAAAGTGCGGGACCGGATGAGAATGTCGACCTCGGCCACCCATAACGAGATCAAGACCGCTGCCCTCACGAATCCTAAGATTCAAAAATTCACTACGGGCAAGGTCGTCCGCAATGTCGTTGTCGTCCCCAAAAGGCTGGTGAACATCGTCGTATGAAAAAAGTTTGGGAGGATTTCAAAAAATTCGCCATTAAAGGCAATGCAGTCGATCTCGCGGTCGGCGTGATTATCGGAGCAGCCTTCGGTTCGACCATCAGCTCGCTGGTCAAAGACGTCATAATGCCGCCGATCAGCCTCCTTACCGGTGGACTCGACTTCTCAAATAAGTTTGTCATTCTGCGTGCGGCCAAAGACGGCTCGACGGCATTCAATACTCCTGCTGACGCAGCTAAAGCCGGGGCGATTACTTGGAACTATGGGAACTTCATCACGCTTGTGATTAACTTTCTCATTATCGCAGGCGCAGTCTTTCTACTCGTCCGGTTAATCACTACAATTAGGGAGCCCGCCGAGAAAGAACCCGATAAGAAGGACTGCCCTGATTGCGCAATGAAGATCCCTTTTCAGGCCAAGCGTTGTCCGTATTGCACCAGCGAGCTCTCCTGCTATTGAGGCCGCAGAACTGCAAACGCAGAAGCGCCTTAACCTAAATGCAGAAGCGCCTTAACGTTACATTGGCAGGAATTGTTGCTTGCTTCGTCGTCGGCTGCGCCACGCAGTCAAAACCCAACCTTGCGTCTAAACAACGCGTGCACAATGTGCGCACAACCGCCTATACTCATAACGAGGGAAGCGGATGCCATAACGCGCTAGACTGTCGCCTTTCCGGCTGCCACGTGATGAGCGCCGCGTCTGATTGGTCGCGTTTCCCACTCGGCACGCGGTTTCGAATCGCCGACACAAACGAAGAATACGTCATTGACGATTACGGGATGGCGCTCGTCGGCACAGACACGATCGATCTTTACAAACCGAGCCGCCTCGACATGCACCGCTGGGGCGTTCGTCACGTCGATATCGATGTTTTGCAATGGGGCTCGGAGGAAGAGAGCTTGAAAGTTCTGACGCCGCGCACCAAACATCGTTGCGTCCGGCAGATGGTCACCAGTTTGCAGCAGAAAAAAGGGCAACAGAAGAAAAAGTTGCTCACCAGCCTGTAACCAAAAATCTCAGCAAAAAAGAAGACGTAGCCGGTTACGCTTTCTTTTGACATGGTGTGCAGGCACACCGCAATTTCGCCGGATGAAAGTTCTCGTCGTTGGCGGCGCTGGCTATATCGGGAGCGTTTGCGCGGAACTGCTTCTCGATGAAGACCACGAAGTAACAGTCTTCGATAATCTCAGCGAAGGCCACCGTCGCGCCCTAGATCCACGCGCGAAATTTATCCACGGGGAGCTTGCGGATCGCCATCAAATCGAGGCGGCGCTTTACAGCACGCGTGCGGATGCAGTGATGCACTTTGCCGCAAGCGCGCTCGTAGCCGAATCTATGCGCGATCCGTCGAAATATTTTCGCAATAACATTTCCAACGGCTTGAATCTGCTTGATGCAATGGTTGCAACGCACGTCGAGCGGATTGTTTTTTCCTCAACCTGCGCGATTTTCGGGCCGCCCGACCGGCTGCCAATCGACGAGACTGCGACGGCGCGCCCGATCAATCCGTATGGCGAATCCAAATTAGCGTTTGAAAAAATTCTGCGCTGGTACGCCCAGATTTACGATCTGAAGTTCGTTTCGCTGCGGTACTTCAACGCAGCCGGCGCGTCGGAAAAACTGGGCGAGGATCACCGCCCGGAGACGCATTTAATTCCAAGCGTGCTCAAAGCGGCGCTTGGACAAAAACCGCATGTGGAAATTTATGGCACGGATTATGAAACGCCGGACGGCACCTGTATTCGCGATTACATCCACATTGTCGATCTTGCCCGGGCGCATATTCTGGCTTTGAACGCAACGAAGAGCGAATTCTACAATCTCGGTACCGGCGGGGGCACCAGCGTCCGCGAAGTGATCAACTCCTGCCTTAAGATCACTGGCCGAAAAATCGAGATCGTCGAAAAACCGCGTCGCCCTGGCGATCCACCGCGGCTCATCGCTTCTTCAGAAAAAATTAGGAAGGAACTCGGCTGGCGTCCACAGTTCCAATCGGTCGACGCGATTATCGATAGCTCCTGGAAGTGGCACCAAAAATTTCCCAGCGGATATCAGGATTAGATCTATAGGAACAGTCCATAATCGCCGGCGCAACGTGCGTCGAAGAATGAAAAAGCGCCCCCTATAGCGGGCGCTTTTGATTTTAGACAAACAGCTTTTCGCGATTACGGACTTGTCGTCGTCGTGGTTGTTTCCTCCTTTTTGTAAATCGTGGTTGGCTGAGCCAACACGATCTTGCGTACCACTACGCGATCATCGACGTCTGTGTAATACACGGTTGCCGGCATGTCCGGTCGGATTGCCGACCAAGTGACGATGTGACCCTCTGGATCGACAATGGTCGTGTCCTTCGTGTAGTAGTATCGTACCGGGGCCACGCCGGGCGCCGTTTGGAACATGATATAATCCGAATCCGGCGTGTAAGCGGTAATCGTGCCTGCGGTTGATGTCGTGGCAGTCGTGGTGGTGCCAGTCACGGGATCCACGGTCGTTGTGGTCGTGCTCTCCTGTGCCAGCGCGCTGCCCAGCGCTGCCGCGCAAAGCACGCCTGTTGTCAATATTTTCACTAATCTCGTTTGTTTCATATTTGTCCCTCTGCTTTGATTAAATGGATGTTCTCCATCGCATATGGCTCCGGCCCCTTAATGCCGGAGTTTCTTCAGTTACGCCTTGGTATCGTAAATTCCGCCTCGCACGGTCGCCTACGGAGCCGTAATTCCCCTTGCATGGCCAGAGCAATGTAAGGGGACATCTATGCAGGCCTTACCAGGTTTTCGCGACTTCCTCCCCGAGGACTGTGCAAAGCGTAGTTACATCTTTATGCGCTGGCGCGAGGTAGCGCGTCGCTACGGGTTCGTCGAATGGGAAGGTCCACCACTTGAGCTGACCGAGCTTTACAGAAAGAAAAGCGGCGAAGAGATCGTTCACCAACTCTTTAATTTTATCGACAAGGGCGAACGCGAAGTCGCGCTGCGGCCCGAGCTGACGCCTACGCTGGCCCGCGTCGCCGCCGCCCACGAGCGCGAATTCAAAAAACCGCTCAAATGGTTCTCCATCGGCCAATTCTTTCGCTACGAAAAACAGCAGCGCGGCCGTCTGCGCGAACATTTCCAGCTCAACTGCGACATTGTCGGTGAAGCAGATCTTGCAGCAGATATCGAGCTTCTCGCGCTGTGCATCGATGTCCTCCGTGAATTCGGATTTACAGCGAACGATTTCGTTGTCCGAATCAGCGACCGTGAATTTTGGACAGATTTTCTGCGCGAAAAAGGCGTCGCGGCAGATCAGTGGGACGAAATCCTTCAAGCGATTGACAAATTGGGGCGCGAACCGCGTGAGAAGACAGCCGAGAAACTCGGCAACCTGGCGGAGCATATTTTTGCCACTCTAAAAAACGGCGGAGAAAGCGAGAAGCTCAGCAAGATCCTGAATGCGCTGCGCGTGCGCGGCCTGGCGGATTTTGTGGCCATCGATATCGGAATCGTCCGCGGTCTTGCTTATTATACGGGAATCGTGTTTGAGGTGTTCGACCGTGCCGGAAAATTTCGCGCCATCGCGGGCGGCGGACGTTACGACAACTTGATCGGGCAACTGAGCGACGGCGCGGTCTCGCTGCCCGCGCTCGGTTTCGCCATGGGCGATGTCGTCCTCGGGGAACTGATCAACGAAGCGCCACACGCTCGCGAAGCCATAGAACAAGCCATCGCGAGCGATCGCAAGATCGACATCTACGTCGTGATTGCAAAAGAAGAACGCCGTGCCGATGCGCTCGGACAAATCCAGGAACTGCGCGACCGCGGATACCGTATCGATTACCCGCTAACTCAAACAAAGGTTGCTCGTCAGTTTGAAACCGCCGAAGACCTCGGCGCGCATGTAGCGCTTCTGTACGGCGACGAATGGCCGCAAGTGAAAATCAAGAATATGGCAACGGCTCAACAGGAACTGGTGCCGCACGATCACCTACTTGCGCACTTGCAAGCGCAACCCAGTTTGTCATCCTGAGCGGAGCGCGGCGGAGTCGAAGGATCTCGCGAATTACTTTTGGGTTTGGCAACGGGATTCCTCGATTTCGCTCGGAATGACAAAAAGATGTTTCGCACACACGATTGCAATGCACTTCGCAAGAGCGACATCGGCCAGCAGGTGACCCTGGCCGGCTGGGTGAATGTCACGCGCGATCACGGCGGCGTCATTTTCATTGATCTTCGCGATCGCGAAGGGCTGACTCAGGTTGTTTTTCGCCCTGAAGAAAACGCCGAACTCGCCAGGGAAGCGCATACTCTGCGCAGTGAGGATGTGATCCAAGTGTCGGGCCGAGTCGCCGCGCGTCTGCCGGGAACGGAAAATCCAAACCTTGCGAGCGGCGACATTGAAATCATTCCCAGCAAGCTGCGCATTCTCAATCGCGCCGACACATTGCCGTTCCCAATCGATACCGAGCCGCAGAACGAGGATCTGCGGATGACGCATCGGTATTTGGATCTCCGGCGGCCGCGGCTCTCGCGCAATTTGCAGGTGCGCCATCGAGTCGCGAAAGCGACGCGCGATTACCTCGACAGCCAGGGCTTTGTCGAAGTCGAAACGCCCATTCTTTCCAAGAGCACACCGGAAGGCGCGCGCGATTTTTTGGTGCCTAGCCGAATCATGCCCGGAAAGTTTTACGCGCTGCCACAGGCTCCGCAGCAATACAAACAACTGCTCATGGTCGCGGGTGTGGAGAAATATTTTCAGATCGCGAGATGTTTTCGCGACGAAGATTTGCGCGCCGACCGGCAACCGGAGTTTACCCAGATCGACATCGAAGCGTCGTTCGTTACACCGGACGACATTTTCGCAGTCACGGAAGGAATGCTGGCGGCGATTTTTAAAGCAGCGTTCAACGTGGACATCAAAACGCCATTTGATCGCCTTACCTATCGGGAGGCAGTCAGCCGATACGGAAGCGATAAACCTGACCGCCGCTTTGGAATGGAGCTCGTCGATCTCGGCGAAATTTTTCGCGAAAGCAGCTTCAAGGTTTTCCGCGGTGTGCTCGATGCGGGGAGCGTGGTGAAAGCAATCAATGCGAAAGGTTTTGCTGGAATCACCATCGGCCAAGTCGACGAGCTAACTGAAATAGCAAAGTTACACGGCGCAAAAGGGCTTGCATTTATCAAGATCGAGAATGGCGAATGGAAATCGCCCATCGTGAAATTCTTCTCTGATGCTGAGAAGGCTGCACTGAAATCAAAATTGCAAATCGAAGAAGGTGACTGTGTATTTTTCGGCGCCGACAAATGGGAGATCGCCTGTGAAGTGCTTGGCCGATTGCGACTACGGATTGCTGAGATTCAGGAATTGCACGGTAGGGCGCGACCTGAGCCTGCTCCCCGCGGCGAGGGCGCGCCGGACTGGGATTTCCTCTGGGTCACAGATTTTCCGCTTTTCGAATGGAGTCCGGAGGAAAACAAATGGAATGCCATGCATCATCCCTTTACTCGCCCGAAAGCGGAAGACATGCCGCTGTTTGACGCCAAGAAATTCCCCGATGTTCGCGCTGAAGCTTACGACGTCGTGTTGAACGGTGTGGAAATCGGCGGTGGCAGCATGCGAATCCATGAGCCGCAGCTGCAGGAGAAAATGTTTGAGGTGCTTGGAATCACTGCGGAAGATCGCCAGTCACAGTTCGGCCATTTGCTTCACGCGTTGCGGCTGGGTGCTCCGCCCCACGGTGGCATTGCGCTCGGGCTTGATCGACTGGTCATGTTGATTTGCGGCGAACAAAGCATCCGCGACGTCATGGCGTTTCCGAAAAACAATCGCGGCATCGATTTGATGACGCAGTCGCCAAGCGAAGTCGATCCGCGCCAGTTGAGGGATTTGTCGCTCAAGCTGGCTAAAGACAAAAAGACGTAGCGACGCGGTCTGCCTGCTCGCGAGGGCCTTCGACGTGTCGGCCGCTCTACAACAAAGTTGCCTGGAGAACTCGCTGATTACGCGGGTGACGCAGATTTTGAGTTAGGAAGGCAGGAAAACCGATCAGGCTGCTGCCAGAGAACGCACGTGAGCAATTTCACCTGCTTCGGCGGCACGGACTTGATCAGCCATCAACGTAATCACGGCGATGGTCTCGCCATCCAAAGAAGTGAACTCCACCTCGTAACCGGCGTTGTTCCGATGAACCAGCACGACCGTGCCAATATCGCCCGCGCGCAAACCTTGTTCCGGCAGGTCGCGTGTGAGAATTATATCATCTAGTTCTTTGATTGCGCCGCCAATCCTGATCGCATCTTCATGAATTACGTCTTTATAGGCTTCGGCATAACCGCTGATGTTTTCCATGTCCCAGCCAAGCGCTTTGAACATCGGATCGACAAACTCTTTGCGAAGTTGGGCTTCGTTGTATTGGCCTGATTTATAGGCGTCGCCTTGCTGTTCAAAGCGGTCCACAAGGTCGGCAATCACAGGGGGGAGCTGGCATAGCTGACCGAGAATTAGATGCGAGCCCCGTGAAGATCAAGCTGGCTGACGAACGGAATGAGGGACTATGGTTATCCCGGCAATCGAAAGTCCGCGCAGGCTGCTCGCTCAGTAGCCGAGGGCCGCTTTTCGCTCTGCTGCGGTAGGCAGAGGATCCTTGCGGACTGTGATCGCCTCCCCGCCTGAGTCCTTCACCTCCTGTGCCTTGACCGCATTGAACTCGGTATCTTTCGTGAACTCCGGAGGAAGATCCATGTCCGCATAGATGGCATGCACCGGGCACACCTCTACACATGCCATGCAGTCAATGCATTCATCGGGGTGAATGATCACCTGGGTCTCCAGCTCGTAGAAGCACGCGACCGGGCACACTTCTACACAGTCGGTGAACTTGCATCCGTTACATTTCTCGGTGACGACGTGGGCCATGGAATTACAATAGTTGAGGATCGCGTAAAAAAGACTGCCTGTTACGAATAGTGAGCTAACGATGGCCAGTCAAATTTCTGGGTTACATTAGAGTTAAGCCACAACCGGTGGATGATGTTCGCGGCCACTCCGGAACAAAACCGCCACTGAAAAGGTGACGATCGTGCCGAAGCAGATCCACCAGGGAAATTCCATCACTGGCAGCCACGGCGGTTGCGGATAGAGCCTGCCGCCGAAAAGGCCGGCGATATTGTTGGGGAGACCACTCAGGATCGCGACAACGACGAAGCCGATGATCATCGCGACGATATTGCCGAAGTTGTTGCCGCGGGATTTGGTCAGCATGCCTGTAAGAAAAATGCCGAGCACTGAGCCGTAGGTGTAACCGTAAATTCCCAAAACAATCGGGATGATCCGTACATTTGGGTAGACGATCACGAGATAGGCTGTGGTTGAAGCAACGACAATCATCAAAATAGAGAAGGCCACGGTTGCCCAGCGCACGGCGCTCAAACTCTGCTCTGCGGTCGAGCCTGGCTGGATGTATGGCTCGTACCAATCGCGCGTGAAACTTGTGGCCAGGGCGTTTAAAGCCGTGCTGAGCGAACCCATCGCGGTCGCGAATATTCCGGCCAGAAGCAGGCCGCGAATGCCGACCGGCATTTCGTAAAGGATGTAGTGACAAAAAATTTCGTTTGGAGTTTTCGGCAACGCCGGATCCGTATGGGTCTGATAGAAGACCCAAAGCAGCACGCCGATGCTAAGGAAAGTGAAAGCAATCGGGATATCGGCAAGACCTGACATGATCACCGAGCGCCGGCTGCGGCGCACATCCGGCGCAGTCAACATCCGCTGCACCATATCCTGATCTGTTCCGTGCGTGGACATGGTCATAAAAGTGGAACCGATTAGGCCGGCGAAGATCGTGTATTCGATTGCAAACATCCCTTTAATTTTCTCCCAACCGCTTTTAGCGGGATTCAACCCGCTAGTGATGAAATCCGAAACGTGAAACTCGCCGTGACGCTGAACGATTTCGTGCCAGCCGCCCGGAATCGAAAAATAAAGCAGACCGACAGCGGTCAGTGCGCTGCCGATCATGATCGACGCCTGAATGACGTCCGTCCAGATGACCGCCTTAATTCCGCCGAGCGTTGTGTAGATCGCAGTCAAAAGCACAATCGCGACGATTGCGCCGATGTAGATGAAAAGTGTTTCAGTCTGATTAGGCCGGACGCCACGAACCATTTCGTAGCCGAGCGCGAGGGCAATCGCTGCGACGTACAAGCGCGCGCCCGACGCGAGCAATCTTGTGAAAAGGAAAACGGCTGATGCTGCGTTCTTGGTCCCGACCCCGAAACGCGCGGTCAGGTATTCGTAGATCGAATAAACTTTGTAGTCGTAGTACGGCTTGATGAAAATGTAGCTGACCAAAACGCGCGCGAGGATCGTGCCAAGGGCGAGCTGGAGATAAGTGTAATTTCGAAAAGTGAAGCCTTCGCCAGGCGTGCCGAAAAATGTTCCAGCGCTGGTTTCCGCGGCGATAAGCGAAGCAAGAATGGCCCACCACGCGATTTGCCGTCGACCAAGTGCGAAGTCGGCGAGGTCGCGCTCGCGCCGACCCATAAACAGGCCAATTGCGATGATGGCGACGAAATAAAAAAGCAGAACGCCGGTATCAATTCCGAGGCGCACGTCCATTTCGGCGGTTATTTAGCCACAGACGCTGCGGTGAGCCAGCCGAAACCTTGAATACAGATGAAACACAGATTGTCTCGCTCTCTTTCCCTTGCTCTTGCTCGTGCTCGTGACCGATGCTGAATGCTAGATACTCGATACCCGATCGCCATGAAGATTACGGAAATTTGCGCGCGAGACTTCAATCTGGCCATGACGCTCAATTCGGGCCAGGTCTTCCACTGGGAAAAGGCTGGACGGGGATTTGTGGGCACGATCGGCGATTTGCCAGTTTACGTCGAACAGAATGGTACCGTCTTAATACTTGGCGGGGCGCCATGGCCGGCACCCGAGACGCGTGCACTCCCCAGAATCGTTGCCCATTATTTCGCTCTTGATCATCGGCTGGCAGAAATCTGTGCCTCGTTCCCGGATGACCCTGTAATGAACGCAGCACGGTTGTTTTGTCGTGGGTTGCGGATCATTCGGCAGCCAAGGTGGGAATGCCTGGCCACGTTTATCTGTTCGTCGATGAAACAGGTCGCGCATATCCGGCAAATTTCCAAGGCGTTGCGCGAACGTTTCGGCGTGGCGCTCAAGATCGATCTGTCGAAGCACCATTGCTCCGGGGCGGACAGTTGCATCGTTCACACATTTCCCTCTGCGGAGCGCCTAGCTAAAAATTCAGAAAGGGAATTGCGCAAATGCGCGGTCGGCTATCGCGCGGCGCATCTGCTCGCCACCGCCCGGCTTGTTGATTCGGGCGAAGTGGATCTCGATGAGTGGCAAGTACTTTCCGATACCGATCTTCGGCAGCAGCTCTGTGAACTGCCAGGCGTGGGTGCAAAGATCGCTAATTGTGTGATGCTTTTCGCCTATGAAAGGTTGCGCGCTTTTCCCATCGATGTCTGGATTGAGCGCGTTTTGAGACAGCACTATTTTCCACGGGCACGAAAATTGAACACGGCGCGGCTGCGCGAATTTTCCGAAAGCCATTTTGGCGAACACGGGGGCTACGCGCAGCAATATTTGTTTCATCATGCTCTCTCTCGCGCGCGAAAGTCGGCAGTGTCCCGCAAGCAAGCAAGAAAATGGCAAGAATAGGAATTCCATAGCCAGGCAAGTTGTCAGTGGCCTTAGGCTGAGATAATGTTGAGGCTTTAAACTGAGGAAGCTCTAAGCCTGAATTCGTTTATCATCATTACCAGACCGCTCTCATGACGACGGCCGATATCATGTTTGCTCGGCCAGGCAGCCGGACGCTCGACCACGAATACGATGCGCGGACTGTTTTCCTAGCGTTAGTTGCGGCCATCCTTATTCATTTGGCAGTGGCCTGTCTGCTCGCTGCATTAAGTGGAGTTCTCTCGCCAACCGCTTCGTTTGAGGAAAACCCGGTTGAGTTGACGTTTGTCGATCTTTCGCCGGTCTCGAAAAACCCCGCGTTCATCGAGACCGACGAGTCGAAAAAATCAGCGGAAGCGCCGAAGGAAAAAACGTTTGAATCCAATGCCAACTCCATCGCAGCGAGCGAACTTCCTGCAAGTGGCGAAGCGCCGCTACCGTCGCAAGCGGGAAAAGATCGGCCGTCTGTCGATTTGGAAACACATGCCTACTCGCTCCAAATGAATGGAGCGCAACCGCAACCGAGCGCTGCGCCGCGGGCAAATCCGAATCCCGCGGCGGCGCCGCAGACACAACCCGGTCCGGTTACCGCAGCGGAACAATTTGCCATGTTAACCGCGAGGGCGACTCCGGCAGTCGAGCCTTCGGCTGCGGCACAAACGCAATCCTCATATCGGCCCTGGAAGGAGCGAACTCATATCTCAGGGAAGATTACTAACCGCGGGAGTTCTTCGGTTAATGCCTTTGGCACGCCGCTTGGCCGGTACGAGAAAATTCTGAAAGATGCCGTTGGCTCGCGCTGGTATACTTATGTGGATCGGAAACGTGATTTAGTTAATATCGGCACCCTGCGGCTTCGATTTTACATCGATCGAAGCGGACAAGTGAAGAGCCTGAAAATTACTGAGAACAGTTCGAACGAGGCATTTGCCAATGTTTGCCTGCAATCGGTGCTGGAGGCACACCTTCCGCCAATTCCCGAGGATGTTGCGAACACATTGCCGTCTGAAGGCTTGGAAGTGGACGGATTCACTTTCACTATCTATCCAAATTGATGATTATCGCCGCGATAAGTGTTCAAGCTCCGGAGACCGTGAAGATCGTACTCGGGTTCTTCCAAAGGGGCGGCCTCTTTATGTGGCCGCTGCTCGCCTGCTCGATTGTCTCTCTGACGACAATGATTTTACGCGGTTTCGCGTTGAGAGAGAAAAAGGTGATGCCGCCGGCAATCGAGGAGGAAATAGAACGTTTGGTACCAGGAGGCGGTCCCGAGCGGCTCTCACGTCTTGTGCATCATGATCCCTCCTCGCTAGCGCAGATCACGCGTGTGGCGTTGCAACATTTGCGTGGTCCGCGCTCGGAAAACGTGGAAGTGGTTCAAACGCGGGCGCGTCACGAGATGGTGCGCCTGGAAAGAGGTCTCATCGTTCTCGAAGTCATTGTAGGCATCGCACCCTTGCTCGGTTTGATCGGCGCAGTTTCGGGCCTCGTGCACGTTTTTTCGCATCTTGGTTTAAGCACCGGCGCATCGGACACGCGCCAGATCGCGCTCGGCATCGCCGAAGCACTGAATGCGACTGTTTTTGGACTTTCGATTGCCGTGCCGACGTTGATCGGGTTCACCTATTTTTCCAGAAAAGTGGAAGTGATGTCAGTGGAGATGGAGACATTGGTGGTCGAGTTAATTAACAAATGCTATTACGGTCGCTCGTCGCGCGAATTCGAAAGAACAAAACCGTCATCCGCTGCTCAGCTATCGACACCGGTAGCGTGAGACTCACAGCGAATTTCAAGCCATGAATTTTGCAGTGCGAAAACGGCGTGCGCCCCTCATTATTATCGTTTCGCTCGTCGATATTCTCATCATTCTGCTGATCTTTTTTGTCGTTTCGACGACTTTTAAGAAGGACCAGCCGGAGGTTCAGATCAATCTGCCGGAGTCCAAAACAGCGAAGGAGCTGCCTGCTGAACTCGAACACGCGATTGTCAGCGTTGATGAAAATGATGACGTCAAACTGGACGGACGCGCCGTAAGCGTGGACGCGCTGGAAGGCGCGGTGCGCGATTTACCTGGTGCGCGTAAATCAACATTGGCACTGCAAGCGGACAGAAAGGCTTCCTTTGGCGCGATCATCAAAGTGATGGATGCGTTAAAACTTGCGGGCGTCCGAAATTTGCCGGCCTTTACCCGCGAAGAGAAATGATCTTGTCGATCGTGCAGTACGGTGATCCGATCCTGCGGACGAAAGGGAAGCGGATCGAGAAGATCGACGATCATATTCGCGAACTCGCTGCGAACATGATCGAGACGATGCATGCTGCGCATGGCGTGGGCCTGGCAGCACAGCAAATTGGTGAGGCCTTGCAACTCACCGTAATCGACGTTTCGCAGGTCGAAGATCGGCCAAGCACGATGAAGTTGAATGCCAAAGACGTCGATCCAGCGATTGCGATGCCGCTGGTCTTGATCAATCCTGAAATCGAGTTGCGCGGCCCAACCGAGATGGGAGTGGAAGGCTGCTTAAGTTTTCCAGAAATTTCCGCCGACATCGAACGGTCGAAATCGGCGATTGCACATGCGCAAACTCTGCAAGGCGACAATGTCGAGATCGAAGCAGGCGGCTTGTTGTCGCGCGTGATTCAACATGAATTCGATCATCTTCATGGGATCCTTTTTATTGATCGCATGAATTCTGCGGTAAAAGCAGCCTTGTCGAGTCGGCTGAAACGCTTGCAAAACGAAAGCAGACGCGGCAAGCGCATTCGCCCCGAAGAGGAACAATCGCTTGTGACTGAGACGACGTTGTAATTGCCGCCAGCTGGCGACGCCACGCCCACCTGTAATTCCATCAGTCCGCGCTTCCTGACTTCTGCGCGTCAAAGCGTTTTGGCGGCGGCGCGGGTGAGACGGCTAGAGTGCTTTGTAATCTACACTGATCGTCCGGTAAACGAGCGTGTCGTGTTGGGCCGAGAAATAAAATAGCTCAAGCATCGTCGCGCCGACCATCCATTGATAGCCAACCAGCGTTTGGATCACGTCAGTGTCGGTATCGCGGGAACGGGAGACCAATTTTCCCGTTCCGTACTTTTCATCGAAATATTTGCGAATCTCTCCCATTCGCTGGTTATAGCGTTCGATATTCCATTCCGGATACTCGTACTGCAGTTCTACTCCGATCAGGCCCCTTGCTTTGAACGTGAAGAGCGTGCGCTTCAATCCAGGGTGGACGAGTCCTTCCACTGTCCATATCTCCCGGTTCTCCTTTTTCTCCCTCGACACGATTTTGGCTTTCGCGCCATGCAATATCGCTTCCACGCGCGCCATGGAGTCGTTCCAGCGAAAACCAAAGGGTGGCAACAGCTCTTCTATTCCGAAAGCTTTCGAGGCATATGAGCCCGACAAAAAGAAAGCAACGAAGCCGGTGCAAAGGGTACGCCTGATTGCCCTGCCTCGAATGAAAAAGATGACGCGGTTCGTTTTCTGACTCGTCATTTGCGTTCGCTTTTCGGGCATTTTCGATTCGCCGAATATTCCCTCGAGCAGGCTGAAGTGGCAAAAATGCGTACACACGCCGATTCAGTCAACTCGCGGAAACTTTTCGGAGTCGACTGCCGGTCTTAGCTCAAAATTATCGTTGCTCCTGGAACGCTCATTTTGGTTTTTCAGTCAAGAAATTTTTCTTGCTCGCTAAAAATAAAATTCATTTTTTTCTTGTTGATTTTAGTGGCGGTTTCTAGTCTCAAGCCCGCTGGCGGGACAGCGACGGGAGCGAATGTGAATAAGTTGTGAACATTTCTCAGAAACTTTTAGCTGCGCGAATGGAACCATCCCAAAATTCTTCGAATAAAACAGCTACCGCGAATGACAGCCTCTCCATCGCCCCTTCGCGACTGGACACTAAAGAACTCAATTTCCCCTCGTATCTACGCGTTTCCGGCATTTTCGCTGAGCATTTCCTTTGGGAAATTCGCCGGCGACGAGGTCGGGATGACCTTGGGGCTGCGAGCCCATTTTCCCGGGCACAGGCCTCTGTGGCAATTGTGTAACACTGTTAACAAGTTGCGATGGACAAGAAATGCGCCCAACTCTGGCAGCGATTAGCGGCCGCCCTGAAACCGCAAATTAGTGCCGATAGCTTCAATCGGTGGTTTTCTGCGGTCGAACTCGTAGAAGCGACGGAGAAATCGCTCACGCTTCGCGTTCCAAATAACATCTATCAGTTTTGGATCGAGAGTAACTACATAACCGCGTTGCAGAACGCGATTGTTAGCGCACTTGGGAGTCCACGGGCGGTGAAGTTTGCCTCGCCCTCGGGGACGTCAGGGCAAACGCCGTTGGAAGATTTGCCTGTTCTCAAAGAGATTTCGCCGGAGCCATCCGCTGGCGCAAAAACGAGCGCAAGCGTCCTCGGGCTCAATCCGCGAAACACGTTCGAGTCTTTTGTGGTTGGCCCGAACAATGAAATTGCGCACGCAGCGGCTCTCGCCGTCGCGCAGGCTCCTGCGCGCACTTACAATCCGCTATTCATCTATGGCGGCGTTGGTCTCGGCAAGACGCATCTGATGCAGGCGATCGGTCAGTACGTCTGGGCAAAAAATAAAAACGTGAAGGTGATGTATCTCTCCAGCGAGCTCTTCATCAATGAATTCATCGATGCCATCCAGCACAGTAATTTGGTCAAATTCCGTAAGCGCTATCGCCAGGCCGATCTTCTTTTGATCGATGACATCCAGTTTCTCGGAGGCAAAGAACGCTCGCAGGAGGAATTTTTTCACACGTTCAATACGCTCTTCGACGGACATAAACAAATTGTGCTCTCCTGCGACCGACCGGCATCGGAGATCGCGAACCTGGAGCATCGCCTCGTTTCCCGATTCGAGTGGGGATTGACGGCAGAGCTTCAGCCGCCGGACATCGAGACGCGTCTGGCGATCTTGCGGAAGAAAGCTCGCACCATGCAAATCAAATTGGGCGACGATATTTTCCAGTTTTTGGCGAGCCGCATTCGCACCAATGTCCGTCGGCTGGAGGGCGCGCTCATGCGAGTAGCCTCGTTTGCATCGCTCAGTGGAAAAGAGCTCACGCAGGAAGTCATCGAGCATTTGCTGAAGGATATTTTGCAGGAAGAAGGACGGCACTCCATCACCATTGAACAAATCCAGCGGCGCGTGGCTGAGCATTTCGATGTGCGGATAGCCGATATGACAAGCAAACGGCGCCCGGCCAGTATCGCTTTTCCACGGCAGGTAGCGATGTATCTGGCGCGGGAGCTCACCAAGGCCTCGCTGAATGAAATCGGAGACGCGTTTGGCGGACGCGATCACGGCACCGTCCTGCACGCTTGTAAACTGGTAAAGAAACGCATGGCCGAGCAAGATAACATTCGCCAGACGATCTCGTTTATCGATAGCTCGCTGCAGAGGTAGAGTGATCGATCTCAACTCGCCAAAGCTTTTGCGTGACTTTTGCGGTTGCCGAATAAAATCGAAAGCCTTACAACTTAAGTGCTCCTGTCCATCATGAAATTCAGCGTTGCGAAAGAAAAACTGCTAGAAGGCTTGCAACAGGTGCAAAACGTCGTCAGCACCCGCACCACTCTTCCCATTCTCTCCAATGTTCTGTTGCAGGCGAACGGCAATGAAATTCATCTAACCACTACCGATCTTGACGTGGGCGTGCGTGGTAGTTGCGAAGCGGATGTCGAAAAGGAAGGCGCGACTACGCTGCCTGCTCGGCGACTTTTCAACATCGTTCGCGAACTTCCATCAAGTGAAATTCAGATCGATGTCGATGGAAAGAACGCAGCTTCAATTCGTAGCGGCCAGAGCTTCTTTAAAATTCTCGGACTGCCCGAGGAAGAATTTCCGCCGCTGCCGAAGTTTGAAGAAGCGAAAGTAGTGACGATCCGTCAAAAAGATTTGCGTGATGGTCTGCGCAAAACTTCTTACGCCATCTCTACCGACGAGACCCGTTATGTACTCAACGGCGTGCTGTTCAGTTTTAAGAATAACAAGCTGACTCTGGTGGCCACGGATGGACGGCGACTGGCCATGTTGGAAATCGAACTGGAATTTCCGCGCAGTCACGAAGCCGATATTATTGTTCCCACAAAAGCCATCATCGAATTGCAGCGACTGCTCACCGATGACGGCGACGTGAAGGTGAGCATGGGCAACGGGCAAATCGCGTTCGATCTGAACAAGACGTTTCTGGTCTCGAAATTGATCGAAGGCAATTATCCGAATTATCGCCAGGTGATTCCGAGCGAAGCAAAAGAGCGGGTAAAACTCGAGCGCGAGACATTCTTAAATGCATTGCGACGCGTTTCGCTGCTGGCGAGCGACAAATCAAACTCCATCAAACTGAATTTCAGTAAGAACAACATCGATATCACTGCCAACACGCCGGAAGTAGGCGAAGCGAAGGAATCACTGGCGGTCCAGTACAAGGGCCGCGATTTTTCCATCGCGTTTAATCCGGAATTTCTCATGGCACCGCTGCGCGCCTTGACTGAAGACGAAGTCTTCCTCGATCTCATCGACGAGATGAGTCCGGGAGTTTTGAAAATTCAGACGCCGTTTCTCTACGTGCTGATGCCGATGCGCATCAGCTCGTAGCCTGTAGCCGCCGCTCTCTGGGCGGCGCATTCAAGGATCAAATCCCCGTTACGCTTCGCACAGCGAAGCGGCTACAGCAGGTTCGACTTTTGCAACATCGATGTCCTGCAAATCGCGTTTCGGTGCTCGAATCACTCGGGCGTTTTCATTTTGCGGCGCCCAAATATCAGGATCGGTTGGGCCAAAAAGTAAAACGCAGTTTGCACCTGCCGCCGCGGCAATGTGCGAAATTCCGCTGTCGTGTCCGACGAAGATCGAATCTTCAAGGAGCGCCGCCAGATGGACGAGCGGCAGATTTTTCGCGAAAGCTACACGCTGATTTTGCCAGATCTCTTCCAATCTCGCGACTTGAGCGCGATCGGCTTCACCCGAAATGACCAACACTGATCCACGAAAACTTTCACGGCCGAGCAAATCGTTTCCGAGATCGATCCAGCTTTCGATTGGCCAATTTTTCTTTTCGCTACCGCTGCCGGGATGAATTGCAAGAATCGGCCGCGGCAAATCGCGAAGAAAATCGCGCGCGAGTTGCCGGTCTTCGGCCGACGGAAAAATCTTTGCGGCAAGATCGACCACTTTTATGCCCAACGCTTCGACCGGTTGGGCGAGCTGCCGCGCCGCGTGCGCAGAATTATCAATCTTCGCCGGCCCGGAGATCAGATTTTGAACACCGCACACCTGTATATTCCGCTCAAAGATTTCATCCGGATCGTAGAGATAACTGATGATTAAATCGAAACTGCTGAAGTAATTCATAAGTTCCGTGGACAGCTTTGAATTTTTCGCGAAAAAGCCGGAGAGCGGACCGTATTCAATCGAGCGGACTGCTTGCGCATAAAACCTATTTTCGGCAAGCGCAGCGATGTGTTTGTAACCAAGGATCTCAATGTGCGCGGCGGGATGAACGTCACGCAGGGCCTTAAGCGCGGGCAAACTTAGAATGAAATCCCCGATGGCGCCGCCGCGAATCACCAGAATTCGGTTCACGACAACAGCTCTTCCAATTCCTTTAGCCGCTGTTCGAACAACTGCAATGTGAGATCTATAGGCGCAGATGTGGCCATGTCCACGCCGGCCGCTTTCAACGTTTCTAACGGGAATTTCGAACCGCCCGAACGCAGAAAGTCAAGATAGGCATCCACACTTCCTGATTCGCCCGAAAGGACGCGCTGCGAAAGCGCGACAGCGGCGGAAATCCCGGTCGCATATTTATAGACATAGAACGCGTGATAAAAATGTGGAATACGCAGGCACTCTAGATTGAGCTCGGGATCGAGCGCAAAATTTTCGGTAAAATAGGTCTCGAGCAGCTTGTGATATTGCGATTTGAAAACATCGAGCGTCAGCGCATCGCCACTTTCCTCGATGGCATGAATAATTTTCTCAAACTCCGCAAACATCGTCTGCCGGAAGAGTGTGCCGCGGAGCTCGTCGATTTGCCGATTGATGACATAAGCTCGCATCTTTGGATCGCTCGTTTGCTCAAGCAGATGATGGGTGAGCAATTCTTCGTTGAATGTGGAAGCGACCTCCGCCAGGAAAATTGGATACTCGTAATTCTGAAACGGCTGCGCATTTTGCGAGAACCAGCTGTGCATGGAGTGACCAGCCTCGTGCGCAAGTGTATAAACATCGGCGAAGACGTCCTCCTTGTAATTCATCAGGATGTATGGCGGCGCACCGTAGCTGCCCGACGAAAACGCGCCGCTCCGTTTGCCCTTCGTTTCATAACGATCGCACCAGCGTCCGCGCAGACCTTCCGCCAAAACATCAACATATTCTTTTCCGAGCGGGGCGAGCGCCGCCAAAACCATTTCAACCGCTTGATCAAAAGTGACCCGCGTCCCGATTTCCGGAACCAGAGGGACATACGTGTCGTAATGATGCAGCTCATCCAAACCAAGGACGCGGCGGCGCAGATCAAAATAGCGGAACAACGGTTTTAAGTTCGCGCGGATTGATTGGATTAATCCATCGTAGACTGCGACCGGCACATCGTCCGGAAACAGTGCCGCTTCAAGCGCAGACGAGTAATGTCTTGCTGTTGCTTGGAAGACATCTGCCTTGACCGAATAGGCGAGCGCCGCAGCAAGCGTGTACTGATGGTCGCGAAATTCCGCGTAGAATTGATGGAAGGCGCGTTTGCGCAGCTCAGCATCCCGTTTCACTAAAAATGAGCTAAACGAGGTTTGGGTCAGCTGTTTTTCGCGCCCAGTCTCATCGATCAAGACGCCGAACTTCATGTCAACATCGGTCAATTGCGAAAAGGTGTCGTCGTAACCGCTGAGTGCGAAAGTGCTCAGCGCCAGAAGGCGTTCCTCGGGAACCGAAAGCACATGCGGCTTCATTCGGCGGATTTTGTGCAACTTGATTCGCCAATCCTTCAATCCTGGATCGGCAGTGAATTGTCCAAACTTTTCGTCGTCGATCGCGAGGATTTCCGGAACGACAAACGCTGCTGCTTCGCCGACCTTCGTAAGCAGATTCTGAACTTGTCCGACGCGTGCGAGGTATTCATTGTTCGTGCCGTCCTCAGCCAGTTGCAGTGACACGTAGTGATAGACGCGCTCGATTTTCTGCTCGAGCGACTTCTCAAGCTCAAGCACCTCAGCCAGCGTTTGTGCTGATTCCCCCACTCGGCTCTTCCAGTCCTGAAGTTTGGGATAGGTCTGTTGGATCCAGGCGAAATCCTCCTGCCATTTGCCCACGTCAGTAAAAAGCGGCGTCAGGTCCCATTTGTCGGACTCAGGAATGTCAGCGCGAGTAGGAATGGGACTGGAAGACATTCCCAAAACGTTCAATGTTCAAGGCCCAACGTCCAATATCGAATTCAGACCGCGCTGCGCCAGCGGCAGTCTATGACCACCGTCGGCCCTTACAAAGCGCCGCGACAGCGGGATGCCGCGCGATCAGTCTAAACGCCTGTTCGAGGAGTTTTTTTCCCGGCGCAATTTTGTGCCATGGAGAGGCGCCGGATGGATGCGGCAACGGAATCACGTCGAAGTGATGCCCTGCGCGTATGACCCGAAATTTTCGGCCAATGACTTTCTCTAATTTTGGGCAATTGGTGAATTGCACGATAGCAAGTCGGCCGACTGGAATGATGAGACGCGGCCGCAATATTCGGATCTCATTGTCCATCCACGAAGCGCAGTTGTGAACCTCATCCGGGGATGGAACGCGATCGCTGCCGCTGGAATTTTTGCCCGGGAAACATCGGCAGACCGCCGCGAAATAGATTGCCGATCGAACGGCGGCTTCGTTCATTCCGCAAAATTGTTCGAACCAGCGGAACAGCGTTTTGCCCGCCGTATGCGCAAAGGGCCGTTGCAGAACTGGTTCTCGTGGCCCAGGCGCCTGCCCGATGACCATTACGTCACTCGCGATTGCGCCGCCTGAGACCGGCGTCGATTTCATTCGCGGGCAGCGACGGCACCGCAGCAATTTCGCAATATGCCGTTCGAGCTGGACTTGTTTACGCTGCGCCGCCATCAGCGCCGGAAGATTGAGAACAGCGAGAGGAGCAAACTAAGCACGATACTGAGCACGATGCAGGTCACGATTGGGAAATAAAACGCCGAATCCTCGCGCTCGACCCGGATATCGCCAGGCAAACGCCCCAGCCATTTCGGCGCGAAACCGCTCCACATCACCAACCCGACCAGGGTCATGATAACGCCGATGACAATCACGAATTTTCCGAGTTCGCGCACTGCGCATAAGTTGCGCGAATTGCGCGGAGGCACAAGGTTGAGAGTCGATGGCGGTGCAGTTTAGAGATTATTACGAAACGCTTGGTATTCCGAAAACGGCTACCGACGAGGAAATTCGTGCCGCCTTTCGCAAGCTGGCGCGCAAACATCATCCTGATGTGGCGAAGGATAAAAAGGCTGCTGAAGAAAAATTTAAGGAAATCAACGAAGCCTACGAGGTACTGGGCGACCCGGAAAAGCGCAAAAAATACGATCAACTCGGCGCTGATTGGAATCGGCCGGGCGGATTCCAGCCTCCACCTGGCGGGCAGTGGGAAGCGCAACAGCCCGGCGGCGGATTTTATCAATGGGGCGGCGATGGCGGTGGCGGGGTTGAGTTCGAGTTCGGCGGAACTGGGTTCAGCGATTTCTTCGAAGCGTTTTTTGGCGGCGGGCGCGGTCGTTCCGCATTCGGCGGGTTCGGCGGACGCGCTGCGACAGCCGAACGCGGCGCCGACGTGGAAGCGGACATTATGGTCACACTCGAGGAAGCGCTGCACGGCTCGACGAGGACCGTGTCGCTGCGGCGCGCCGGTTCAGACAAGGTGGAGCAGTATCAAGTCAAAATTCCCCGTGGTGTCCGCGAAGGCCAGCGGATCCGTTTACGTGGTCAGGGTGAAGCCGGCGCGGGTGGAGGAAAAAGTGGCGATCTTTTTCTTCGGGTGCGATTGGCCAAGCATCCGGATTTTTCAGTCGAAGGCAGCGATTTGATTCATGAGGTGCGGATCCAGCCGTGGCAGGCCGTGCTGGGCGGTGAATTGCTTGTGCCTATTCCCGAGGGAAAAGTGCGCCTCAAGATTCCGCCGGGTACACAAAGTGGACAGCGGTTTCGTCTGCGTGAACGCGGGCTGCCTGGAGTCTCAGGGAAACGCGGCGATCTCTACGTTGTCGGACAGATCAACATCCCGAAAAAGCTGACTGAACGCGAACGCGAACTCTGGAGCGAGTTGGCGAAATTGCACGGAGCATGATGATCCGTTGAAGCCTGAAGATGGACGGTAGGGCGGGCAGTCCTCTGCACGCCGCCGGTGCCGCACGATTTCGGCGCGCACACGAGTGACGCGCCCTACCATTTCGTGGGAATTCGTGTAATTCGTGTCTGATGAAAATTTCCCTAGGCTCGGATCACGCCGGTTTCCGTTACAAGGAGAAGGTAAAAGAATTGCTCGGCTCGCTCGGGCATGAAGTGAAGGACTTCGGCACGTTCAGCGAGGAACCCGTGGACTATCCACTCTTCATTCGTCCGGCCGCGGAAGCAGTAGCGCGCGGCGAGTGCGATCGCGGCATTGTCTTCGGTGGTTCAGGCAATGGCGAAGCGATGGTGGCGAACAAAGTGCACGGTGTGCGTTGCGCACTTTGCTGGAACGAAGAGTCGGCCCAACTCTCGCGGCAACACAATGACGCGAACGTACTCTCGATGGGTGAACGCCTGATTCCCGAAGACCTGGCGCTAAAAATTGTGCGGATTTGGGTTGAGACGGGTTTCGATGGCGGCCGGCACCAAAGACGCGTTGCGATGTTAAACGCGATGTGATCGACGCTGAAAGTCGTTAGGTCAACCGATCGACGCAGACCGCGAGCAAGAATACCGCGCTGACAAACGCATTGCTCTGAAAGAACGCGCGATTGATTCCGGCCAGATCGCGTTTTTCGGTTCTGTGCTCGTAAACAAGTGCCGCCGCGATCAGAGGCAGCGACCAGTAGTAGAGCGCGCCGAGCTTCGCGACGAATCCAAAAGCGATGAGCGCGACAAACGTCAACAGATGTAATAGCTGCGCGAGACGCAAGCTGCGCGTGATCCCCAGTTTCACCACAAGCGATCGAATCCCTTCGCGCCGATCAAAATCATAGTCCTGGGTGGCATAGATCAGATCGAATCCTGCCACCCAGCAAATTACGCCCGCCGCAAGCACGATTGGCGCGATATCAAGGTGTCCGGTCTGAGCGATCCAAGCGCCGACTGGGGCAATGGCGAGTGCTAGTCCGAGAAAAAAATGCGTTGCGCTAGTGAACCGCTTCGTCACCGAATAGAAAAAAATCAACGCGAGCGCTACGGGCGCGAGGATGCACGTCAGCCGATTAATTGCGCACGCGGCCAGCAGAAACCCGGCACAACTGAGAATCAGCAAAACCACGGCCGACAATTTTGGCACGAGCAAGTGTCGCGAGGCCGTGCGCGGGTTGCGTTGATCAAGCGACCAGTCAACGAGCCGGTTGAAAAGCATGGCTGCCGTGCGCGCGAACACCATGCAGACAATCACTAGCAAAAGAATTCTCCGCGATGGCCAGCCGTTCGCCGCCACGATCAGCGCAGCAAAAGCAAAGGGGAGCGCGAAAATCGTATGAGAAAAACGAATCAACCGAAGAAATCGGCCAATTGGTCGGGCCCCAAATGCTCTCATATTTTCGCAGGAAGTTTTAGTTCCGAAGAACACACGCTGCCAGCTTGTAGTTGCCGGCAACCCTGTCCAGACCATCTTCGCGTCACGAGTTCTGAAGTCCGCACCGAAATCTCCGGTCTCGACAAGCTGCCGAGACCTGCAGGTTGCGCTCCCCAGAAAGCGCAACTGGCGCAGCTCCCATCGGCGTATCCTTCAAGCCGATCGCGTGTTGGTCAAAGAATGCTTACTCCCCGGCATGATGCGGCTCGGGCGTTTTTGGTTCGGTCGGTTTTTCAGCTGGCGTTCCCTCAGGCTCAAGCCATTCGGTGTGGAAGACGCCGGGCTTATCGATGCGCTCGTACGTATGCGCACCAAAGAAATCGCGTTGCCCTTGCAGGAGATTCGCTGGAAGGCGAGCAGAGCGATAACTGTCGAAATACGCCAACGAGGCAGAAAACGCGGGGACCGGTACGCCGAACTTGATCGCTGTCGAAACGACGAGGCGCCATTTCGGCTGCGTTCTTTTGATGGCCTTGGTGAAATACCGGTCGAGGAGAAGATTTTGCAGCGCAGGATTACGCCGAAATGCCTCAACGATTCGATTTAGAAATTTGGCGCGAATGATACAGCCGCCCCGCCAGATCGTGGCGATGTCGCTCAGGTTCAGGTTCCATTCGTACGTCGTACTTCCGGATCGAAGAAGCTCCATTCCCTGCGCGTACGAGATAATTTTCGACGCATAAAGAGCGTCACGCACGGCGTTGACGAAACGATCGCGATTGCCTTTGAACGTTCGAGCTCTCGGGTGCGGCAGAATTTTCGACGCCTCCTCGCGTTCTTCTTTTCGCGAAGAAATCACGCGAGCTTCGACTGCGGCGTTGATTGTGGAAATGACGACATATTGCTTGATGCCAGCTTGAAGCGTCCAGATACCGGTACCTTTTTGGCCCGCTTTGTCGAGGATCACGTCCACCAGCGGCTTGCCGGTTTCGGGATCGATTTTTCGGAAAATCAGCGACGTGATTTCGATCAGATAGCTCTCGAGTTCGCCCTTGTTCCACTCTTCGAAAATGTCGGCAAGTTGCGCCGCATCCATGCCCAGGATGTCCTTCAGAATAGCGTAAGCTTCACAAATCAGTTGGATATCACCGTACTCGATACCGTTGTGCACCATCTTCACGTAATGACCGGCGCCATCAGGTCCCATGTATCGACAGCAGGGTTCGCCATCGACTTGCGCAGCGATCTTGCGAAAGATCGGGGCGATGATTTCCCATGACTCGCGCGAGCCACCGGGCATGAGCGATGGACCTTTGAGCGCACCTTCTTCACCGCCCGAAACACCCATCCCGACGAAATGAATATCCTCCTCCGCTAGCTCTTTCTCGCGTCGCTGCGTGTCGGTAAAAAGCGAGTTTCCACCGTCGATAATGACGTCACCTTTTTCGAGCAACGGAACAAGTTGGCTGATCACGGAATCCACGGGCGGGCCCGCCTTCACCATCAACATTGCGATTCGCGGTTTTTTGAGCGCCCCCACAAATTCCTCCAGCGTCTGCGTGGGCTGGATGTTTTTCCCCTTGGCGCGTCCTGCGGCAAATTTGTCGGTGACTTCCGTCGTACGATTGAACACCGCAACAGAAAAACCTTTGGATTCCATGTTCAGGACAAGATTTTCGCCCATGACACCGAGGCCGATCATGCCAATATCACATTGATTCGTGTTCATTTTCGTATCTCCTTTTGTGGCTGCTCAATAGAGAAGAACCCATTGTAGCGAGCGTTTCAATCTCATGGCAAATATCGTTTGTGAAATTTTGGTAACTGAATCGCCGCTTGAGGCGTCGGCGAAAAACTTTCATGGCGATGCCGGAGCAATGATCGAGTTTTGGGGAGTGGTGCGGAGGTTTGAAGGCGGCCGCGAGATCGATGGAATTGACTACGAGGCGCATCGTGAAATGGCGGAGCACCAGTTGAAACGAATTGCAGAACAAGCGGCAGAGGAATTTGGACTTAAGTTCGTGGCCATTCACCACCGAATTGGATTTATCGCGGTTGGGGAACCATCACTTATCGTGTCCGTCGCTAGTCCGCATCGCGGCGAAGGGTTTCGAGCCGCTCAATGGATTGTGGATGAATTGAAGAAGAAGGTACCGATTTGGAAACGGCCCCGGTTCAGAACTGATAAGGAGGATCACGCTGCGTACAACGCCGCGATTACAATATGAATTGGGCGAACCGACTTACCCTGAGCCGACTGGCGCTGACGGTGCTCTTTGTAGCGTTGCTCAGTTCATGCTGGCATTATGCGCGTACGGCCGCACTCGTGATTTTTTTGATCGCCGGTCTCACGGACTTTATCGACGGCGAGGTTGCCCGTCGCTACGGGGTCATCACCAACTTCGGCAAATTAATGGATCCGCTCGTAGACAAAATCATGGTGGCGGCAGCGTTTATTTCACTTGTTCCTCTCAAAGCCGTGCCGGCATGGGCAGCGACGGCGGTTGTTGCGCGCGATTTTCTCATTACGGGTCTGCGGCTAATGGCCAGCGCAAAGGGGCGAATTCTCCCGGCAGAAAGTCTCGGCAAGCAAAAAACATCATGGCAAATCGTCACGATCATCTTTTTCCTTGCGCTGCTGTCGATCGCAGAACTGCACTACGCGAATGAAACATCGACGTGGTGGGCTCGGGCGTGGTGGGAAGCAGGGCCTGTGCTGGTGTGGATCACCGTGGCCCTAACGATTTACTCGGGGCTCGGTTACGCCTGGCGAAATCGCGAGTTGATTTCTCCAGATCAATAGCGGGCAACGGGAATCGAACCCGCATGGCCAGCTTGGAAGGCTGGAACTTTACCATTAAGCTATGCCCGCGTTGCGATGGTGAATAGTGACAATTGACGATCGAATAGTCAAAAGCGTTTGTCGCATCCAGCGCCGCGCCTCCGCTACTCTTCGAATGCGGCGGCAACCAGCGTAGCATTGTGTCCGCCGAAACCGAACGAGTTATTGAGCGCTACGCGCACCTTTTTTTCGCGTGCGACCTTCGGCGTGTAATCGAGGTCGCATTCTTCGCCCGGATTTTCGAAGTTGATGGTAGGCGGTATTATAGAGTCGCGGATAGCCAGTGCGCAGGCGGCCATCTCTATTCCGCCGGCGCCGCCTAACAAGTGGCCGGTCATCGATTTCGTTGCACTGATCGAAACCTTATAGGCATGTTCGCCAAAGATCTCTTTGATGGCGCGGGTCTCGCACAGATCGCCGATATCTGTGGACGTAGCGTGCGCGTTGATGTAATCGACCTGCTCGGGTGAGACGTGCGCGTGCTCCAGCGCCAGTTTCATCGCTCGGGCAGCCCCTTCGCCATCTGGCGGCGGTGCAGTCATGTGGTAGGCATCGGCGGACACGCCGTATCCCGTGATTACACAATAAATCTTTGCATCGCGCTGCCTGGCATGTTCCAGCTCCTCGACAACGACAACTCCGGAGCCTTCACTCATGGATTTGATGATTCGCCACGACTCACCGATGGCATTATTCGACGTGGCACAAGCAGTAACGATACAAAGATTCGGCCCGCGCAAGCCAAACTCCATCGAGATGACGCCGCCGGCCATGTTGCTGATCAGCATGGGGATTGTGAACGGCGAGTTTCGCCCCGGTCCCTTGGTCAGCAGGATCTTCAACTGATCCTGCAACGTTTTCAGGCCGCCTATTCCGGTGCTAACGATTACGCCGAAGCGGTCGGGTTGTTTTAGGTTGCTTATATCGATTCCGCTATCCGCCATCGCCTTTTTTGCTGCGGCCATTGCAAGATGCGTAAACCGGTCGGTACGCCGCACGTCCTTTGGATTGTTGAAGAACGGCTTGGGATCGAAATCGCGGACTTGTCCACCGATTTTGCAATCGTACCCGCTGGTATCAAATGCATCGATCGTACGAATGCCGCTTACGCCGTTTCTCAGATTCGACCAAAAGGTTTCGAGATCGTTGCCAACCGGCGTGACAACACCCATACCAGTGATAACTACTCTGCGCTCAGCCATGTTATAGCCTTAAAGCGTGGAAGCGTGCGACGGTCAACTGGTTCCCATGCCGACGTTTTGTACCGTCTGGAAGAGTTTTCCTTCGGTCCGAATGGAAGGCGCAATGATGATTTCGGTCTGCTGGAACTCAGGAATATTGTGTGCTCCTACGTTGCCCATGCAAGTCGTGATTGCACCAACGAGATTTTGGCTGCCGTCGTCCACTTCGGCGGGGCCGAAGAGGATTTGTTTAAGTGAACCGGTGCTGCCCACCTTGATGCGCGTGCCACGGGGAAGGTTTGCATGCGGAGTGGCCATGCCCCAATGGTATCCGCGTCCGGGTGCTTCGTGAGCCTTGGCAAACGCGCTGCCCACCATGACCGCATCGGCGCCGCAAGCCAGCGCTTTGCACACGTCGCCTCCTCTGCTCATCCCGCCGTCAGTGACAATCGGCACATAACGCGATGTTTTCTTGAAGTAAGCATCGCGCGCGGCCGCGCAATCCACGGTCGCAGTTACCTGCGGCACACCGAGTCCGAGAACACCGCGGGAGGTGCAGGCAGCGCCCGGCCCCACGCCGACCAAAACCGCAGCCGGCCCGCATTCCATGATTTCGAGAGTCACATCGTAGCCGACTGTGTTTCCGACGATAACAGGAATGCGCATTTCACGGCAAAATTTTTCAAGATCAAGCGACTTATATTCCGATGAAATATGCCGTACGGTAGAAACCGTGCTCTGCACCACGAAAACATCTGCGCCAGCTTCTTGTGCAATCCTGCCAAATTCCGCGGCGCGTTGAGGAATTGAGCTGACCGCGGCTATAACACCGGCATCTTTAATCTGACGAACACGCGCGGCAATGAGGTCCTGTTGGATCGGTTCCTGATAGATACGCTGGAGCAGCGCCGTAATCTCGGACTTGCTCGCGTCGACGACTTTTTGCAAAACTTCCTGTGGGTTCTTGTAGCGTGTTTGCACTCCTTCCAGGTTCAAAACCGCGAGCCCGCCGAGTTTATTCATTGCGACCGCGAAGGCCACATCGACAACGCCATCCATGGCGCTGGCGAGGATCGGAATCTTAAATTCGAGCGGTTGCGTTTCTTTGCGGGGCAAACGAAACGCGATGTCCACTTCGTTCGGATTGATCGTTACGCGCCCGGGCACGAGCGCGATCTCGTCGAAGCCATACGTCACGCGCGCTTTGCGATTTCGGCCTATCCACATTCCCATGTTAAATATTTTCCATCCTGAATCGTTCGTTTAAACTTCCGCAGTGCGGGCACCGGGGAAGCAGCGCATCGGTCCGATCTTCAAATTCGAACGCGCAAATCACGCAACGCAGCCGGTGCTGAAGAGCCCGTCGCTCTCGCCGCCGGCGATTCCATTCTCCAATTATCCAGAATAGAAACACCGCCGCAAGAAAAAGCAGCAGATAAATCGTAATGAGAGTAGCAAGGCTGACGCGAATCACGGCGTGACAGTGGCGGCAGGTGCTTGCAGCTGGCGCGCCACGTCGCTACCCCATTGGATTGTGGCTGTGCCCCAAACGAGAGATAAACCGGGCCTGTCGGAGGTGATTCTGGAAGGTGAAAAACGGCTGCGGACGAGCTGCAACCGACCTTGTTCATCCAGCGCCGGGTCACCTGACGAGTTGACGGGAAAACAATACCGGATTTCCCCTAAATCGCTTACGGCGATGCGAAACCGGAGCGTTTCAGGTGTTTCCTCGTGAGACGCGGCGAAGCGCGATTGAGGGATGCTCGCAACGCCAAACTGCTTCAGTTCCTTGGAAAACGAAATATACGTTCTGCCCGTGGCTCCGGCAGAAACGGTTTTCCGCGAGAGAATGGGTACCGCGCCGGGTGGCCGAGAACTTGGAATCCGCAGATCGGGCTTGAACGCCGGAATTTTCTTTAGAGGAGGATCTAACGCGAAATAGGATGGCACATGCTCTGCTTTTGAGATCGCGTCAAGCTTTGTCTGTGGCGGCGCATGGGTGGTGAAAGCAAGCGCAGGATCCTCTGCATCGATCCAACGAAGCAGGGTTCTGCCCTGTTCAGAATCGGGCGCAATAAATGTAACGCCGGCCGGCGGCGGCAGCAGCGCCACCGGCGTCGGATAAACAATTTGAAAAACATAAAAACAGAACGCGTGCCCGACCAGCGACATCACCACGAAAATCGCAAACACCGCCTTCGGCTGCCGGGGTGAATCCCAAGTAAAGAGGAGTGGCTCGATGACATTCTCGGAGGCACCACTGCTCATTGTGGCGGAGTCGCAGCGAGCGCTACCGAAGTGATGCCATGTTCCAGCACAGCGTTTGTCACTCTGGCAACTGTTTCGTAGGAAGCAGAACGATCAGCCTTAATGATAATAGATTGGTCCTTCCTCTTAGCTGCATCGAGTAATTGTCCGAGCTGCTCCAAGCTAACTCGCTGGTCCTGAAAATAAATCGCCGCTACTGCGCCCCCGGTGATACTGATGATTTGCTGATTGCTCTGCGGTCCGAGCGTAAAGCGCGAGACTGGCATCGAAATCGAGATGCCATGTTGCAGGATTAAATTCGAGCTCAGCAACAGGAAAAACAAGAACAGGAAAACAAGATCAACTAGCCCGATAAACAAAACCCATCCGAAGTTATAGTTTATCGTTCGATCGAGCTTCATCATTAATATTTAGCGCTTCAACTCCGTCCAGCGGCGACCCACGGAACTGTTCGTGGTCAAAGGTCTTGGCGTGCTTCAATTTCGCGCGCCGCCTCGTCAGGTTGTTGGAAACTGATGATGCCGCTGACCGGGCGGCTTTCGGTCAACATGTGGACAATCTCGATCCCTGCCCGCTCCATGTCATGCATCATCGTGTTGACGCGAGAAGACAGGTAGCTGTAGGCGACAAACGTCGGTGTTGCTACCACGAGCCCGGCCGCAGTCGTCAGCAAACTCTTGTAAACGCCGCCGGAAAGCTCGGTGACCGTGGCATAACCACCACTGGAGGCGATTGTGCCAAAGGCATCGATCATTCCTGCAACTGTTCCGAGCAGTCCCAATAACGGAGTGAGGAAAGCAATAGTAGCAAGGACGGGAAGAAATCGCTCCAGTTTTGGCACTTCGAGCTGCGCGGCCTCCTTCACAATGTTGCGCAATTCCGCTCGAGGCGCATCGTGCCGAATAATCGCGGCATGAATGACTCGCGCTACTGGCCCGGGCGTACCAGCCGATTCGTGCAGCGCTTCAGCGAAATTCCGCCGTCGAACCAAATTCCAGAGGCCTTTCAGGAATTCGCCCACATGAATCGTCGCGCGATGAAAATAAAAAAGGCGCTCCGCGAATACAGCGATGGAGATGATACTGCAGGCCAGAATGGGCCACATCAATAATCCGCCTTTTTGGATGTAATCAATCACACGAACTTTTTTGTAGCGCTCTTTCCTGGCTGTGGCAAGGGACTTTCCCCTCTTTGAGGCTTCTCGCGGCGCGCGCCTAACGCCTTGCAGCAGTATAAATCGTTACGATGCCTCCAGTTAAACGTTTGAAGCTCGGTGAATCGTACCCCTTTTCTCGCATTAACTCGCACATCGCGTTGCCACTTGGAAATTGTTCGATTGACTTGCCAAGGTAATCGTACGCGCTCCTCCTTTGTGTTAAACACGAGCCGATCAGAGGCAGGCAGCGATGCAAATAGAAACGATACGCTGCGCGCAATATCGGCGTGCTTGGCAATGAGAATTCGAGCACGAGCAGGTGACCGTTGGTGTTAAGTACGCGGCAGATTTCAGTAAGCCCGGCTGAGTAGTTTTCCAAGTTGCGCAAGCCAAATGCAATAGTGACGCAGTCGAACGAGCCGTCGGCAAACGGGAGCCTCATCGCATCGGCTAATACGACGTGTTGCACCCCTTTGTGGCGGGCAAGCTCTAGCATCTCCGGCAGGAAATCAACACCCGTGATTTCGGCGTCGGGCAATTTTTTTTGCAGAGCCAGCGCCAAATCTCCCGTGCCGGTGGCAAGATCAGCAATCCTATCCGGCTGCCAACTGGCAACGATGTCAGCCGCACGCGCGCGCCAGTAGAAGTCGATGCCACAGCTAAGCACGTGGTTGGCGAGATCATAGCGTCTCGCAATCGACCCGAACATTTCACGGACATAAGCGGGTTTGCTATTCATCTCAGCGTTTCGGCAAAACAGCAATTCGAAGGATTCCGCCAAAATTCAACTTATGACTCATGGGATACCTAACGAGCTAACAGTGAGGAACAAAGTCCACAACTAGCCGCAAAATTACTGATTGCCATATTCGCCAACAACAGCTATCTACGGGGATGGACATATCTGTTAAAGATCTACAGGAAGCGATCTCAATTCGCCAGCAAATCGATAACCTGCAACGACGCCTTTCCTCTCTTTTGCGAGGCGCCCCTCCTCAAAGGCCAGCCACTCCCACAGCCCGCGGACGCTACTTCTCGCCTGCCACACGAGCAAAGCTTGCGGCAGCTGCTAAAGCTCGTTGGGCAAGGACGCGAAGCGTGGGAGCAGCAACGCCTGCCGGAAGAAAGGGTCAACTGACGCCCGCCGGGCGGAGGAAGCTTTCCCAGCTGATGAAAGCTCGCTGGGCGGCAAGAAGGAAGGCAGGAGGAACGAAAAAGGCCCCAGCGAAGAAAAGAGGCGCACTTACAGCCGCCGGCCGTAAGAGGCTCTCAGACCTGATGAAGGCACGCTGGGCAGCGAGAAGAAAATCCAGCGGGAAATAGCGACTGCGATCGAGCCCAGTAGTTGCTGGTAGCCCTTTTGGCGGCCCGAACTGCTCGCGAGAGGAGTCGAACCTCCACGGGTTTCCCCATACGGTCCTGAGCCGTACGCGTCTGCCGGTTCCGCCACGCGAGCAAAAGCAGCGGGGTCTTACAATGCGCGCGTGGCAGTGTGCCTGCAAGGTCAAAACCAGAGAGATTGCCGGTTTCAGTCAACTTGATCGCTTTTTGCGAGCGCGCACTTCCAATTGATGCGCTTTGCGCACCTGACCTAGGGAACGCAAGAGATCAGCATAATTAGACACGACAATGTCATAATCTTTGGACGGCTTATCTTCCACCTGTTCCCAGCCCTTGAGCGAGGATTGATACAGCTCCGCCGCCTTGGCGTAATCGCCGCGTGAATGATAGACTACTGCCAGGTTGCATTTCGATTGCGCGATGTCGGCGATCGGCGCCGGATGCAGTTTCTCTCGGATCGCCAATGCGCGCAGATGTAATTTCTCCGCTTCGGTGTATCGCCGTTCGTTCGTATAAAACACCGCGAGGTTGTTAAGCACCGATGCTACATCGGCGTGGTCGGTTCCGAGTTGCTTCTCATAAATCTCCAAAGCGCGGAGGTAACATGGCTCTGCCGCCTTTTGCCGGCCGGACTTGCGCAGAATAAGAGCAACATTGTTTAGCATGGTCCCGATGTCTGAATACGGAACGTCTTCGACTTCGGTTCCGGCAGCGATTGCTTTCTGGTAGAAATCGATCGCTTCTTCAGATTGACCAAGACTGTCGAACAACAAGGCCAGTCGTCGCGCCGAGCGGTAGACCGCGCGCTGATCTGGTGGGTTTGCCTTCTCCAAGATCACGTGCGCCTTGAGTAAATACGCTTCGGCTCCCGCGTGATCTCCTTTTTGTTCGAGGAGCTGGCCTAATTTCTCAAAACTGGTGGCTAGTGCAGCCTGGTTGTCTTTAAACGCGCGTCTGGCGACTTCAAGGGCGGTCTCGGCGACGCGAATTGCCTGCGGGAGACGGTTTGTCGCGCGGAGGTTATCAAGCTTATCGTTGAGGATGGCCCAAAGCTTCTCTTCACCCTTCATCTCATCACCACCCCTCGCTTAGTTGAGAAACTAATCGGGTGGCGAGATCCTCAGTGGCGAGCGGCAGGGCTTGTCGTTCGTCAGTCGTTACATCGCTGCTGACGAAAAAGCTGGTGGTACCGACTGTTTCAACAGGGCCAGCCAGCTGTTTGCCGTCTCGCGTAGTCAACGAATACTTTACGGTAAGCGCCAAATTAAACTCAGTTGTGGCGAGCACATTACCGCGCACCGAGCGCGCGGGCAGTCGCGTGATACGAGCTATTTCACCGGTCAAGGTAGCGTCTGCCTTGTCGTCACTTGTAATCTGAAAAGTGCCATCCTGTTGGAGTTGCTTGATCACTGTATCAGTGACCAAAACCTCAATGCGTGGCACAAGCGTGCGATTTTTGAACGTGGGCACCGCAATCGAGTGGACGTCGCGCAGGTAGTATGGCTTTACCGGCCCTACGTGGTAGCCAAGGCAACCAGAAACCGCGAGGCAGCAGATTGTCGCAAGTGAGGCTTTCAAGGCGCCGGTGAGGCGGACGATTCGGGGGAAGCCGATGCTTCGGACGCGTTGGAAGGATCAGAGCTTGTGCTCGTCCCGGGCAAAGGCAAAAGAGGTTCAGGGGCAGTAGTGGTATCGGGCGCGAGCGAAGCCGGCGGGGGAAGTGAGCTGTCCGATTCTGACGAAGGCAAAGGCGCCTCATTATTCGGTGCGCTGGGCCTGGCGTTCCCGGTTCCTGCGCTACGCGCTTCCTGCGCATCGGTTTTCTTCTTAACGTTTTGTGACACGGGAATCGCCGGCTGAAGTCTAGCATCGCCGAATTTTGCGCGAAGCTGATCGATCCGTTTCTTCGCCTCGCTGCTTTCCTTTGAGCCCGGCTGCTGACGGATCACTTCGTTGTAGTAAATGACGGCAGCGCGATAGTATTTTTGCTTGTCGTAAAATTTTGCGACTTTGTAGGAATTGCTTGTCTGTTTGTGCTCAAGGATATCGAGATCCTTGCGCGCCTGCGGCGCTTTCTCGCTTTTGGGATAGTGGAAAAGGAAATCTTGGAAAGCTGTTTTCGCATTGCCTGCGGCAGCAGCGTCGTTTGTGCCTAGTTGCGCGGCCGCAAACCAGATGTAGCCGATTTGATATTGGGCATCGACGACTATCGGCTCGTTCGGAAACTTGTCTACCACCGCCTGGTAGGCTTGGATAGCTGCATCGTTAGCTCCCTGCTTCTCACGCGCAAGGCCAATATCAAATTGCGCTCGCGCCGTGTACTTTCCATACGGGGCTGTGCGGACAACATCCGCGAAAATAGTCACCGCACGATCCAGCGCAGACGCGACTGGGATCCCCAAGACCTTCAATTTTTTTCCATTCAGATAAATTTCACCTGCGCGGAATTGCCCCTCGATAGCTTCATCAAAATGCGCGCTGCTCGGATATCTTTCCACCAACTGAAGATATGAATTAGCGGCCGGAGTGTATTGGCGGGTCTGTTCCTGCAATTGAGCGGCGCGATAAAGAGCCGTCGGAGCCAGCGCGTCTTTGGGATGACGTTTGACCAGGCTCTTGTAAGCCCGGATCGCCCGTTTAAGATCGCCGCCTTTTTCCGCGTTCTGTCCGACTTGATACAGCTCCGCTGCATCGCCGCTCATCTCTTCTTCGCCCGGAGCCACGTACTTCGCTTTTTTGCCCGGTTCAAAGATGATGGAAGCGATGCCCAGTTCGGGTAAAACCAGCAGTGTGACAGCGATAACCAAAATGGCGCGAATCAGCGGTTGCATCCAGGTGTGGCAGGGTAGTTAAGTTATCCAGCCCGTCAAGTTTTCAGCACTGTCTTCGCCTCCTGATGTGAGATCTTTTCCGCCGGACAAAACCGAATAATTTCTCGATCCGTTTGAATCTCATCGACCAGCAAAAAATCCGCATCGGCTCGTGCGCCTGGAGCTTCGACGACTGGCGCGGTGTCTTTTATCCACACGATTTGCCGGAGTCACATTGGCTGCAATTTTATGCCCAGTATTTCCCCACCATTGAAGTGGACTCGACGTTTCACGCTGCTCCTGCGGAAAACAGCGTTCTTGGACAAAAGCTCCAGGTGATCCTCATTCAGCTCCCGCCTTCTCTGACTCCGGATGATGGCAAACAGGCATTGCGCAAATTTCTTGTGCAATTGCCGCGGGATCTCCGATTTGCAATCGAATTTCGACATGCCGGGTGGCATCGGCCGCAGTTTATCCGTTTGCTGGAAAAGTATCGCATCTGTTGGGTTTGGACCGACACGACCCCGCTCAACGAGCGAAATCTTGCTCCCTTCGAGTTTTTGCCTTGCACCGCCGATTTTGTTTACTTGCGACTGCTTGGTGACTACGCAACCAAGTACGACGTCGATGGTGGCCACGTCCATCGTTACGGAAAATTACTTTGGAAACGCGAGGCAGCATTGGAAAGCTGGTCTCTGAAAATTCAGCGGCATTTTCCAGACGTGCGCAGCGTGTGGGCATTTGCCGGCAATCACTTCGAAGGATTCGCGCCCGAGACCTGCCAACGTCTTGCCCAGCGCCTTGGCTTTGATCTTGCGCTACCTTCCCAATGCCAGCAGGCATTTTCGGCAGACACACGGTCGCAGCTTGATCTAGACCTGTAGCGGTAGCTCGGCGCGCTTGTGCTTTTGGAAAATGCAGACGTGGCGGACGCCGAAAGCACTGATCTTGCGCGCGAGCCTCGCAAAGTTTTCACCCAACTGAACATGCGAGTGTGCGTCGGAGGCGGTCGTGAGCGGAATTCGCTTGCCTATTGCCAGCTCGATAATTGGATCGCTGGGATAGAGTTCGTTTATTGGCTTGCGCCAGCCGGCGGTGGAAAGCTCAATCGCGATGTTGCGCCGACGAACAATTTCAAGTGTCTCGCCGATCAAACTGGCTATGTCCGCGTTCGGGCGATGACCGTGGATCTTGATTAAATCCAAATGGGCAAGGCAATCGACCAGCCCTGTCTCTACTAGTTCGCGAATACGTCGGAAGTAATCGGCATACATCGCGTCAATATCCCGGCCGTCGAATTGCGCGGCACCCTCCGGCACGCTGTCGAACATCTGATCGGCACGATCCAGAAAATGCACGGAGCCCAAAACAAAGTCGAGCTTGTCCCAATGCTGTTCGATCCATTTACGGCCCGCCGCTGAATGGATCGGATCGTTATCCAACTCGATCCCGGCGCGGATTCGTAAGTCCTGATTTCGTTCCCGCAACTGATCGATTTCATCGAACTCAATTCCTGCGTGGTAACGGTCGTGATCGGTAAACGCGATATCCTTGAGCCCTACTCTGCGCGCCGAATCCGCCCAGGGCTGAAGCAGCGCCTGTGTGTACCGCTGTACCCGATGGCCCTGTGGGTGGGTGTGGTAGTCGGAAAACAGCGGTAATGGAGTCTTGGGGCGTTGAAGTTCAGAAGCCACGACTCAGGTACTCCATTACTCCATCACGGCACCGCCAGGAACTTTTGCCGAATTCGCAGCTCCAGATATTGAGGGAAGAAAACCTCGGCGATAAACACCTTGTTGGGCGTAAGCTCGCGAGTTGAGATTGTTTCATTGTACTCGATCCGCTCGGACGGATTGATTAATATTGTCGCAGGCTTCTCCACGATCGCATGATTCTCAGACCACTTTGTCAAAACCTCGCCCGCGGAATTCATCAGATAGATTTCGATCCGCTGGCTGGTCGGAAAATCGAGCCCCACGGGGCGCTTGGAGAGATTTGCGAGCGTCAGTTTCACGCTGAGTTGGCGGACTTCGGATAGCTTCACGGTTTGCGGCGTGATTTGTAAATCGAGAGCGAGTCCACGCAGCCGCGGATCTTTGTATTGCGGGACGACGTTTGGAGAAAACGGATGCAGAATGCGGCTTAACCAACCTCGTTTTCGCGCCGGCGTGGGCGTCGGCGCGACGTCCTGACCGAACATGCCGGCAGCCACAAAGACTACCACTGCGAGGAAAACAATGCGGCGCTTCATGAAGGCCTAAACAGCGCCGAAACTTTTCTGGGTTGCAAAATTCCTGTCAAACCCTTTATGAACTCGCGAATGGTTTGGCCGTCAACCTCTATGAGAACTCTCGGCGTGCTGGCGCTTTGCCTGACGGTTGCGCTGACTTTGGCCATCGCGAAACAACGACATTGCACATTTCGCGTACACGCACAGGCAAACCCTCACGATACGGATGTGTTCTCAATGTCCACGCGCGCGCGATCTTCCGGTAAGGATGTCGCCATCCAAAAGTTACCATGGATAACCGAGCACGACGTCGTCGCGTTTGCACCGTACCCGGCGCCGGATGGAACATTCGGCGCACTGTTTCAGCTCGACGAGCACGGGCGCGTCGTGCTCGATACCTTAAGCCTTGAGCGCCGCGGCGGTTTTCTTTTCGTTTTGATCAACGGCCGACTAATTACCGAACTGCAAATCGACAAGCGCGTATCGGACGGCAAGATTTACATCCCTTCCGGGCTGGCTGTCGCGGACATTGAAGTAATGAAAAAAGATTGGCGCTTGATCGGTCGACGAAAACGCTAACCGGTCGATCCTCCATGCGACTGTTATTCGCAGCGGTTGTGTTCGCTTGTTATTTGTCAGCTTCGATGAGCGTTCAGGCTGCCCAAAACCACGGTCTCGATCTTGTTCTGCCAACGGACAACGACGCTCTGTTTTCGGGAGACGGCCCGGCGTTTTACCAATACATCGAGCGCGATTACCAGGGCGTGAAATCGACGCCGTGGGAGGGTGGCCAATACGGGTTTGTACGTGATCCCAAAGACACTGCGGCCGGCGTCGTTTACACTCGCTTTCACGAAGGAATCGACATTCGCTGCCTGCATCGCGATGCAAACGGCGAACCGCTCGACGAAGTGCGCGCCGTCGCCGATGGCAAAGTCGCGCACGTCAATGTCGTGCCGGGCTACTCAAACTACGGGAAATACGTCGTGATTGAGCATCCTTGGGACGGCTCGAATTATTACAGTCTGTACGGACATCTCAGTTCGATCGCGGTGCAACCTGACGAACCGGTGAGGCGCGGACAGCGCATCGGCGTGATGGGTTACACTGGAACAGGCGTAAACCGCGAGCGCGCGCACCTCCATCTGGAGTTGTGCCTGATGTTCAGCCGTCAATTCGAAGCGTGGTACGACACATTTTTTCGAAATGATCCCAATCGCCACGGGATCTATAACGGCATGAACCTCGCAGGCCTCGATGTCGCACGGCTTTATTTGGCGCTCAGAAGCAATCCGGCGCTCACCATCCCCGAATTTTTCAACCACGAAGAGACGTTCTACAAAGTCGCCTTGCCAAAGGCGCGGCATTTCGATTTATCACAGCTTTATCCGTGGATGCTTCCAGCAGGAAAACGAAACGGTGGATCGTGGGAAGTCTCGTTCGCGGCCTCCGGTGTTCCCTTGAGAATTGAAGCCAGCGACAAACGCGTGGCACAGCCCGAGCTAAGCTATGTCAGGAAGGCTCCCACCGAATATTCCTATTTGACTCGCAACATCGTTGCCGGCCATCAAGGCAACGCGCACCTCACAAACTATGGCGCGCAGCTCATGCGATTGCTGATTTGGCCCGATTGAGTTTCGCTGAAAATTTCAGCACGATGTCGGCGTGCCTTGCGCTACCGCGACGCCATGTGGGATTGCGCTTTGTACAAAACTGAGGCACTCCACAGCTCCGCTGGGTTTACCCGGAAGTGCGATCACCAGAGCGTGATCGACAACCGCGGCCAAGTTGCGTGAGAGGATGGCGTTGGGCGTAATTTTCATCGACTCCGCGCGCATCACTTCTCCAAATCCCGGTAATTCCACCCGCATCATGGCGCGGATCGCTTCCGGCGTAACATCCCGTGGGCCGATACCGGTTCCGCCTGTCGTCAGGATTAACCCGCAGCCTTGTTTGCCAAATGATCGAATGGTCTCTTGGATTCGGGCCGCGTCATCCGGCACAATCGCTTCCGCCAACACTTGCCAGCCCGCCTTCTGCGCGGCTTTTTTCACCGCTGGTCCGCCCAGATCATCGTAATCTCCCGCACTGGCGCGATCGGAGATGGTGATGATGCCAACGGTTATATGATTGGAGCCTTCGCTTATCGGAGTGCTGGAGTCGTGCTTACTGCTCATTCCTCCGTTACTCCAAAACTTCACTCGTGTTCGATCGCGCGGGTTTTTTCGTTTTTTGCAACAAACGGACATCGGAAATGCTCATCTGTCTGTCCATCGCTTTACACATGTCGTAAATC
>QHNV01000265.1 GCA_003218535.1 Verrucomicrobiota bacterium
AGGTAGTCGGTGAAATTCATCCCGGTCGCTTTCTTGAACATCTTGCAAAAGTAATGCCTGCTGATATTGGCCACTTGGGCGATTCGCCCGAGCGACAGCGGCTCCGCTTGATGGTCCTCGATAAATTGTCGCGCTCGCGTCATATTTGTGGACTCATCCTTTTCGCGCCGTACCACTAGTTGATTCGACAAGATCGAAAGGTGTTGCGCAAAAAGACTCAGGAGCCGCAACATCGCGCGGTACCGGACAGGTGATAAAACGCACGATCGAAAATATGCCCGCTCAAGTTGCTTCCAATCCGTCTTGTAGCCCCATGCGCGGAGCTGCCGAGTGATGCTCGCGAAGTGTTTCTTTGTCGGATTCCTGAGCATTACTTCGCCGGTCTCGAGAAACCCGAGAATATGGTCACCTACATACACTGGCACTGCGCTTTCTGAGAGTCCCGCAAACCAAGTGGCGGTGCGCGTCTTCGAGGCCAGTTCTTGGGACGCGTCGGTTTGGGCCCTTAGACATGCGGCGCGAGCCTTGTTGAAACGAGCCAGAATTGAGGCGAATGAGTCGTTATCCTCTTTTCCATGGCGCACAGGCGACCACGAATCATGCCCTCGAATATTAAGCGGCAAACCCGTGGCTTCGCTGAAAGCCCGTTCGTAATCTTTGAAAATCTGAGAACGCGACAGATGTACCATCACTTTGTGATCAGAGGACCGGGCTCTCACGCCCCGTCCACGGGCGTTGCGGATCAGGCCGCTTCTTTTTGAGCGTGTCATTGGCGTCAATTATTTTTCGACACCCGGTTGTCAACGTGGAATTGCGGTTTCGACAGCCGGAGCGCTCTCTCTTTTAGAGACAGTCTTGCGCGCTGTTAAACTATCGGCGGTCATATCCAGGCGTTCGTAATTTGAGCTACGTTGGCAGCCCTCGGCACGCCGCATGCGATTAGGGCTTTGGTTGTGGCTTTTACAGTTAGGAGGTACTTGCGCACGATAGGATGAATTGCATACGCGACTTCAGCATCTCGCATTATTTCGCGGACTTGGATTAGGTGCATGTACGATTAACCTTGCGGAACCTTCAGCGTGCCTCGCGCCGGACCGGCTGTGGCGTCTTCCTTCCGATCATCAGACAGTAACTGTTGAAGTTGCGCCGGATTTCCTCCTTCGTTTTCCCAACGTCGCTCTGCGGCAAAACCGCTTTCTTCGTTTTGTGAACTTGCGAAAGTCAGGGGATTCATGACGTCAATGAATGAAGCGGCTCAGCGCCGGTTGCATCGCTGTGCATCTGTTTTTCAGGTTGGTGATCTGAGCGGGCGATAAGCCGACGCCGGCGCTCCGACATCGCAATGTTGCTGGACAAGAAGTCCGCGACCCATGTTTGCAGCGCGTCCTTGTTCGTTTGAATGGGGACTGTCATAAAGAGATGATCCGTGTTTGGTTGGTGCAGAGGAAGGGCCGCACCCGCGCGGTCGATTGACGCTGCGATTGTTAAGTAGCCAGTATACGGCCGCGATTGCCGCTTAGCTAATGGTATTCACCGCCACAATTCGCCACACGGTATTTCCAAGGTACCGTGGGAATTCGCCCTGATTATCGGGACTTCATAATGCGCGATTGAGACGCCTATGGCAAGTCTTAACCGACATCGAAAACGAAAATGCGGAAACCGGAATCGATGTTCTTTGGCCACAGATGAACACAGATTTTCACCGATCAATCAGGAATCCCGGAAATCAGGAAAAGAAACTCGGAACTTTCTGGGGTCCTGATTATCCTCTGGTGATTTCTGCGGTGAAAAGCAATCTCACAAAACGGCGATACAAAGCTCAGAAACAATCCGCATGCGCGATGTGCAAGCCATACAAACGCGGGTGGGAAGACAAGAAAACTGTCCGTTATCGCAAAGGTTCGACTCGCGCAGGTTTTTTCCCGCTCCGAAGCATGTCCCAATCTGCCAACAACTCTTCTTGATGCAGTTCTGCCCACGCTTCTACTAAACGCTGCTGACGCTGCGATATTGAGCCGCCGAGCACGGCAATTGGCGAGATTGAGAATACAGCCACGTCATCTTGATAATATGCATGGAAATGCGGGACGTGATGACGTTCTGATGGCTCGGAGAACATTCGGATAATGATTCCGTAGAATCGCGAGATTTTCGGCACGGGCTAGAGTGTGATCACTCGCGAGTTGCATTTCAAAATTAAAACTCAGTCTCCCAGAAACGCCCATGCGTCCTGGATTTCACGGCATGTCGCGGAGGCGCCCTGCTTTGATGTCATCTTCCACTTCGCGCAGAATGGCGGCGGACTTGCCTGCAGCTATATCACCCTTCATCTGCTCGTCCCACTCGTCATCCTTCCAATCCGCCACCGGACGGACTCGCCGTGGCGAGCCGTGCAGCCACGCGGCGAGCTCGGCGCGCTCTTCAAACGAGAGCTGTTCGATGGCGGTCTTGATCTCGGCCAAACTCATTTCGGCGATCTTACCATTGCTTGATTGCTCTTCCAACTTTCGCAATGCAGTCTGAAAAGTGTTGATAGTTAGTCTGACCCCTTTTGTCCATATCGATTGAGCACCACGCCGATTTTGAGTCCACTGGCCACGTTAATTCGCTTGGTGGCTGCAGTCGCATGGGTCTAAACTTGCACCGCTATGATCCAAGCTCCGGGAGAGCCGATCGGAATTGGTGATTTCCTACGTCGCACGAAGTTCGTTGTTCCGCCGAACCAACGCGCGTATGCGTGGAAGCCTCCGCAGATTGAGGAGCTTTTCGATGACCTAAAGAGTTTCATCGATTCAGACGAGTACTTTCTGGGCTGGATCGTCTTATCTTCAGAGACTGGCGGAGATTCACCGAAAATCGTCGATGGTCAGCAGCGGCTTGCGACCTTCTGCATGTTCTATGCTGGAATTCGAGATTATCTCGTTGAGCAAGGCAAGA
>QHNV01000035.1 GCA_003218535.1 Verrucomicrobiota bacterium
TACTCCGGCGACCAGCAGGAAAAAAATGAGAACGACGTAGGCAATTGGCGAGTGGAAATAGCCACGGACTTCACGGGCGAGCAGCGTGTAAAATTTACGCATGGGTGGGAAGCGCCAGAATATTGGAGTGTTGGAAACGGACCTCTGGGATCTGCCCGGTTTGTTTAAGATCTGTTGCGCGCGTCATCGTCTCGGCTCCTAGACCACGTCTGGATGCGTAAGCTCCACGAACACGTCTTCGAGGGTCGCGCGACGTTGAGTTAGTTCGCGCACAATCCAGCGGCGATCGGTGGCCAGCCGGAAAATTTGTTCCCGAACATCCACACCGGATTCCACACGCAATGAAAATATTTTCCATTCACCATCCACATCGATCATTATATCGCGTACGCCGGCGATTTTTTTAAGCTCTTCAGCGCCATTGTCTGGGCCTGTTTTCGCCTCGAGAAGAACGCCGCCTGCGCGTCTGATTTTGCCAAGCAAATTGTCCGGTGTGTCGCACGCCTCGATCCTGCCTTTATGAATGATGATGACGCGGCTACAGGTCATCTCGACCTCCGGCAAAATATGTGTGGAGAGCAAGATGGTATGTTGTTCGCCCAAATTCTTGATCAACTCCCGCACTTGCCGGATTTGATTTGGATCCAGACCAATCGTCGGCTCATCCAGAATGAGAAGATCCGGTTCGTGCAGCAACGCGTCGGCCAGGCCGACCCGCTGACGATATCCTTTGGACAACGTGCCGATCAATTGCTTCTTCACTTCCTTTAGCCCGCAAAGTTCCTTTACATCTCCGACCCGTTCCGCAACGCGCCGCCGCGGGACGGATTTAAGCGCCGCGCGGTAAACCAGATATTCGTCCACACGCATATCGTTGTACAGGGGGACGCTTTCCGGCATGTAGCCGAGATGAGAGCGCGCTTGTAACGACTGGGAAAAGACATCGAAGCCCGCAACGGTGGCGCGACCCGAAGTGGGGGGCATAAAGCCCGCCAGAATCCGCATGGTTGTGGTTTTACCCGCACCGTTTGGGCCGAGAAATCCCATGATCTCACCTTGGCCAACTTCAAAATTCAGATTCTGAATGGCAGGCTGGCCCGCATAGCGTTTTGTTAAACTTTCGACCTTAATCATTTCGCGATATTTCCATCAGACAATCGAAGCGCGATTGCGTTGGCAATTTTTTAGCGCGCCGTCATTGCCAAAGTCGCGACCTGCTGGCTTTGCCGGTTGGCCCGGATTGCACCGGTGGTGAAATTGACACTTGTGCCGCTCTGCACAGAACCGAGCAACTTCTCGAGTTGCGTCACAGAATTTACGTCTGTCTTTCCGACGCGATAAATCACGAGCCCGCGTTCAACGCCCGCTTCATCTGCCGGGCTGCCTGGTTCGACCGCAGTAATTACGACGCCGCCTTGCGCGTAACCAAGCGCATCGCTTAATTCGTGGCTCAAATCCTGAAGCTGCATCCCAAATAACCGTTCGGAGTTGGACGTCGATGTGTTGCTGGCTGCCGCCTCTTTCGTTCCGGCGCCCTGTTTTTGTGCAATTTTTTTGAATCGAGCGACGCTGTCTCGCACTACTTCGGCCGGAATTGCGAAACCGAGTCCCTGAGTAGGGACGCCCTGGGGCGTGAAGGCCATTTTCGCCGAGCTGATACCAACCAGCCGACCAGAAATATCGATTACCGGCCCACCGCTATTTCCCGGATTGATTGCCGCATCCGTCTGCACCAGGTCTTTATATTCAATGTCGTCCACGGTGATACTGCGTTTCACTGCGCTTAGCACGCCGCGGCTTATGGAGCTGCCGTAGCCGACCGCATTGCCGACTACGATGACTGTTTCGCCCAGCAGATTGGGTGAGATATTATCCAGATTTATAAACGGGAACGGCTCCTTGGCGTCGATCTTGATAAACGCCAGATCAGTCTTGTCGTCGCCGGAAATGTAGTGGGCGTTGTAAGTTTTTCCGTCATCGGTCGTCACGTGAATTTTCAAGTCCGCGGCGCGCTCGACTACGTGCTGGTTGGTCACGATGTAGCCGGCTGGATCAATAATGAATCCCGACCCGAGGCTTTGTAGAGTCTGGCGGATTTGGCGGGATCGAACGCGATTATATCCGAAAAACTGGGCGTAGAAATCCTCGAAGGGATCACGCACAGTTCGCCTCACTATGCGCTCTGTGTTGATGTTAACGACTGCCGGCAACACCTTCGCCACAGCCAACACCGCTGGCTCCGAGGCCGGATCAGACTGGGCGAAACAAGACGTCGACCTTGTCGCAATCACCACCGCCGCAGCGAGCGCACAGATTGTACGCCTGCGCAGCGGATACGGCGGATCTCCATTCTTATATTTCATTACGGCAGCAAGTAACGAGGCTGCTTCTGCACTGTCAACTTGCCCTACACGTCAATAGTCGCAGATTAAATTTGCTATGCATACTTCCATTGCGGCTCGGGAAAATCTGGCGTTGATCGAGGAAAATTATCGCCTCTGGCAGCAAAATCCTGATTCGGTGGATTCGGGTTGGTCGGCCTTTTTTGAAGGATTCGAGCTGGGGAACCTGCCACAGCGCGATGGTGCAGCGGCTTCCGAGGCTCGCGAAGCAGCACTGCAAACGCGTGTCGATGGTCTGATTTACGCGTATTGCTCGCTGGGCCATACCATTGCACGAGTCGATCCGTTGGCAGAAAGACGGCCGCAAAATCCGCTGCTAAGTATGCGCGCGTTCGGATTCAGTGACTCGGATCTCGATCTTCGGGTTTCATCGAAATTTTTCCTCGACAATCGGCCGATGTCGTTGCGCGAAATGGTTGCGGGCTTGGAGAGAATTTACGCCGATTCCATCGGCTCGGAATTTATGCATATCCAGGACCCGCGAGTGCGCGAGTGGGTCCGGCAGCGGCTGGAGACACGCCCGCACAAGCATTCTACGCCGCGCGCGGTTCAGGTGGCCCTGTTGCGGGCATTACTCGAAGCCGAATCGTTCGAGATTTTCCTGCATACACGCTACGTCGGACAAAAAAGGTTTTCACTTCAGGGCGCGGAATCGCTCTTGGTGATTCTGGACACGATTCTGCACAGATGTCCCGATGGCAGCGTTGAGGAAATCTGCATGGGCATGGCACATCGCGGCAGGCTCAATGTGCTCGCAAATTTTCTGCGCAAATCGCTCCAGGTCATCTTTACCGAGTTCAGCGAGAATTACGTTCCCGAGTTGGTCGCCGGCGATGGGGATGTGAAATACCACCTCGGTTATCACTCGGTGCGCAGACTCGCCTCTGGCGCTGAGATCGAGATCCGGCTCTCATCGAATCCGAGCCATCTGGAGGCTGTCGATCCTGTGGTCGAAGGAAAAGCGCGCGCCCGGCAACGTATTCGCGGAGACATCGAGCATCGCCGCAAAGTGCTGCCGCTACTGGTGCACGGCGATGCGGCTTTCATCGCGCAGGGAATCGTGGCCGAGACACTCAATCTGTCGCAATTACCTGGTTACAGCACTGGCGGCACCATTCATATCGTGGTGAACAATCAAATCGGGTTCACTACGCTCCCCAAAGATGCGCGTTCGTCGATGTACTGCACCGATATCGCCAAGATGATCGAGGCGCCGATTTTTCATGTGAACGGCGACGACCCGTTGGCCATTAAATTTGTTAGCGATATGGCATTCGATTTTCGCCGGCAATTCGGACGCGACGTGGTGATCAACATGTATTGCTATCGGCGCTATGGACATAATGAAGGCGACGAACCTTCGTTTACCCAGCCTGATCTTTACGCAAAGATCGAGAAGCGGCCGTCCGTCACCCAGCTTTACAAACGCGAGTTACTGGAAGCTGGGACGCTCAGCGAAGACGATGCCGCCTCGCTGGAAGCCGAGTTCGCTCTGCGACTAGAAATGACACGGGACGAAGTCCGCGCCATTGAGAAACGAAAAGCTGGTGAGAAAGCCAGGTTCAGAGAATCAACGGCGATTTTTCAACCCGAATACACGAGCGAGTCTGAGGCGACGGCGATCAGCAAGAAAACCCTTGAGACGATCGTCGATGGTCTGACGCGCATCCCTGAAGGTTTCGAGATTCAACCGAAGATCAAACGCATCGTGCTCGATCATCAGCGGAAGATTTTCGAGCAAGGGGGTCCCTACGAATGGCATTACGCCGAAGCGCTCGCCTTTGGATCGCTCCTTTTGGAAGGGATTCCGGTCCGCTTGTCGGGTCAAGATAGTTCTCGTGGAACATTCAGCACGCGGCACTCAGTCCTCTACGACGCAAAGACGGGCCAACCCTACGTGCCGCTCATGCATCTGGCCGAAAAACAAGCTCGCATTTGCATTTATAATAGCCCGCTTTCAGAGGCTGCGGTACTCGGGTTCGATTATGGTTACTCACTCGATTATCCGAAGATGCTTTGTTTGTGGGAAGCGCAGTTCGGTGATTTTTCCAACGGTGCGCAAACGATTATTGATCAGTTTATTGTTTCAGCCGAATCGAAATGGCAACAGCCCAGCGGAATTGTGCTGCTGTTGCCACACGGCTACGAAGGCCAGGGCGCGGAACATTCCAGTGCCCGGATAGAGCGCTTCCTTCAGGCATGTGCCGAGGACAACATCCAAGTCTGCAATCTCACTACCGCTGCCCAATATTTTCATGTGCTGCGCCGCCAGATGAAACGCGACTTCATCAAGCCGCTCATCATTGCGACACCGAAAAGTCTGTTGCGGGCGAAGTTTGCTTCCTCGCCCGCGGACGAATTCATCCGTGGCCGGTTCGAAGAGATGATCGGTGCGCCCGATGTTGGTCCCGCTGACAACGTAAAGCGGATTATTTTTTGCTCAGGCAAAGTTTATTATGATCTGCTGAATCATCGGACTGAGAACAAGATCGAAGATGCGGCGATCATTCGCATCGAGCAGCTTTACCCACTCGCCGAAAAAAGATTACGCGAAATGCTCAAGCCATTTCCAAAGGGTGCGAAGCTCATCTGGTGCCAGGAAGAGCCGGAAAACATGGGCGCGTGGAACTTCATCGAACCGCGATTGCGCACGCTTTTCTGCAGCGAAATCGCGTATGCCGGGCGCGAAGCCAGCGCCAGTCCCGCCGTCGGCGCGCTTCCCCGACACAAACGAGAGCAAGCCCGTTTGGTGGCCGACGCGTTTGCGGTTTGAGTGCGCCCATTCATCTGATATCTCCCATGTGAGTCATGGGATGATGGGACACATGTTGACGAAACGCGTCTCGACCGCGACGCTCGATTAGCTTAGGTAATTTTCTCGCATGGCGATTGAAGTAAAAATTCCTGCCGTCGGTGAATCTATCACCAGCGGTGTCGTTTCCGCCTGGCACAAGAAATCCGGCGATTTCGTGAACGAAGGCGAGACTCTCTTTACGCTCGAGACTGACAAGGTTTCCACCGAAATCGTAGCGGAAAAAGCCGGGGTGCTGGAAACGAAAGTATCTGAAGGCCGGGAAGTGAAAATCGGGGAAGTGGTTGCCACAATCGATGATTCCAAGCGGCCCCCCGAGGAAAAGAAGGAGGAAAAAGCGAAAAAGAAAGAGCCTCAGGAAAAGAAAAAAGAATCCGAGCCAGAGAAAAAGGCCACCGAAGAAACGGAAAGAAAACAGTCGGCAGAAAAACCTCTCTCGCCCGCTGTTCGCCGGATCGTCGAAGAAGAGGAGCTCGGGCCAGAAAAAATCCCCGGTACTGGCAAAGGCGGCCGCCTAACGAAAGCTGACGTGCTGGCAGCGGTGCAGGAACGTGGCAAGGCCGGGGAAAAGATGGAAGCTCGCGAAGTTGAACCTTCCGCCGACGGCCGGTTCGTCCGAAAGAAAATATCGCCGCTGCGCCGCAAAATCGCGCAGCAACTCGTGATGGCGCAGCATACCGCGGCGATCCTGACAACTTTCAACGAATGTGACATGAGTGCCGTGCAGGAATTGCGCAGCAAATCGCAAGAGGAGTTTACAAAAAAAAACGGCGTTAAACTGGGTTTAATGTCATTTTTTGTTAAAGCATGTGTGAACGCACTCAAAGCTGTGCCTGTGGTGAATGGACGCATCGAGGACGACGATTTCATCCAAAACAACTTCTACGACATCGGCGTGGCGGTCGGAACGGAGCGCGGACTAGTCGTGCCGGTCGTGCGTGATGCGGATAAGAAAAGCTTCGCCGATTTGGAACGCGACATCTTCGATTACGCCAGCAGGGCACGCGAAGGAAAACTGAAGATCGAAGATCTACAAGGCGGCACGTTCACGATTACGAACGGCGGAGTGTAAGGATCGCTCTTCGCCACGCCGATTCTAAATCCGCCACAGAGCGGCATTCTCGGTATGCACAAAATCATGCCTCGCCCGGTTTCCGTGGATGGAAAAGTAGAAATCCGCCCGATGATGTACCTTGCCCTCAGTTACGATCATCGCGCAATCGATGGCAAAGAGGCGGTTACCTTCCTCATCAAAGTGAAGGAATGCATCGAGGACCCGCAAAAGTTGCCTCTCGATTTTTGAGACAGTCCCTTTGCCAGCGTGAATCGCATTGACAGTCGAACCGGTGACCAATTACGCCCAGTCAGCTTCGACCTAGGGATAGCTCCTTATGCCGGTGGCTCAGTGCTCGTCACGGTGGGAAATACACGGGTCATTTGTGGCGTAACCGTTGAGGAAAACGTGCCCCGATGGATGAAAGAACAGGGCGTGACTGGGGGCTGGCTTACCGCCGAATACTCAATGCTTCCCTATTCAACACAGACCCGAAAACCGCGCGACATCGCGAAGGGCAGAATCGATGGCCGCAGCATAGAGATTCAACGTTTAATTGGACGATCACTGCGAACAGTGGTCGATCTTGAAAAACTTGGGCCGCGCACGATCTGGGTCGATTGCGACGTGCTACAAGCCGATGGCGGAACGCGCACCGCCGCTATTACCGGCGCAAGTTTAGCGCTCGCTATCGCTTGCAGAAAACTGGTGCGAGAAAAGAAGATCGATGCCTCTCCGGTGCGGAAGTTGATTGCGGCAATCAGCGCCGGAGTCCTCGAGGGACAGGTAATTCTCGATCTAAATTACGAAGAGGACAAACTCGTCGCCGTCGATTTCAATCTCGTTGCGACCGAAGACGGCGAATTCGTGGAAGTGCAAGCCTCCGGCGAGGAAGCCATATTCGGGCAATCTCAGCTTAATGAAATGCTCGGCCTCGGACGCAAAGGCATTGCCGAGTTGATCGCTGCGCAGCGCGCCGTGCTGGCGCGATTAATGGTGAGCCCACCCGCGAGCTAAATCGGTTGCTGCCACGAGTGCGATAAGCTAAAGCGCAAGATCGACATGAAGAAGGCGCTCATTACCGGCATCACTGGCCAGGATGGCAGTTATCTGGCCGATCTCCTTTTAGAGAAAGGTTATGAAGTGCACGGAATTATTCGACGTGCCAGCACGTTTAACACCGCGCGCATTGATCATCTTTACGCCGATCCGCATATCAACGGGGTGCGTATGTTCCTTCATTACGGCGACCTCAGCGATTCCGTGAATTTGGTAAAGCTGCTCTATGATTTGAAGCCGGACGAAATTTATCATTTGGGCGCGCAAAGCCATGTGCGAGTGAGTTTCGATATTCCGGAATACGCAGCCCGTACGGCGTCGCGAAAGTTTTCTCCTACTGGGCCACAGTGAATTATCGCGAGAGTTATGGTCTTTGTGCCAGCAACGGTATTTTGTTCAACCACGAAAGCCCGCGGCGCGGCGAAACTTTTGTCACTCGCAAGATCTCACGCGCGGTGGCCGCAATTAAGCATGGCCTACAACACGAATTGTTTCTAGGGAATCTGGACGCGAAGCGCGACTGGGGGTACGCACCGGAATACGTCGAAGGCATGTGGCGCGTCCTTCAACATGGTGAAGGCGACGATTTTGTGCTGGCTACAGGTGAAACGCACAGCGTGCGTGAGTTCGCCGAGGCAGCATTTTCCCATGTCGATCTTGATTGGAAACAATACGTCAAGCACGACCCACGGTATGAGCGCCCGGCAGAAGTCGATCTGCTGGTCGGCGATGCTTCCAAGGCAAAAAAGGTCCTCGGTTGGGAACCCAAGGTGCGCTTCCATGAACTCGTCGGCATCATGGTTGATGCGGACATGGAACTGCTTTCACGGGAAACGCCAAGAAAACACCTTGGCAAATTGCCGTAGATAGGAACAGCGCAGAGCGCCGTTCGGCGATTCGGAGCGCGATGTCTCTACCGGTTCACCAGCTGCGAATTTGCCGCTGAATGAGCAGCGAGACCGGGAACTGCGTTCGCGAGCGGCGTGTCAACGATCGTCACCTCGGCGCCGACACCCACGTTTTCGTACAGATTGATGATGTCATTCGAACGCATCCGAATACACCCGTAACTGGCGGGCATACCGATGAACCGTTCCTCCGGAGTTCCGTGAATGTAGATATAGCGGTAAAAGGCATTTGCGTTTTGCGGCTCGAGTCCGCGCAGCCAGAGAATTCGTGTGACGATTGGATCGCGACCGGGAGAATCTGGGAGGACAGTCTCTCCGGTGCGGCGTCGATCCTTGAACACTGCACCCGGCGGCGCGTTGTCCCCGATTTTTTTTGCGATCTCCAGCTTACCCAGGGGAGTGTAACTACTTCTTAGCCAGTCACCGAGCCCGAACTTGGATGTCGAGACCCGATAAATAGCCATCACGTTGCCACGATCGAGCAGCGCTAATTTCTGATCGCGCGCGCTGATGACTATCTGATGCCGCGTGTCCGGAGCAACACACGATCCAATTGATGCTGCAATGATTATGATTGTTAAGGCGCGCACGGCGCTCTCGATTTTCATACGCGATCGAATCGGAAAAACTCTTCTGCTGTTGCGGTCGTCGCACGCGCTATTTCTTCCAGAGGAATCCCGCGCGCGGCCGCGATCGATTCGGCGACGAGTCGCGTGTGCGCTGGTTCGCAGCGTTTCCCGCGAAATGGGGCAGGCGCCAGATAAGGGCAATCGGTTTCGACCATGAATGTGTCCAGCGGAACTTGTGCGGCGACTGCTCGCACGACTGCACCATTTTTAAATGTAACAATTCCGGTGAAGGAAATCAGGTGGCCAAGCTCGAAAACCTCGTTCGCTTGCTCGAACGTTCCGCCAAAACAATGAAACACGACGCTGATTTGCCTCCCGTAATCGCGCAGGATTTCCAGTGTGTCGTCCCAAGCATCGCGCTGGTGAATTATCACGTTTAGGCGCAGCTCGACGGCCAGATCGAGTTGCTGCCGAAAAAGATCGGCCTGTCTCGATTTGTATGCTCCATCTTCAATACTGGCTTCCAGTTGTTCCTCGGTTCCGCTTTGCAGCGCGTTGAATACCTGAACATTTTTCTTTTTCGCTGCTTCAACACTTGGCAAATGATGAAAGTCTAAGCCGGTCTCACCAATCGCCACAACTCGCGAACTTTTCGCCAGCTCTCGCAGCGGCGTAATGACGTCCTCACCGGCTTGCTCGGCATAGGTCGGATGAACACCGATTGCTGCAAAAACACTCGGATATTTCTCGGCAAGATTGACAGCGTGCCGACTACTCTCGACTGAAGTGCCGATAGTTATGATGCGTTTGACCCCAGCTTGGTTGGCGCGCTGAAGCACGTCGTCAAAGTCAGCCGCAAATTCGGGATAATCAAGATGAGCGTGAGTTTCGATTAGCATTTAAGGGCTCTAAGCTTCCGCTTTGTTCCAGAACTAAAATGCAAGCAAGCCGCTTGCGCTACTCTTTACTATTCAAGAATCGTGCTCGCCCACGTTAAGCCGCCCCCGAATACGACCATCAAAATGTAATCGCCTGCCTTGATTCGTCCGCTGCGGTTGGCTTCATCGAGCGCAATCGCTACTGCTGCCGCGGAGGTGTTGCCGTAACGATCGAGGTTCACAAACATCTTGTCGCGTGAAATACCGAGCCGATCCGCGATTGCTTCGATGATGCGCACGTTCGCCTGGTGTGGAATGACACAGGCAATGTCCT
>QHNV01000266.1 GCA_003218535.1 Verrucomicrobiota bacterium
CGAACGCATATCGATGGTTCCGTCACCGAATACTACTACTATCCCATCGATGACCCCTGCGGCACGCGCGGACTGAGTAGCGCGACGGCCGCGCCCGATCGGGTGTGTGGCTATCTGGCGCGCGTTGTCCAAGATGCGGGCGGGGCGAAGATTAGGAACGAATACGCCTATGATCCGTTTGGAAACGTAGCCGCCGTATTCGACGGGAAGAGGAATGCAGCCCGTCTGTGCTACAACGCGATGGGGAAAGTGGAGAGCGTGACCGGCCGTGAGCCATTCAAGCACCGGATCGAATACAAATACGACGCCAACTACAACGAGATTGAATCGGCGCAATCATTCGAGCGATTCGTGTACGATGAAGCGACCCAGAAGAGGACGTTGACATCGACGACGCTGCGTGAACTGAAAGAATACAACGCTCTGGATAACATCACCAAGCGCCGGATCGTCGGCGACGACAAGATCGTTACAGAGTCCTTCGTTCGGGACGCGAACGAGCGGATCGTCCGCCAGATCCAACCGCTAGGCAACATCACCGAGTACGTGTTCGACGAACGCGACTTGCTGATCGAGAAGATTCTTGCTGTCGGCACCAAGGAAACGTTCACTAACCGATTCACGTACACTTTGAATGGGGCCGTCCGTAGCCAAACCGACGGCAACGGGAACACGACGACGCACCATTACGATGGCTTTCAGCGATACCGGGGTTTTACGGATCCGCTAGGCACGACGAAGAAGCAATCGTTCGACGAAGCCGATAATGTGGTGCGAGTGAGAGTCGATGGTGACAACGGCTCGTCCGGTTGTAGAGTACGCGGAGAACGGTCTTCCGGGCAAAGTCTGGACGGAATCGGACAACGTTCTCGGTTTTGAATATGATGGCGTTGGTCGGATCGCAGTGATGAATGATCTGACGAGAGAAGAGGTTTCCTTTGAGTATGACGAGAACAGCAATTTAATATTGGTGAAGCACCTTGGACCGGAGGTGGAAGGGCGATTTGAACGACTGCTTCGAAGAGACCATGATGAAATGGACCGGCCTTATCGTCTGCAGGAAAACGATGAGGCGCCAGAACGATATACATACAATGCGCTCGGGAATGTCATCACGTATGTTGCAAAATCCGGGCTCGAGGTTCAACACACCCACGACTCGCTGGGACGCAGAGTAGGCCATGTGTTCACAATTGAGGACCCATGGAACGACACCGAAGGTCAAAAGATAGTGCGCCGATTCGATTATGATGATAATCACCGTCTCTCTGGTTACATAGACGCCGCAGGAAAACCGATTGCGTACCACTACGATGCGCTCGATCGCCAAACAGGGATAGATTTCCCGACTGGCAGTGCCGCAAACGCTGAGTATGACGTTAATGGAAACATCGTTAGAGAAGTGAATCAAAATAATACCGAGATCAATAGTCGGTATGATGCCGCCAATCGACTCGTTGAGCGACGAAGCCTTCTCAAGAATACGGGTAAAGAACTGGTTGAGCGATTTGAATATGATGCCCTCAACAGGTTGATTGCCGCAATTGCGCCAGATGCCGTAATTAGACGCACTTATGACTCCCTTTCACGCTTGCTGACTGAACAGCAAGGCAAACATGCACTGCGGTGCGCCTATGATTCTGCTGGAAACCTCACCAGCTTGCGCTGTCCCGGTGGAGAAGAAGTCCACAGGGCGTACGATATTCGCAATCGCGTCACCTCTGTAACAAACAAGCTCGGCGAAACAATAGCGACCTTTAATTACCGCGCGAACCAGCAGGCAGCTAAAATGTTTCTGGGTAACGTCATTGAAACGGCTTTCCATTACAACCCCCAGGAACGTTTGGAATCAATAGAGTATAAGAGAACCAACGACCACGCACTTGTTGAGGGCTTTCGGTATCAATACGACGACACTGGGAAGATGATCCACGAAATTCAGTTGAGCACAGGCTCGACATACGGCGAACGTTACTACTACGATAATGCTAATCGAGCGACAAAGGCTCAATACGGTGTTCAGAACGTCTTCGATCCGAACAGTTCGTTCGAGCAGGAGACCTCGTATGAGCATTTCGCGGAGCACTCATGGAAACGACGAACTGACGTTGATGGTCAACGTAAGATTATTGATGAGAAAGTCGGGACCATAAACCAACTCAACAATTACGACACCTTTGGCCAAATTGCCTTTGCATACGATCATAATGGTAACTGTATACGGAAAGGCACGCCCAACCCCGGCCACTGCAACTATATTTACGACCAATATAACAGGCTCATCAAATCCACGTGTTACGATGCTGATGGAAGCGAGAAACAAACGATAGAATATTTCTATGACTGTTTCGGCAGGCAGGTACGCAAAGTTGTGACCGATCAGAACGGCAAAACAACAGATTATACATATGTATGGATAGGAAATGTTCTTCTAGAGGAATATGAGAACGGCGTTTTAGTTCGAACCTATATTTACGGCGATGGCTTGGCACCGGTTCAGTTCTCAAACAATGGCCTTAGATATTATTACACGCGCAATGGAAAAGGGTTGGCAAGCGGGTTGATACCAGTGGTTGATCCTAATGCATTCGCGGAGAAGTATGGCTATGAAATAACCGGCGGTTTCTTTTCTGGGAACACGAGGCCAACAAATCCTGAGATTGGCGCGGCGCTGAACGGCTTAGGACATGATAGGACAATCGACGCCTTTTGGAAACAAGCGCAAGAGTTTTCCAATATGCTGGGCCTTGGCGGTTCTGGGAAGGACGCAACTGGCACGGGTTCCTCGCCGCAAAGTAACGAGAAAATAACCGGCGGTTTCTTTTCTGGGAACACGAGGCCAAAAGCCGGAATGTCAAGCTCAACCAATCCAGCAAGTAACATGGCTTTGGTCGGTATGCACGACGGCAAGTTGGACGAGTCTGACGACCCGAGCGACGCACCGGTAGACGACGCGCCCTTGAGCGATCCGCCCTTGGTGTCGTTGATTCCCCTAGCGCCCGTAGATACGGAGACATCGGGTGCGACAACGACCGGCGGTGCGGCGACAGATTCGAAGAACGATCCTCGATATGACGCAGCCTCCGCAACCTATAAGGCTCTTTTGGATGCTCCTAGGTTTGGGTGGGATACGCCGGTCGGGAGAGTTAGCCCCGGCGGGGACCCAGATCCCAAGGATACGGGACATGGCGTAGGTCTATATCTAAAAGGGAAATTTATGCCGAACCCTGACTCGGACTCTGGTCCCATTTTCCTTCACGGTGGTGGGCTCCCTGTTTCTTCGCCGGGAAATGTCGAAGTGAAGTTTATGCAGAACAAGCGTACTTTGAATCCTAACGACAATCTCGGGTCGCCACCGATTGATCCTTCTTCATTGCCATCCAATGGACCCCACAAACCTGGTGTGATAGATCCAATAGACCCAAGTGGTATCGTGGGTATAGGCCCGGTCATGGGCGTAGGTCCGATCAATATCCTTCCTTTTATCGGTGGAGGCTTTACTGATTTTGTGCCACGAGAGGCTGGTCTAGGGGGATCAAGTCCGGCAGGGGGCCCCGGAGGAGGAGTTCCTAACAATGGGAGGTCCTGGCCTTAGACGGGAGAAGAAAACGCTGCGCGCCCGCCTATTCAGATCGCTGTCGCCTAGCAGGTTTGCAACGACATGCGCGGGGCCCGCTTCACAAAAT
>QHNV01000036.1 GCA_003218535.1 Verrucomicrobiota bacterium
CGTAGTCCCGGCCTTTGCGGCAGAAGCAAACTAGAGATTATGAAACGGCGATCTTACACGGCTTGACGTGCTCGGCTTTGGGAGAGTCAACGTCACAAGGCCCTGCTCGATCTTCGCGCTGATTAGCCAGCTCGGTCATTTCCGGGAGGATGCGAGATGGTTGCACAATTCCGCTCCACGTAAAAAAACGTTGCCCGCAGAAACGAAGGCGACTAGTCCTTCTACGATGACGACCTCGGCGCAACGGGACGAGCAATTCATGCGTGTCGCGCTGAAGGAAGCGCAAAAGGCGTTCGGCCGAACAAGTCCCAATCCTGCCGTTGGAGCGGTCTTGGTCTTGGGCAATCGGATTGTCGGAAAGGGACACCACCGTGAAGCAGGCCATGAACACGCCGAGATTGAATGCCTGCGCAATTTCACCGGCACCGTGCCTGCGGACGCGGCCCTTTATGTTACCTTAGAACCCTGTTCTACGATTGGCCGGACTGGTCCGTGTACGAATGCACTCATTAAAGCCGGCGTAAAGGAAGTAGTGGTCGGCGCGTTGGACGTAAATCCTCGCCACCAGGGAAGAGGCATTGCACAATTGCGAGCTGCGGGAATTAAAGTCCGCGAGGGCATTTTGGCTGAGGAGTGCGCGCGACTTAACGAGGCTTTCAACAAATGGGTTGTGAGTCGGCGACCCTTCGTTATCGCAAAATGCGGGATGTCCCTCGATGGCCGCTTGACGCGGCGACCCGGGGAGCGGCGCTGGATCACTGACACTGCCGCTCGCGGAGACGCGCATCGACTTCGCGCGTGCGTGGACGCAATTATCGTAGGAGCAGAAACAGTCCGAGCAGATAATCCGCGATTGACTGTGCGCGGTGTGCGCGCGCGGCGACAACCCTGGCGGGTGATCCTGACCCGTTCGGGTCGCCTGCCATTGCGAGCTCATTTGTTTTCCGATCGGTTCGCCAGGCGCACGCTGGTTTACAATAGAAAATCTTTGGCGGTAGTGTTGAAAGATCTCGGGAAAAAGAACGTGACGAGCGTGCTGATCGAGGGCGGTGGCGACGTTCTCGGCCAGGCGCTGGACGCACGTCTCATCGATAAGATCCAACTTTATCTCGGCCCGATTTTAACTGGCGGACCAGTGATCGCTTTTGCGGGCGTCGGAGCAGGCGACACTATCAAAGCGATGAAGCTTGATCGCATCTCTTACAGACGCATCGGTCAAAATGTCTGCGTGACCGCCTGGCCCAAGCTGAACAGGGCCGAATAAACCCGGAAACCTTTCGTCGTACTAATTGTTTAATTTGTAGGATAGAAAACAACAGGGAGGTAGAATAATGAACTGGAAGAAAGTTCTCTTGATCGCATTGGTGGCAGGGGGAATCGCTTTTATTCCGGCCCAGCGCACTGACGCTGGCGTAGGGTTTAGTATAGGAGTCGGGTTCCCGGGTTATTATGGATATTATCCGTATTCCTATTATCGGCCTTATCCGTACTATGGCTATCCGTACTATGGCTACTATTATGGGCCTTCGTTCTATTGGTACGGCGGACATCGATATTACTACCGCCACCACCGTCATCATCGGTACTATCACAGGTACTAAGCTGACGTAGGATCGAAAAAATCAATCGAGCTGGCTCGAGAGCAATTCGAGCCAGCTTTTTGCAATACCAATTAATGAGACGGGACGCCGAACGCCTTCGTGATCACACCGGAGCAGTTTACTTGCCTTTAGGCGACTCTGTTGCCTTGGGCAGAGGACTCGCGCTCAATGGCTCCTCAAGTTGCAACTCCCTTTTTAACTGCTGAATCAAAGCTGGGAGTTGTTGCTGTCGCTCAATTTCGATGTGGCGCCGAAGCGTCTGCTCCATTCTGCGCCGCTCCTGCATGTAGCGTGATTCAAACAAATCACGCCTCCGGGGATCCAGCGATAGGCCGGACTGGCGCAAGGCCGCTTCCGTTTCCCGCCTGATTTGCTCGCGTCGCCAATTTTCTCGTGCCCGTAGAAGGTCGCGCTCCGCAGGACTCATCCGCATCCAACGCTCCGCATTTCGCTGAAAAGCCTGGCGCTCCGCAGGAGGTAGCGCAGACCAGCGTTCACGTACACTCTGCGCTGGTGGCGGTCGGTGTGAAGAAGGCCCCATTTGCCGAGGCCCGGCTCGCTGCGGTTGCGCCTTCACCGGAGCCGACAACGAAGCGTAGATACACAAACCGACGATTACTTTTACAAGGTTGGCTTTTCGTCCCACAAGCTGACTTCATCGGAAGCGAGCAAGTCATCCAGGTCGGCGACCACTTCAAAGTCTTGCGGATCGATCTTTGCAACCACATCCGGCTCTTTTTCGGAAGGCCTTTGCACCACAGGATGATGAACGGCAATGATCGAAACAATCACCGCAGCGGCCAAGGCCGTTGCCGGTATGAGCCTGCGCAAGCTGATCCACCTTCGCACTTGCTCGAAACGGCTCGCTTCCGGTGCCTCACGGATTTGCCTCAGAACGTTACGAGCGAAGAAGGGCGAAACCTCTGGTCCGGCTACGCGGCCGAGGAGATCCCACAACTCCTGGTCATCTTCGGGTTTCATATTCTTTCCGAAAATTGAACTACCCATACAGCTGAAAGTTGCGCTGGGAACGGGCGCCAAAATCAATATTTACGTTCCCGGCGCTTCCAAGAAACCTTCGAGCTGCCGAATCCGGGTAGGATGTCGCATTTTGCGCAGTGCTTTGGCTTCGATCTGGCGAATACGCTCTCGGGTGACTTGGAACTGGCGACCTACTTCTTCGAGCGTTCGGCTGTAGCCATCCACCAGCCCAAACCGTTGCTCCAGCACCTGCCGCTCACGATCGGTCAGGGTTTCCAGTACATCCTTGATCTTCTCCTTCAACAAAACAATCGCTGTCATATCGCTCGGGTTTTCCGCGCCCCTATCTTCAATAAAATCGCCAAAATTTGTCTCCTCGCTCTCGCCTACTGGCGATTGAAGTGAGATCGGCTGCTGCGCCATTTTCAAGACTGCGCGCACCCGATCGACCGGCAAGAGGACTTCTTCAGCTACTTCCTCTGGTGTTGGCTCACGGCCGTATTCTTGGACGAGCTGTTTTTGCACGCGCATGAGTTTGTTGATCGTCTCGATCATGTGGACGGGAATCCGAATGGTTCGCGCCTGATCGGCGATGGAACGGGTGATGGCCTGGCGAATCCACCACGTGGCGTAAGTGGAAAACTTGTATCCCCTGCGGTACTCGAACTTTTCGACCGCTTTCATTAGCCCCATGTTCCCTTCTTGGATCAAATCCAAAAATGATAGGCCGCGATTAGTGTATTTTTTTGCGATGGAGATCACCAAGCGCAAGTTCGCCTCCACCATTTCTGTCTTAGCTCGCAAGGCCTGCCGCGCCCAGCCTTTCAACGCCTGATACTCGTCGGCATATTCGGAAACGGGAAGCCAGAGATCTTTTTCCATTTCACGGACCTTGTTTTCGAGGTGCAGCCTTTTTTTTCGATCGCGCAGATGTTTGGCGATCTCGCCTTGAAGATAACGCAACGTGTCATAGGCATCGTCGGCCAAGTGAACGAATTCCTCGGTGACCTTTTGCTTGAAATAAAAATTGGGATAGATCCGTTGAAGCGAAGCGATCCCTCTTTGCAGCGACTTGAGTCTGTTGCATCGTTCCTTTGGGGAATTAGAGTTGCGCGTAAGACGGCAGTATTGCTGGCTGATCAAGGCGCTCAATCGTTCCACTTGTTTGCACAGGCGCGGTAGCTTTTTCATGTAGCGTTCACGGCTCTCGATTTTTTTGTCGAGAATAACGCGATCGAATCGTTCTTTCCCCTCGAGCAGTTTTCCGGCCAAATCGAGGTGAGCACGCGCAGTGAAGCCAAACCGATTTATGTGCTTCTGCACCATGTCCTCAGCTTCCTCGATTCGTTTAGAAATCTGGACTTCCTGTTCCCGGGTCAGCAATGGCACCTGGCCCATTTGCTTGAGATACATCCGTACCGGATCATCGAGGGTTTCGAACCTGACCTCCGTCTTCTCTTCCTCTTCTTCCTCTTCTTCCTCGTCTTTTTTACCGTCCTTGTAGCGATCGACTTCCGACGCCTCGATAATGTCGACCTCCATGCGACGAAGCTGCGTCAGAATGAGATCGAGATCGTCAGCGTCGGTGATTCCTTCCGGCAATGCTTCGTTTAAATCATCAAAGGTGAGATAACCTTGCTCCTTCGCCAGCTTGATCAGTTCACGAATGCGAGCCTGAATTTCGATTGCTGAATGCAGAGCGGCTATTTCCGGTTCGTTCTGCAGCCCTGCCAGTAGCGCGCCATTGCGCTGCCGCGGCTTTATCCGCGCAACGTTGTGCGCTTTGAGACCCTCGATTTTTGGTAGTCTCTTGAGATTTCGCCGAACAGCGGAATACTTTCGTAATGAGCCACGGCGAAATCGGTCGCCTTTGAGCCGCCGCGCCGACGACTGTCGTCTCCGTCCCTTTGCTTTCGAATGCCTGGCCAAGTTTGTGGGGTTAAGGATTTGACTGAGACCTTCGATCTGCTGCGTTGGTGGATCGGCAATTTAACTGCCGTCCATGCTGGCGGGCCGGCAAAGTTCGTGGAGTTGGTGTTGCAGGTCAAGAATTTGTTTCTGCAAATTTACGATATCACCAGTGCTGAGCTTGGCCACCTTGATTCGCTCCTTGGCCACATCGAGCTGACGCCGCAGGACGCGGTGACGAATACCGAGCCACCATTCCTCAACCATTGCTCCGGCTGCGGCGGGTACTCGCTGCAATAGCCACGATGAAACCAGCCTTTCCTCCGCTGCGGCGAGCGTCGCCATAAAAGCGTTGAGCGAAGCTGCGTCGTCGGGATGCAGGTCGCTCTCAAGAATGCGGATGAGAATTTCTGCGTCCGGCACTTGCTCGAGAACCTCGCGCCAATTTTGCACCTGAAGAAAATTTCGCGCTGCTTCATCTCGCAACGCCAGGAGACACAGCATCGCGATCTCGTGTCGTGGGCCCGGCGATGAAGCTTCGGCGGGCGGAGCTTCTCGCGGAGTCTCGGCCCAGCGGGATTGCTTTGGTAGGAGCGTTTCGAAATCTACAGCCGGAACAGCGAGTCGCGCGGATGCTTTATTGATCGCTTCCCCACGCAACAGCGGATCGTGCACTCGCGAGATAATTTCCGCCAACCGGCGCGCGACCTGCACCTTTGCGCCCAGCGAATGCAAATCAACAGCCGCGATCTCGTGGTCGATCCAATAATCAAAAAAATCGCGTGCCGCCCCGATTCGTTTTTCGAATTCCTCTTTTCCTTCCCGGCGAACCAGTGAATCGGGGTCCTCGCCCGCTGGCATCTCCGCCACCCGGACGATCAAATCGTTTTGCAACAGCGCTTCGAGCGAACGCTCAGCTGCTTTCGTTCCGGCGGCGTCCGAATCGAAGCACAGAACCACTTCGTCCACGTAGCGTTTCAGGATTCGTGCCTGGTTTTCCGTAAAAGCGGTTCCCTGCGGCGCGACCACGTTCGTAATTCCCGCTTCGAACAAACTGATCAAATCGAGCTGGCCTTCGCAGACAATCGCGCAGTTCGTTTCAATCAATGCGCGCTTGGATTTATCCAGACCAAACAGGACGCTCGCCTTCCTAAATAGTGGCGTCTCTGGCGAGTTCAAATACTTCGCCGCGCCCTCTTCGTCCTTCAGAAGCCGTCCGCTGAACGCGATCACTTCGCCGACATCGTTGCAAATCGGAAATATGATCCGTCCGCGAAAGCGATCGTAGGACTTTTGAGATTTGAGGTTTAAGGTTTGAGGGTGGGGCGAGTCGTTTTCGTCCTTCGTTTTCACCAGCCCACTCGCAATGAGGCCGCGCACATCGTAGCCTCGCTCGCGCGCCCAACTGCCAAACGCCTCCCATTCATCCGGCGCGTAGCCCAGCTGCCATCGTTTCGCGATCTCCGCCGTGATCCCCCGCTGCTTCAAATATTTCCGCGCCGGCTCGCCGACTTCCCTCTTGATCAGATTTTCATGAAACCATTCCGCGGCTTCCGCATGCAATTTTAGCAGTGTCCGACGCGCCTCATGTTGTCGATCTTCGTCCACAGCGCCACGCTTTTCGACTACCGTGATCCTGACTCGCGCCGCGAGTTTGCGCACTGCCGATGGAAAATCGACGTGCTCGTAGTCCATCACAAACCGGAAGACGCTCCCGCCCGCGCCGCAGCCGAAGCAATGGAACGTCTGCCGGCTGGGGCTAACCAAGAACGAAGGGGTCTTCTCCTGGTGAAACGGGCAGAGCGCTTTGAAATTCGCTCCCGCGCGTCTGAGCGGAAAATACGAACCGATCACTTCGACGATGTCGTTCGCAGCCGCGATCTGCTCGATTGTTTCTGATGGAATTGCCACAGGCAGATGGCAAACTTACGCAGTGGCGGTCTATGTCCAAGCGATGAGAAAGAAATTATCGATCTTCGCCTTGGTTTGCTGCCTGATGGGAATAGCGACCGGTCAAGCTCGCGATGCCATCCACAAGGGGGATGTGGCAGTGGTGCCACTACGCGGAGAAGTCGCGCCTTCCCTCTTGGCGTTTTTGCGGCGCGCGGTGAAAATGGCCGAAAGCAACGAAGCCTCCGCGATCATTTTCGAGATGAACACATATGGCGGCCGGCTCGATATAGCGGCCGATATCGTGAACGCGCTCAATCAAACGAAAATTCCCACTTATACGTTCATCAACACAAACGCTGGCTCAGCGGGCGCGATTATCGCTATCGCCACCGAGCATATTTTTATGGCGCCGGTAAGCGCGATTGGCGCCGCAGCGCCGATCCTTCCGACCGGCGAGGACCTTCCGGCTACCGCGAAGGAAAAGACAATTTCATATTGGTCTGCACTCATTCGGGGTTCCGCGAGTAAGAACGCGCATAATCCCGACGTAGCCGAGGCATTCATGAACAAGGACAAGGAAGTAAAAATCGGCGACCGCGTCGTTCATCCCAAGGGAGCAGTCCTCACTCTCAATTCCCAGGAAGCAACCGAACGGATCAACGGCAAACCGTTGCTCGCGGAAGGCGTCGTCGATTCGATTGCCGATCTAACCAAGAAAGCCGGCCTCACAGGCAACGTGGCAGCAATCGAACCAACGGGCTTCGAGCAGATCGCTTTTTGGATCACCGCGCTTGCGCCTTTGCTTCTGCTGGGCGGAATCCTCGGCGCATATCTCGAGTTTAAAATCCCGGGTGCGACCTGGCCCGGAGTTATCTCTGCGATTTGTTTCGCGCTCTTTTTCCTCGGGCATTATCTGGCTGGGCTCGCCGGCTGGGAAGTCGTCGCGCTCTTTGTTCTCGGAATGGTTCTCGTCTTGATCGAGATTCTTTTCTTCGCACATACAACGATCGTTTTCGGCGTCGTCGGCGTTTTTCTCATGCTAGCCTCGCTGCTCTGGACGATGGTCGATCATTATCCGGGCCAGAACTTTTTCCCGACCGGCAAAATGCTCGCCGTGCCGCTGCTCAACATGTTCATCGCCATTGTGGGCTCGTTCATCGTGATCGCCCTGCTTGCGCGTTATCTGCCGCGTACGAGCATTTACCGGCGGTTCGCCTTGATCGATTCAAATCCGCCGGGTCCATCGCTTGCTGGCACGCCGCGACAATTCGCGACTGCACTGGCGCTCACACCCGGAACGCACGGCACGGCGGTCACGGTTTTGCGACCGAGCGGCAAAGCGCGTTTTGCCGATCACGTTGTCGATGTTGTCACCGAGGGCGAATTCATCGCTCCGCAAACGCCGGTCAAGGTTATCCAAACCGACGGAATGCGCGTCGTGGTCAAGAGCGCAGCGCCGCTCTAACGCTCGTTGCAGCCAAAAGTCAACATGACTCGGCTCAGATGAGTGAAATGGCCGATCAATGGATCATTCGTGTGCTGGGCAAAGAATACGGTCCTGCGGATATTGAAACGCTCCGGGAATGGAAAACGGAAGGGCGTCTGCTTCCTGAAAACGAAGCCCGCCGCGTAGATGTCGATCCGGCCCCGAAACCTTTCGGAGGCAAGGGGGAGGAGACTCCCTGGACTACCGCGGCGGAAATTCCAGGGTTGTTCGGCGTAGAGGCAACTGTGTCAGCCGCCGAGCGTTTGGCCGAACCGCCAGCACAACTACAACGCCGCAGTTTTGCGCAGATTTTGGTCGAGACCTTCCGGGTTTACCGAAAAGGCTTCGTTCAATTCCTTTCGCTCACGCTCCTCGTGGTTCTGCCGTCGGTGTCGGGTCAGCTAGCAAGCGTATGGCTACAGACTGCGCCGAATATGAATTTCGATCTTCGCAGCGTTGCCGCAGGCGCTTTTGGCTTTTGTATGATGCTGGTCACAATGTTGCTCTGGCCGATTTACATCGCCGGTATTCAAATTCTCAGTGCTGAATTTGCTGCGGGACGGCGCATCGGCTTTGTCGCTGCCCTGAACGAAGCCGTCAGATTCTGGCCGCGTGTCGCAACGCTGTGCATTTTTGTCTATGGCGCCTACATTTTTTGGACGGCACTTCCGCTGCTGATCATTTGGATGATCATGACCGGCCCTCTTTCGTTGCTGTCGGTCTTACTGGTGCTCGCGCTGCTTGCTTTTCAGGTCTGGATGATCGGACGGTTGTTCGTCAATTTTTTGTTCTGGCAGCAATTCGCTGTTCTCGCCGACTCGGAGGCCGCTGGCGCTCTGCGCCAAAGCAAACAACTCGCGCGCAGTGAGCGCGACCTTCCCTGGTATCGACGTCCGCTTTGGCGGGGCGTTTTGCTTTTTTCAATCTGGTCGGCGTTTGTGCTGGCGATCACGCTTGGGCCCGAGTGGTCAACGTTGCGGCATTATTTCAATGAGCTGACCACGACGCAGGATCCGCAGGCGTTCCTACAACAGCTTAGCGCAACCCAGCAAGCTCACAGCTTCGATATTTTCAGCTTCTCTCTGAATCTTGTGCAAAGGATTCTCCAACCGTTGCTCGGAATCGCCTTCGTCCTGCTTTACCTCGACAGCAAAACCCGCGATGATCAAAGCTGAAGCCCGTTCTCTCGAAGACTTCTCATGATGAGCCAATATCTCGTTGATCGCAGTTTTGCCGCGCTCAGTCTAGTAACAACGCTGCTGCTTTGCGATTGTTCCTCGCCAAATCTGGCGATCGAAGGCAACCCGATGCCCGAAAAACAAGTCGCGACTTACATCACACCCGTTACGCCTCCCAGTGCGTATGACACACCGCCGAAGTTCTTACAGCCACAGCTTATTCATTTGCAGAGAAAGCAATGTCTGCCGTGCAAGACTGGCAGTTCACCCCGGCGCGCAAAAATGGCCAGCCGGTCGTAGTTCGGATGCGAATGCCGTTCACCTTTCGAAGTTGAGTACTAGAGATAGCATCGAGCTTGTGCTGGTCGAAAGTCCTCGTAAAGGAGAAGCCATGGTTTTGGCAGAGCCTTTCCCATAGAAAGGCCGAAATAGGCGAAATAGACTTTGTCGAATCGTAGTTAGGCTTCAGAACACTTCCATGTCCGAAAAAATCTCACTTGAAGGTCCAGTCGAACTAATTGACGGCCGGTTGACTCTCCAGATTTCGCTGGCAGCAGGCGGTGACAAACTTGGGCCGCTTGCTCGCGGTATTGGCGAGATTGACGGCGAGAATCTCAACGTGGTTATACAGCCTTGGCTTGCAGAAAAACTCCGAATAAATGTTGGCAGTCTTGTCGTCGTGGACAACTACAACGGGAAGTTCACTACCACTCGGAGCGCAAAGGATGCTGGTTAGTCTCCCTGGCGACTCCGCAAGACCAGGGGCGCGATTATTTTGAAGTAACGAGCGATGTAGGCGAGATAGACAATGAACGAGATTAACTGGGCGCTGATTAACCAAACATGGCCGCGGCGAGCAAGGAACAAATCCGGTCGGGTCCAGATGGCGACGGCGCAACCGAGGTTGAAAAGGAAAAGCAAGGGAACAAGTAACCAGATATTGAGCAATTGATCGCCCCGGGCGCGCGCGTACAGATTTCGCTCGGCATCGTTGGTTGATTCACTGACGCGTGCACGAATCAATCGCATATCGTAAATGAAAAGCAGCCAAACAACGCCCGCATACGTAGCGCTGACCTTGAACCACGCCAAAGGGCGATCGAGCCTGCTGAACAAGATCGCTTCGCCCAAGGCGCAACCGATGTAAAAGAAATTGTGCCCGAATTCCAGTGGCCACTTGATCAGGGTGAGCGTGTGAATGACGGATCGTGACCAAAAAATAAAAATCACCCACAAACCTGCGACGACATAAAGGAACGCATCCCAATGTCGCGATGACAGAGTGGCGCGGGGCGTTGTCCGTCAGAAAAAACAGTGCAACACCTTGGATGATGCTGACGAGAGTCAGCTCGATATTAACAACGACAGAATCGAGCTCGCGGCGGCTCGCGTTCAGCGGATTCATCCTGCGAGTGGTAATCGCCTAGAGATTAGTATGTCAAGGCTGCTTGGCCTGCGAGCGGCTAGGCGATCGATTCGCGGCAGCGCCGTTTGACTTATTATTTTGAAATGGAGGCAAGGGGATTCGAACCCCTGACCTTCTCATTGCGAACGAGATGCTCTACCAACTGAGCTATGCCCCCTGTTCGTCGGTGAACGAAGAGTAACACGAGTGGTTAATTTTTCATCAAGGGAAACCAGCTTGCGTTCGCCTGCGGGGAGTTCGCGTGGACCGCCCTATCGTCGCACGAACATCATTCTTCGCCGGCTGCTTTTAACGCGGCGCGAAGATCGACAACGAAGCGTTTGTATTCGCGTTCGCGGGATTCTTCGTCAGGTTGCCGAAGCAAAGAAGACGGGTGAACCGTTGCGAGCACGCGCGGTGCAAGCTTTGAGGATAGTACTTTCCCGCGCTCGCGCGTGACGCGGAATGAAGGACCAAAGATTGCTTGCCCGGCGGTTGCGCCGAGACAAACCACCAATTTCGGTTTCACCAGACGTAGTTCGGCCTCGAGCCACGGACGACAAGCAGCAATCTCGCGGGAGTTTGGTTTTTGATGAATTCTGCGCTTTCCTCGCGGCTCCCACTTAAAATGCTTCACCGCATTGGTGACGTACACTTCCTTGCGATCAATCCCGGCTTCTTCGAGTGCTTGATCCATGATTTTCCCTGCCGGTCCGACGAATGGTTTGCCTGCGACATCTTCGTAATCACCCGGCTGTTCGCCGACGAGCATAATCGGCGCGCTCTTTGGGCCTTCTCCAAACACCGTTTGCGTGGCGCGCTTGTAAAGATGACACGCCGTGCATTCGCTCGCCGCCTCGCGCATCTCGTTCAAACTGGATGTATCTGGAGGCCGCGCCGGTCGCGCGTATTCTTCGTCGTTCGTTGGCATCCCGATTATGAATCGAAAATCAACGCCGAATTGTATGTTGTGGTAGCTCCTGACCGCAACGGCGATAAGGTAGCGGCGGTTCACCCGAACCGCCCCTACCAAAATGACGCTCGAAACATCTCGCCTCATTCTTAGACCGTTCCGCAACGAAGATATCGATCTTTTGGCGGAGTTGATGGCGAATCCGGATTTTATGCGCTTTTCGCTCGGCGTCTTTTCCCGAGAGCAGACCGCTTCATTTCTAGAAAAGCTCATTGACTGGGATCGTCGCTCTCTTCCATCGCAATTTGCAGTGATTCACCGCGACGATCATCGGTTAATCGGCTACAGCGGGTTCTTTCATCAACAGGTTGATGGAACAAGCGAAATCGAAATCGGCTATCGGCTGCATCCGGAGTATTGGAATAAAGGACTCGCAACCGAGGCGGCGCGAGCAGTGCGGGACCACGCGTTTGCAGAACTGAAACTGCCACGCGTCATTTCGCTGATTCATCCTGATAATGTGCCGTCGCGACGTGTCGCCGAGAAGAACGGAATGAAGCTTGAGAAGCAAACAGTCTTTCGCGGATTTCCCACGCTTGTTTTTGCAATCAATCGGAAGCAGGGGGCGGGAGCATGCCGTGAGGTGAACTGATGCTCAATCCGGCGCCGGTGTGATCCCTTTCAATCTTTGATTGATCCGATGCAAACAAGCCGGTAGGATCTACCAAGGCAATGGAGTTTGCCTTCCCGCTTTTGGGGAAACCGCTTTAGCTGATGACTCCTTCCAATCGGAAGGAGTTTTTTATGCTCGAAAACATCTGGTTTATAGCCGCCGTCTGGATGGCGCTTGCGCTGTTCGCGAGTCTGATCTCGATTCGGACAGGAATCTCGGTCGCACTTGTTGAAATTCTAGTTGGTGTTGTCGCGGGTAATCTCGCTGTCGGGTTGGAGGGCGGCACGTTGCACATCGGCATCGCGGGCACCGGTGCGAGTACGGGGCATCTGCATCACTTGTTGCAATCGACGGAGTGGACTAACTTCCTGGCCTTGCTCGGAAGTGGGGTGCTCACGTTTCTCGCTGGAGCAGAAATCGATCCCATTTCGCTAAAGGCAAATTGGCGTGCGAGCGTGCTGATCGGCGTTCTTTCATTCGCCATTCCTTTTGTCGTCGTGTGGCTCTTTGCCCAATTCGTTTTTGGCTGGCCCCTGCATCAGGCGCAAATCGCCGGGGTCGCGCTTTCCACGACATCGGTTGCGGTTGTTTATGCGGTGATGATCGAAGGTGGATTTAGCGACACTGCCATGGGAAAGATGATCCTGGCTGCGTGCTTTATTACCGATTTCGGGACGGTCCTGGCGCTGGGGACGTTGTTTGCCAACTACAATCTCTGGCTGCTGCTGTTCGTCATCGTGACGGTGATTGTTCTTTGGTTCATGCCGCGCTGGACGCAATCGATCATCACGCGCCTGGGTGCAACTCAGGTGAGCGAGCCCGAAGTAAAATTCATCTTCTTTATCCTTTTCTTTCTCGGCGGTCTCGCCACAACAGCCAAAAGCGAAGCAGTTCTGCCCGCCTATCTACTTGGTCTTGTCGTTGCAGGCGTTTTTCTTCGCGACAAAACACTCGTGCGTCGGATGCGCAGCATCGCGTTTGCAATCTTCACGCCGTTCTATTTCATCAAGGCCGGCCTGTACGTCTCGCTGCCGGCACTGTGGACTTCGCTCTTGGTGATCAGCGTGTTCCTGGCTCTAAAGATGGTGACCAAAATCGCAGGCGTGTTTCCGCTTGCTCGATTGCACTACATGAAGGTCAAGGAAGCCAGCTACACCACGCTCCTCATGGCCACCGGTCTGACATTTGGAACGATTTCATCCTTATATGGCTTGCAAAACGGGATCATCGACCAGAATCAGTACACAGTCCTTGTCAGTGTCGTGATCTTAAGCGCATTTGTGCCGACGCTAATCGCACAGAAATTCTTCCAGCCAACCGTCGAGATAATGCACGCCTGGGGGCGACTTTATCGGCGCAAGGTGTCCGCGTTCCGAATCATGAGCGTTGAGGACGTGAGCAACGCGAACACCTGAGGGTGATCCAGGTCTCCAGCGGCATCTTGATCTCAGCACCGGGCCTATTAGTTATTTAGCCAGGCGTTCATTTGTGGTAGGTTTGGAGGTCGATGCAGGCCGCGTTTTACCAATCGGAATCTGATCAGCCGCATCCGGCGCGGGCGCGGGCCATCATCAAAGCGCATCCCGAAGTTCGGAAATTAATGGTGCGCAATCCGTGGACGGCGCTAATCGCCCTCTCAATCGCCGTAATGCAAACCGCGATCGCGTACGGGATGGGCACACTGGGTTTCGGCTATTGGTGGCTCAGTCTGCTGATCGCCTTTTGCATCGGCGCATTCGCCAACCATGCCAATTACGTCATCATTCACGATGCCACTCACAACCTCATATTCCGCAGGAAAAACTGCAACAAGATGGTGGCCATCATTGCCGATCTTCCGAACCTCACTCCCGGCGCGATGGGTTTTCGTGTTTATCATCTGAAACATCATTCGCACCAGGGTGATTACGAATACGACGCGGACTTGGCGAACCATTGGGAGGCGCGGCTGGTAGGTAATAAATGGTACCGGAAGGCGATTTGGCTCATGCTGTTTCCATTTTTTCAAGTGACACGCCCGCCACGACTAAAGGCGATTAAGATGTGGGACCGCTGGTTTTCCATCAACCTCGTGTGCGCGGGCGCATACGATGTAGCGATCGTTTACTTCTTTGGCTGGGCTGGATTCCTCTATCTCGTATTCGCGTTTTTGTTTTCCATCGGCTTGCATCCGGTGGGTGCTCGCTGGATTCAGGAGCATTATACTTATGATTTCGACCAGGAAACATTCAGTTATTATGGACCAATCAATCGAGTAGCGCTGAACATGGGCTATCACAATGAGCATCATGATTTGCCATCCATCCCGTGGAATAACTTGCCAAAGCTGCGCGCCATGGCGCCGGAGTTTTATGAAAATCTGAAATATCACTCTTCTTGGAGCCGCTTGCTTTTGCAGTTTGTTTTTGATAAGCGATACAGCCTCTATTCCAGGGTTGAACGAATGAAAGAAAAAACGGAGTCTCAACCCGCTCCAGACACGGCAGCCAGTCAAATTGGCGGTCTTGATCTGAGTGTGCGGCCAATTAGTTTCTAGCCATGGCGGGGCGGCTTTACATCTCGAAAAAGAACGAAACAGTCCGGATGTTCGAGACCGATTTCATGGAGTTCTTTTCTCGAGTACCTCATCCACCGCTACATCTTTCATTACGAACCCAAGACACGCCTCGGAAAACGGTTGCATTACATCATTCACGGCGTGCATCATGATTATCCAAATGACGCGCGACGGCTGGTGATGCCGCCGAGTGTAAGTATCCCGCTGGCCTTTCTTTTCTACGGCCTGTTTGTTCTAATATTTGGGCATCTGGCGCCGAGCGTCTTTGCGGGACTCGTTTTCGGCTACGTTTGCTACGACATGCTTCATTACGCGACACACCATTTCCCCATGAAGCGCGGCGTTTGGCTTTGGTTGAAGCAATATCACCTCCGTCATCATTACAAAGATGATCATGTAGGATTCGGCATTAGCTCGCCTCTTTGGGACTACGTTTTCCGCACAACGCGAAAGTAGGCAGCGATCTATCGGCATTCGCGCCGGTTCAGCACGGCAGGCCAAGCCGTTGCTACAAATGCACTAAAGTCTTGTCCACAATGTTAAATCCGATAGAGTGGCTGCCCCGATACGAATATGGCAGTGTGCGAATGCTGCCTGGGAATTTCGTAAGGAAACAGTGAAAGACAACGGATTAAAATTTTGCTCGAAAGCGCCGGGCGCAACTTTGCTCCTAATGACAACCGGCGCGATAATGAGAACCCTGGACAAGGAACCTGCAGCGCGATGAATGAGGACCTGACAAAATTTAATCTAAGCAATTTTCTTTTCGGTGAGAGCAACGATCCGCTGCAAGCCCCGCCCAGCTTCACCAAGTGGGTGCAGATGGGTTCATGGGCGGCCGAGCTGTATGAGCCGGAATTGCTCGCGAGCGCAGACGCGCGCACCACAATTACCTACGGCGGCAAACCGCGGCCAGTAATTAATCTTTGCTCCTATAACTACCTTGGCCTTGCCAATCACCCTGAGGTGCTGGTTGCGGCGCATGAGGCGCTTAGGACGCACGGAATGGGAGCATGCGGTTCGCCCATGCTCTCTGGAATGACCGATCTACATCGCGAACTCGAACGGCGTGTGGCGAAATTCCTCGGACGCGAGGATGCGATGCTTTTCAACAGCGGATTTGGCGGCGCGTTGGGCACGATTTCGGGCCTGCTCCGCAAAACCGACGTGGCCATCCTGGACAATCGCTCGCACCTCAGTCTTCGCGATGGCGCAGTCCTTTCCCGATGCCGCGCGGAGAAATTCGAGCATAACGATCCCGATTCGCTCGATGCGGCGCTGGGCCGTCAAAAAGGCCGTCGCCAATTGGTAATCGTAGAAGGCATTTACTCCATGGACGGCGACTTCGGAAAGTTAAAGGAGTTAATTGATGTTGCAGAATCTCACGACGCGAGCGTCTTCATCGACGAAGCCCATTCCATGCTGGGGTGCGGCGATCATGGTCGCGGCGCCGCGGAGCATTTTGGCGTGGAAGATCGGGTTCCTCTCGTTTATGGAACATTTTCAAAAGCTTTCGGCGCCCTAGGAGGTTTCGTCGCGGGCTCGAAAGAGACGCTGCAGTATCTGCGTTTCTACGCACATCCATATGTCTATTCCTGTGCATTGCCGCCAGTAGTGATTGCCGCTATTCTCAAAGCGCTGGAGCTCGGCACGAGCCAGCCAGAACTGCGCGTGCGGCTTTGGGAAAATGCTGATTACTTTCACGCGCAGCTTCACACCCTCGGGATCGATACCGGAGCGTCGACAACCTATGTAATGCCGATCATAATCGGTGATCGCGGGCGCATGTATCAACTCTGTCATGAACTGCGCCGTCGCGGTCTCTGGGTTGCGCCGGTGGATTACCCAGCCGTCCCGCAAAACCGGATCTGTTTTCGAGCGTGCGTGACAGCCAAGCATACTCGCGCGGACTTGGACGAGGCGCTCAATATTCTCGAGGACACGCTCGTTCCGACGGCGCTACAAACCCAGAGCGCCTGAGCTTTCGACTGCGCCGAGGTTTGATGCCGGACCAGGACGACGAATCGCATTCGCGCCTCGAAGCCACTTACAAGGCACGCGAGGTTGAAGGGATTCTCGATCTTTATTTTTACCGGCCCCTCGGTTTCCAGCTAGCTGAATCTTTCCAGAAATTCAAAGTGAAGCCGGTGACGGTCACTTGGCTTGCCGGACTCTTTGGGGTCATTGCGGGTCATCTCTATTTTTATCGGAGTTTGCGCGTCAACATCGTGGGGATGGCGCTTCATGTTTGCTCGAATGCGCTCGACAATGCCGATGGCCAGCTCGCGCGCCTGACTCATCGCGAGACCCGCGAAGGCCGCATCATCGACAGTATTGCCGATCATCTTGTATTTTTCAGCGTGTATCTGAATCTAACTCTGCGTTACTTCCTCGAGGGCGCATCGCCTGCGATCTTTCTCCTCGCCCTTGCGGCTGGAATCAGCCACGCGTTGCAAGGAGCCGCGGCAGACTACTATCGCAGCACGTATCTTTATTTTAGCATAACCCCGGCAGCACCCATATTAGATTCCTCCTCTCTCTTGGAATCGGATTATCGCGTGTTGAACTGGCGTCGCGAACCGTGGAGAAAGTTGTTGCTCGCGCTGTATTTAAATTTTACGCGCCAACAGGAAATTCTTGCGCGATACCTGAAAAAATTGCGGGAGTTGATCGGCCAATTGTTTCAAGGCGAAATCCCCCACTGGTTAAGGACGCGTTATCGAAATTTGGCGAGCCCCACGTTGAAATGGTGGGGTCTGTTGATGACGAACACACGGATGTTGGTTTTGTTTGCCTTACTGCTCATCGGGCAACCGATTTACTATTTCTGGTTCGAACTCATCCCTCTAAATCTGCTGCTCATCTATCTCCTCACGCGCCAGGAACACATGGCCGAATCGCTATTGGAAGTCGCGGAGCGATGGAGAAATTCGACGTAGAGGGCGTTTTCGATTCGTGTCCAAGATTGAAGTTTCAGAAGTCAGCTCGCGCCGGGACCGCGATGCATTTATCGAATTTCCATGGCGCATTTATGTCAATGATCCGGCTTGGGTGCCGCCGTTAATCATCGAACGAAAAGCGTTTCTCAATCGCAAACGCCATCCGTTTTACCTGCACGGTGACGCCGCATTATTTCTAGCGCGGTCCGGCAGTCGCCGGAGCGAGATCGTTGGCCGAATCATGGCCAGCGATGATCCGAATTATAATTCGCTGCACCAGACGAACGTCGGTTGTTTTGGGCTTTTCGAGTGCATGAACGACCACCAGGTAGCAGCCGCGCTCTTTGATGCTGCGGCCGATTGGCTGCGGAAAAAAGGGCGCACCGAAATCATGGGCCCGATCGATTACTCAACCAATTACGTCTGCGGTCTGTTGGTCGATGGATTCCAGTTTCCGCCGACCATCCTGACCGCACATAACCCGCCGTACTACAGGGACCTAATTGAGGGGTGCGGTTTCGCAAAAATCAAAGATTGGTACGCGTGGTGGTTTGATGATCCGGCCAAGGCCGTGACACATTTACGACGACTTGCCACACGTTTCAATACGCGCTGTCCCGCCGTTATCCGTCCAGCGAACCTTAACAATATCCGCGATGAAAGTAGACGGCTTCGTGAAATTTACAATCAGGCGTGGAAAAAGAACTGGGGTTTTGTGCCATTCACAGAAGCGGAGATCGAGTTCATGACCGAAGAACTGAAGCCGCTGCTGGTGCCGGAGTTTGCCTGGGTTGCCGAAGTCGACGATGAGCCGGCAGGATTTATCCTGGCTGTGCCGGACATCAACGTCGCTCTGCGTCATATCAATGGCCGGCTTACGACTTTCGGATTGCCAATCGGCCTTCTAAAACTTCTTTATCACAAGAGCCGCACGCGAACCGCGCGGCTCATCGCGCTTGGCGTGATCGAAAAATATCGCCGTACCGGCATTGCCGAGATGCTAGTGCTGCGAATCGTCGAAGACCGCGTAAGCGAATACTGAATCGGTGGCGGTTGCGAATGAAATTTCCAACTGCGGTTGGTAGGTGCACAATTGCGGTGGCCACTTGTAACCAAGCCATGACGACGAATGCCTTCGCTGGCGCACCAAGAAGAAATCCAATTGTCAGAATCCAGACGTAAACATTACGCCGGCCGCCCACCAGCCGGACAAAGCGCTCGAACGCGCCGAGTTCATCGATGACTTGTCCGGTGGTGAAATAGACGCTCGCTTTCGCGAGACCATCGACGGTCTCCGCGACTAACAGGAGAAGCAAATAATCGAACGCTCTAGGCAATTCCCCGGAAACGCGGAAGTGCCAGGCAATGGCAATCCACCAGGAAATCTCGAAGAACGCATCGAACCAATGCTCGATTCTACCGCTCTTGGTTGTTTCTACTTTGAGGCGCGCCTGTTTTCCGTCGAGGCCATCGAGGACACCCACAATCAGGGCAAGGCCAAGTCCCCAGGCGAGGTGACCTGTGGCTAGGAGAATTGTGACAACCCAGGCAACAACATTACATAAGAGCGTCAACTGATTGGGAGTAATCCGAGTTTTGCATAGACGCGAGACAAGGAATGTTTCAATAGGAGCATGAAACCATGCTGGAATATCGAGCGTGCCCTTTTGTATTGAGTCGAACAGAACATGTTTTGCCAGTTTCTCATTCGAAGGCGAGGGCACGGGAAACCAAAACGGCCTGAGCTTACGTCGCATCGAGACGTAGTACAAAGGTTGGGCGGAGACATCCAGAGCAGTCAAATTACTTCGCTCTACGCCATTGCGCAGAGCATCCTCGAGAAGACCGTTCTGCGCTGAAGCCCACTGATACGCCAGGAGAGCCGGCCCGCAGAGTTTACCTCGGGCAGTGTCAGGCGCAGACGCGATAAGGGTCTGAAGTCGTGGCCGGCGCGCGCCGGAATCCACCAGAACCGCTGGTGCCTCCTGCGAAGCTAGAACGCGCAACAATCGCGGATCGAAAACAGAACCGGCTGGAATAACAAGAAGAAGTGAAGTTGCTGCAGAGTTGCGGGGCCAGATATCGACAATCTGCTCCAGCTTCACCGGTCCGGCTTCGCGGGTGCGAAGCGTTAAACTCAGTTGGGCTCTCGCCCACGAGGGACGAGCCAGTTCCTTTGCAACAGGGTCGGGGGTGCTGGAAAAAACCGTTGCGCGTCTAATTCCGCAACGTTGCAGTGTACGGAGCAGGCGTTCCAGAGTGGAAATGCCGCAAAGCTCAGTTAGCGCGCCGGGGCTGTCGGCCAAAATAACGCATTCATTAACCATCAGTTCTAAAGATTGATACAGGATTGACTTTCCAGAGCAAGTCGAGCAACAGCTCAAGGCGCAGGACTAGTTACAATAAATTGGCCTGAGCCGCTACATTGGCTACGTTTTTCGCCTTGTGGCAAAAAGTAACGGCTCCATCTCACCGAATAATTCCCAGCGGTCAGTCCCTGAGGAGACGCCGGGAATTTTTTCGCGACTTCGTTACAGCCCATTTCTTGCGCAGTTGGTGATCATCCGCCGCTGCAATCTGTCGTGCAGCTATTGCTCGGAGTACGACAAGGTCAGCGAGCCAGTCCCCACCGAGGTCCTGGAGGAACGGCTTCGGAAATTGAAAAGTCTGGGCACTTTTGGTATCTCTTTAACGGGCGGGGAACCCACGCTGCATCCGCAACTCCCCGATCTTATCCGAAGGTGCCGTAAACTCGGTTTCTTCCGCACGGGTATGATTTCCAACGGCTTTTTCTTGCGACCCGACTTAATCAAAGCGCTCAATGAAGCAGGGCTTCAGGAAATGCAGATTTCTATTGATGGCGTCCAGGCCAACGACACAACACAGAAGGTATTGGCTAACTTGAAGAAACGCCTTCAATTGCTCCGTGAGTATGCCCGTTTTCGAGTGATTGTTAGTGGCGTTCTCGGCGCATGTCCGCCCCATGAGGCCGAGGAGGTCCTTTCTTTTGCCAAGCAAATGGGCTTTGTTCGACGCGTGCTACTTCTTCATGACAGCAACGGTCAGATGAAATCCAGTAACGGCGAAGTTAAAACGTTTGAGAAAATCCTCGGGCAGCTGCCAAAGACTTTTGTAGATTTTTCGAATTACCGAAGACGATTGGTACGCGACGGCGCTGCACCATTCAAATGTCGAGCTGGAAGCCGATACCTTTACGTTGATGAAGATGGAAAGGTCAATTGGTGTTCACAGACTAGAAGCGTTTGGTCCAAAAGTTTGATGGATTACACGCGCACCGATTTACGCGAGCAGTTTTACCAGTACAAGCCTTGCCACGCGACCTGCACACTCGGGTGTGCGCGCTCTACCAGCCAGCTCGATAACTGGCGGGCTCAACCCGGATTTAACTCGTAGCCGGCGCTCATTTTTCTTTCCGCGTGCCGCAGCATGCTGGGAGTATCCACGTCCTGCCACCAACCATCGCCGATATCGATGGCACGGACTTTATCGTTGCCAGCCATCAATCGAACTCCATCAGCGAGGCTGCAGTCGTTTCTGCCACTGCGGGACTTCGCTCGTTCGAAATAGTCGAAGATTTCGAGTGAGCAAACAAACAGCCCTGTATCGATCGCGTCGTAGTCGCGAAGATTCTTGCCAATGGCCACGATTCGGTTACCGCGTGTCTGCACCTTCATCGCATCATCCAAATCGCAAATGGAATTCAGTTTTCGATCCACTGCGATGTTGAGAAGACCGAGGTCGGAAGAACTGATGAGAAGATCGACCATCGCATTGTCGAAAAGATGGTCGCCCATCGCGAGGAGAAACGGCGACGTCACATGTCTGGCGGCTGCCAGCAATGATACGCCGTTTTGTTTTTGCCACTCGCGATTTTCAATGAAAGATGACTCAAGCTCGGCGGGGATCAACTCTTGAACCGCTGCAATCATTCGATTGCTTTGGTAACCAACAACAAAGTTGGCCCTTTTAATTCTCGCATGAAGCAGCAGATCGACCGTGTAGCAAATTAACGGACGACCGAGCACAGGAACGAACGGCTTCAACAAAGTGTTGTCGTCGCCGCGCAGCCGCGCCTGCCCGCCGTAGCCTTGGCGAAGGCGGGAGCCTTCCCCGGCCATCAAGATCACTGCCTCGCGGATAGGAGTCATACGCAGTAATCGGTCGGTCGACGAGCATGAGCAAGAGTAGGAGTAAGAAAAAGAGTCATAGGCCGTAATATCTTTTCAGGCCCCACAGCCGAACGCGTTGTGGAAGAAATCTAAAAATTAGTGGAGCAATTTTCGATTGGAAAACATCGCCGACTGTTATCCGCGGGGGCGGTCGATTTGAGTTGATTAACTTGAGAACATGTCGGGCGACGAGCTCCGGCTCGGGTGCATTTTTCAGGACGCGCTCGACGACTTCCCAAGTCTTGGTGACTTTCGCCTCGTAGCGCCTGTCGGTCTTGGCACTTTTGATCACACCTTGGTTAAATTCGGTGCGAATATCGCCCGGCTGAAGATCGACAACATGCACTCGGGAATTACCTAGCTCGAGTTGGATCGACATGGTGAAGGATGCCAGGGCGGCTTTCGCCGCGTTGTAGGCCGCCATGAATGGCACTGGAAGCCGAGAAGCTAGCGAAGTGACGTTAATGATCAAACCGTCTCCGCGCGCTTGCATGTGCTGCAGTGCAAGTTGCATCAATCGGATTTGACCAAAAACCAGAATTTGAAACTGGCTCGTAATTGTTTCCATGGGAAGGAGCTCAGCAGGGTCAAAATGCCCGGCGCCAGCGTTGTTGATCAGAACGTCGAAGTGGCCGGCTTCGATGAGCGCAGCGTTGAATGCCTCTTCGATGGAAAGCCGGTCGGCCAGATCGAGTCGAACCGGGTGGCATCGCGGCATTTTTGGGATGCGTCCCAAATTGCGCGACGTGCCCCAGGTCTCGTGACCCTCCGCCACAAGTAACTTAGCCATGGCAAGGCCAATGCCGGAGCTTGCACCAGTGATAAAAACTCTTTTCACGGCTTGGAAAATGGTGACGACGGAAAGGTGAGCGGGTGTTCGCAGACTCGAAACGAGGAGGAAATGCAATCAGACAGTTTGCACGATTCGCGCAGAATTCCGCAGTTACGGTGTTCGAAATTGTCCGAATTTCTCTCGTGCGTAAAGAAGCGACGGAAATAACGGAAACGGCCCGGAGTTGGCCCTCTAAACTTCAATGGTAAAGCTCTCACCGCACACCTTCCCTTCGGCGATCTGGAGATGTGGGATGGCGACCAGACCGAAGTGTTCGCATTCTCCGAGCTACATCATATCGGTTTGCCGTCAATTAACGAGCATTCCAACAGACAAATTCGCCGGACCGACGCGCGATGCTGAGGTTGGGAAATTTACTTTGCAGGAGCGGTAGGTCGCGTACCGCGCACACACCTGCAGCCGGAGTTTGCAGCTTCGTTTGTGGCAAGTCGGCGACGAAAACGAGCGTGACGGGAAAGCGCAAGTCTCCATAGAAAAGGAAAAACGGCTCGGGCAAGAGATGCTTGTCCGGATCGACAACGACAAGCTGGGTCTCGGCATTTTGCTGCCGACCTAGCTCTTCAGCCACGCGCAACTGTGCGCTATGATCCTTTCGTCGATTATCAATGATCCGCCGGCTAACTTCCCAGCCAACAGCGGACAAAAATAAAATGACGAACGCGGTGATGGTAGCGACGCATCGCTTTCGTTCCAAAAGCAAATGAACAAAAACCGCGAGCAGTAACGCCAACGCTGGCAAAATCGGGACCACATAACGCGCGGAACGAAAATTAAAGAGGACGCCGAGCAGAATGGTCCCTAGACAAATAATCGCCAATTCAGTCAGAGCGGGATGCGATCGTCGTGCACGAATGAAGTAAAAGGCCGCGAGGAAAGCGAAAACTCCGCACGGCCAGGTGGTCATCAAGCGAAACGGTATTTCCAGATACCATCGCTCGCGCAACGCCTCTTGTAGGCTGAAAATGTGCCATGGAAGCATGCCAAATTTGGCGACCTGCAGGAGGGGCCAGATCGAAATTCCAACCACTGCCAGAGCTAGACCGACAAACAGCCAGCTACTGCGCAGCGCTGTTCTTTCTTCTTTCTTCGCAAAACGGACTAATAGAATGACGATCCAGATCAAGAAGATGAGCGGTATTTTTTGCAGCGCCCCAAGTACACAAAGCGCGGCGACAACCAGCCAACAAGCGGGATGTTTGCGCGACAGATGCGCAAAAACGAGTGCAAGCGTGGTGAAAAAAGTCAGCCCGGCGTCGAGTAAGGCACGGCATGTTTCCGGCAAAAAAATCGGACACATCACAAGAAAAAAAACGGCAAACGGGATCAGCCACGGTCGCTGCGGCTCGAGCAGAAAAGCCAGCCAGGCGATCGCAACCGCGGAGAGCATGCCGTAGAGAAGTGGCCAGATACGCAACGCTACTTCGCGGCTGTGCAGATGCGAAAGGGTGAATGCGCTCAGCCAGTATTGCAGCGGCGGCTTTTGGAATGAGGGTTGGAAGTTCTCGTGCACGGGCACAGCGCCGAGCAACAGCATTTCGCGGGATCGCTCCCCGGTCATGAACTCGTCTTTATTCGTTAGGCTCCCTTTCTGAATCAGGACCGCGAGCCAGGTCGTGATTAGAACAACGCAGAGCGCGGCTGTGACGATGGGCCAAAACAGGCGGACGCGATTCTCCATCAAGGTGGGGACTTGGCTAACACACCGGTTCGCGCCGGTCAAAAAGAGCGACGGCTGAATCGAGCTTTTGATTCAGCCGTGAACTTAAGAAGAGACCAGAAAACGATCTGGATGGGCATTCAATAAAGTTCATCGCTTTGCTGGCCAGACCAAAGCGCGACCTGGCTCCACTCAGAAAGATGCGTTTCATGAATGACGGTCGATTAAAAAGAGGGTAAGGAAATGGTGTTTGTCGTGGATAATTATCGAACGTTGGAACGTGGCGAGCGGCACGCGGCGCCATCCCTCCGGCAACGGCACCTTCGCGTCATCGGTATAAACGGCAACCGCCCCGTTCAAAATTTCCTGCAGTTCGGCCGGCGGCGGAATGCCACGAAACGTCCTGAACTCCGGTGCGTACCACTCCGCATTACGCCACACGTTAACGAAGAGTAACACAACGTCTTTGCGCTGCGAAGGCGGGTAGAGTTGCTCGAGGTAACGTACCAGTCGGACCGGCGGCGCTTCTTCACGATGGTTTTGAATCGCCGCGGGAATCGTTACGTAGAGAAACAAAGCCGGCAGCACCAGCGCAGTCCAATTCCAAGGGGGGCGCATTTTCAAGAGGCCACGCATCAACGCGACTAATAACAGAGGATAAATGACAAGGTAATATCGTTGCTTTCCGCTGAGACAGACAAAGATAATTGCGATGTGCAGCAACGCCCAAGGCGTGTGAAATTTCCAGAAATTCCGATCTTCTAACTCTTGATGTCGAAACGAGTAAGCAGCGAGTCCTAAAAGTGCAATTATCGGTCCTAATACAAGCATCACTGGCGACTGGAGAAAGCCAAGGCCTACGCCGAACCATCCCAGAAAATGTTGGGCGAGGCGCATTGCCAAGTATCGAGGACTCCAATCGCCCGCTCCGATGTAAATAGAAGGCATATTCAAGCGCCACCGCCATTGGCTGTAAACGAGCTCGGGATAAACTCGCCAGAGCGCCTCACCCGGCCGGAGTTGAGCCTGTAGATACCACATTGGCAAGAGCCAAGTCAGACAACCCGCGAGCAGCAGCGTATAGGAAAGCCACCATGTTTTAGCCTTCGCCGAACCTTGTTTAAGCGAAATGCCAAGAATCAGCGCGACAACGAGAAACAGTTGCGGTCGTGTCCCCGCCGCGGCGGCCCCCATGAGAGCAGCCCAGACCAGTAGCCCGCTCTTCTTCTGTTTCAAAAAACAGATCGCGGCAAGCAACTCTGC
>QHNV01000037.1 GCA_003218535.1 Verrucomicrobiota bacterium
TAACCGGCTTTGCTCGAAGCGGTCGAAAGTCTCCTCGTTAGGCCAAATCACCGGTCGCTTGCAGAAAGTCGTCGGGCGATTCCGGCCAATGGTGTAATCGGATGTTAGCCATCCTCGGCTGACTCGACAGCGACGCTTCCAGTTTGGCGTTTCGTTTCGAAAGCTTGGAAGGCTGCCGGCCGGATCAGGCTGGAAGCCTAACCTCCGAGGCAACGCGCTTAATTTCTTCCAGGCTCCCAGGATTTTCCAGCGCAGACGTGTCTCCGAGTTTTTCGCCGATGTAAGCGGCGCGAACGACGCGTCGCATGACTTTGGCGTTCCGCGTTTTCGGAATATCGGTCACGAAAATCACGTCGCGTGGCGCCAGCGCCTTGCCGAGATTGCGCGCGACATTGTTCTTCAATTCGTTTGCAAGCTCGACATCTCCATTAACGTCCGTCTTTAGAACACAGAAACAAACAAGGGCTTCGCCTTTGATTGGATCGGGCACGCCGATAGCTGCCGCTTCGCTCACTTGCGGATGCGCAACCAGGACTGACTCGACTTCGGCCGGCCCAACACGCTTTCCACCAATTTTAATTGTGTCGTCGCTGCGACCGAGAATGTACCAAAGTCCATCATCATCGATGGCCGCCCAATCACCGTGCACCCAAGTTTCCGGCCAACGCGACCAGTAACTGTCGATGTAACGTTGTGGATCTCGCCAGAAGCCGCGCGTCATTCCGATCCACGGCTCACGAATCACCAGTTCTCCGACTTTTCCACGAATCGGTTTCCCATTTTCATCAACCACGTCCGCCGCCATGCCAGGAAGCGGCCCGGAAAACGCGCACGGTTTCATTGGGGTGAGCACATTGCCCATGACGATACCGCCTGAAATCTCCGTGCCGCCGGAATAGTTGATGATTGGCAGTTTTCCGCGTCCGACATTTTGAAAGAGCCACATCCACGGGTCGGGATTCCACGGTTCGCCAGTGGACGCGAATTTGCGCAGTGAGGAAAGGTCATGCCGATGCACGATCTCGTCGCCGTGACGTCTTAGCGCACGGATTAATGTTGGCGAAATGCCAAGTGCGGTCACTTTATGCCGATCCACTAGCGACCAAACACGATCCGGTCCCGGAAAATCAGGGGCACCATCATAAAGCATCATCGTTGCGCCGAGCAGCAACGTTCCAAAAACTTCCCATGGCCCCATCATCCAGCCCATGTCGGTCATCCAGAAAAGTGTTTCATCCGGATGCAGATCGAGTCCCATCCACATGTCCTGCGCCGACTTGATCGGGAACCCGCAATGCGTGTGCACCGCGCCCTTTGGTTTTCCTGTCGTGCCCGATGTGTAGATGATCATCATCGGATCTTCGGCGGCGGTGTTCGATGTTCGATGTTCGATGTTCGATGTTTGATGTAGAAGCTCGTGCCACGAGTGCGTTTTGTAGGGCAAGCGCTGCGCTTGCGGCGATTCTTTTGCCTCAAAGACGATCAAATGCTTCACCGTTGGAACCTGCGACACTGCCTCATCCGCAATTGGTTTCATCGGGCAAAATTTCCCGCGCCGGTACGTGCCATCAGCGATGAAAAGCGCGTTGGCATTGGCGTCTTTGAGTCGCGAGACGATCGCGGACGCGCCAAACCCGGAAAAAAGCGGTAGAAAAATTCCGCCGATTTTGATGATTGCTAGCATTGCGATCACGATTTCCGGCACCATCGGCATGAAGACGCCGACGGCATCGCCTTTGCCGAGGCCTAACGAATGCAGCGCAGCACCCATTCCGTTCACTTGCTCACGTAATTCCTTGTAAGTGAGCGTACGCGTCGTTCCATCCTCGATTTCCGATTTAATGGCGAGTCGATTGTCGATCTCGGTGCCGGCGTATTTATCGAGCATATTGTGAACGACATTCATTTCGCCATCGATGCACCACTTCGCCCAGGGTTTGCCTTCGTTTAGATCGACAACGCGCGAGTATGGTTTGTAAAATTGGATACTGAGATCGCATAGCACCGTGTTCCAAAACCAGGCGATGTCCGTTATTGATTTTCGCATCAGCTCTTGATAGGAACCGAGGCCGTGCTTTTCGATGAAGCCCTGAAGATTAGATTGCGCGATCAGTTCCGGCGTCGGGTACCAGACAAATTCGCCGCCAAATTGAAATTCGCTCACGAGAAGATTGTGCTCGTTCTTTAGTTGCAGGGCAACCGCATCGATTGCCATGAGTCAGCCGCCAGGCGCCTGTCACAAGCGCCTCTACAACTTGCCGATGCAATAATTCATCGGCAGATTGCAGTTTCAATTCTTTCCATGTCCAAAACACTTGCTCATCAGCTTGCCGATTACTCCTGCGCGCTCCGGTTCGAAGATCTCTCCAAGCAAGTTGTTCACGAAGTCAAACGGCGTGTGCTCGACTCGCTTGGTTGCGCGCTCGGTGCGTGCAATGAAGAGCCCTGCATGATCGCTCGAAAAGTCGCCTCGGAATTTTCGGCAAAGCGTGGATCGACGATTATCGGGATGAACCACAAAGCGCCGCCGGATTGGTCAGCGTTCGCCAACGGCTGCTGCATCCGCTATTTCGACTATAACGATACTTATTTGTCGAAAGAGCCAGCGCATCCGAGCGATAATATTTCTGCTGCACTGGCGGTGGCGGAAAGCGTAGGCGCGAGCGGCGCCGAATTGATTACTGCCGTTGCGCTGGCTTACGAAGTACAATGCCGCCTTTGCGATGCGGCCAGCATCCGCGCGCGCGGCTGGGACCACGTGACCTATGGCAGTTTTTCAACGGCCTTGGCTTCTGGGCATTTGATGAAACTCGATCCCGAGAAGACGCGTCAGGCCGTGAACATTGCCGGCGTAGCGGGTGCCGCCATGCGTCAGGCGCGGGTAGGTGAGCTCTCACATTGGAAGGGTGTAGCCTTTGCGACTGCTGCTCGGCACGGTGTTTTCTCCGCGTTGCTGGCACGTGCTGGAATGACCGGCCCAGGACCGATTTTCGAAGGACAAATGGGTTTCGAGAAACAACTAGGCGTCTCGTTAGGCAACGTTGCCGAGAAATTTGCCGTGCCGTTTGCCAAAACCAGCGATGGACCAGCATCGATGATTTTGCGGACCAGCATCAAATTTTGGCCGGCAGAGTATCACAGCCAAAGCGCAATCGAAGCGGCGTTATTTCTGCGAAAGGAAATTGCCGATCCTGCGCAGGTTCGCTCGATGACGATTGAGAGCCACGATGCTTCGGTGGATATCATCGGGAGCGAACCGGAGAAGTGGAAACCGGCGACGCGTGAAACGGCGGACCATAGTTTGCCGTACATCACGGCTATCGCGCTACTCGATGGCGAAGTGACGAGCAAACAATTTGAACCAGATCGGTTTACCGATGCGAAGATTTGGAAATTCCTGGAAAATGTGAAGGTAAAGCGCAACAGGGAGTTGAGCGCGATGTATCCGGAAGCAGCGGCCAATATCGTCCATATCGATCTTGTCGATGGGCGGCGCTTAACAAAGCGTGTGGATTATCCGCTCGGTCACGCAGAAAACCCACTGAAAGATTCTGAAGTGGAAAGAAAATTTTTTTCGTTGGTGAACCGGCAGCTTGCTGAGGGACGCGCGAAGAAAATTGCCGATATTGTGTGGAAATTGGATGAAGCGCCGAGCGTCGATGAATTGATGCGCGCGTGCCTGATGAAGGAGTAGATCGATTACGAGGACGGGCAAGAGTATGAGCAAAAGCAGGAGGCTGCGCGATTTGATTGCGCAAGGAGCAGTGATGTTGCCCGGCGTCCCAAATGCGGCGATGGCGCGGCAAGTTGAGCGCGCTGGATTCGACGCCGTTTACGTAAGCGGAGCGGGAATGGCGAACGCCACCGCGGGGGTGCCGGACATTGGACTACTTACATTGACTGAAGTCGCGCAGTTGGCTGGCTATGTCGCAAACGCCGTCAAGATTCCGGCCGTCGTCGACGCTGATACCGGATTTGGCGGAGCGGAAAATGTCGCGCGGACAATTTGCAAACTGGAGCAGGCGGGCCTCGCTGGTTGCCACATTGAAGATCAGGAGTTTCCAAAACGCTGCGGACATCTGGCTGGAAAATCGCTGGTCGATGTCGAGGAAATGGTCGGCAAAATTAAAGCAGCGATGGCCGCGCGCCGCGATGCCGATTTTGTCATTATTGCGCGAACGGACGCGCGTGCAGTAGAGAACTTCGATCGGACAATCGAGCGCGCGCAGCGTTATCTTGAAGCCGGCGCGGACGCGATCTTTCCGGAAGCTTTGCAAAGTGCAGACGAATTCAAAGTATTCGCCCACGAAGTGAATGCGCCGCTGCTTGCGAACATGACCGAGTTTGGGAAAAGCCCGCTGCTTTCTTTTCAAGATTTGGCGGGGCTCGGTTATCACATGGTGATTTTCCCCATGAGCGCGTTCCGCGTGTCGATGAAAGCAAGCGAGGAATTTCTGCGCGGACTGAAAAAGAGTGGCACTCAATCGGCTTGGCTCGACAAGATGCAGACACGCAAGGAACTTTACGAGCTGCTCGATTATGATCCAGCCGTTGGTGCGTGGGGCCGCGATTAAATCGTAAATCGCTAAGTTGTTGAACGTTTGTTAATCGCGAGTAATGGAAACACACTGATGAATCAGGAAGCAAAACCAGAATATAGCCCCGGGCTGGCAGGTATAATTGCCGGGGAAACGGCAATCTGCTGGGTCGATCCGAATGCTGGGCTGATGTATCGCGGCTATGACATTCATCAGATGGCGGACAAGGCCAGCTTTGAGGAAGTCGCTTACCTGCTGCTTAACGGCGAGTTGCCCAATGGCAAACAACTGGTCGAGTTCACACAACAAATTGCCGCCGAGCGCGCGCTGCCGAGTCCGGTGACCGAAATGTTGCGGCTTCTGCCGAGTAAGACTCATCCGATGGATCTGTTGCGCACCGGCGTATCGATGCTGAGCGCCTTCGATAAAGATCTGAGCGACAACTCTCATGACGCTAACATTCGCAAATCTATCCGCCTGATCGCGCGCGTTTCCACTCTGATCACTGACGGCTGGCGCATCTCGCATGATCAACAGCCAGTGCCGGAAAGACCGGACCTCACACAGGCCGGCAATTTCTTTTACAAATTAGAGGGCAAAGTTCCGCAGGATTGGCAAATCCGAATGCTGGACACGATTTTCAATCTTTACGCCGATCACGAATTTAACGCGTCCACTTTTGCTGCGCGCGTGACCTCTTCGACACTCGCGGGAATCTACGCAGCAGTTACCTCAGCGGTCGCGACTCTGAAAGGTCCTCTGCACGGCGGCGCTAATGAAGAGTCGATGAAGATGCTTGAGGAAATCCGGACGCCGGATCGTGCGGAAGCCTGGTTGATGAAAAAATTGGAGACCAAGGAGAAGGTGATGGGGTTTGGCCATCGCGTTTACAAAAAGGGCGATTCGCGCGTGCCGGTGATGCGCGAGATCGGGCGAGATTTGGGCAAGCGGACTGGAAAGGAGCAATGGATTCCCATTTGTGAGAAGCTCGAAGAAGTGATGGATCGCGAGAAACATCTTTGTGCGAATGTCGATCTTTATGCTGCGCCGGTATTCTGGATGCTCGGTTTTCCACCTGAGTTGAACACGCCGCTATTTGCTGCGTCGCGAGTCGCCGGCTGGTGTGCACACGTAACCGAGCAACACGATCATAACCGACTGATCCGGCCGCGCTCCCTTTATATTGGGCACGAGTTGCGCCCGTATCCCGGCGCGTCTTCAGCCAAGGCGTGACGTTTCAAACTGTATCGGCCGTCTATGACCGCCGAGCCTCCTTATTTTTTGCCGGTCATCCGCTTTCGCCAAGCCTACAGCATGATAAATAGAGCGCTGCCACAATGAAAGAATCTCAATCTCTCCAGGAAGAGTATGCTCCAAACAGCACCTGCTGGGGTTGTGGACCGACGAACCCGGATGGATTGCATATCCAAAGCTTTGCGGAAAATAACGAAGTAGTCGCTCAGTGGAAGCCGCAGAAGAAATACGAAGCTTTTGCTGGCGCGTTGAACGGCGGCATTATCGGCACATTGCTCGACTGTCACTGCAATTGGACGGCGGCTTATCATCTGATGAAACATGCGCAAGCAGATCGCCCGCCGTGCACGGTGACCGCAGAATACGCGGTTAAATTTCTGAGACCTGCCTCGACGAGCGATTCCGTCTTTCTGTCCGCAAAAGTTGTCGATCTAACAGGTGATCGCGCGACGGTTGAAGGAACGTTGAGCGCGGGTGGCAAAATTTGCGCAACATGCCGCGGAACATTCGTTGCCGTGAGAGAGGGCCATCCCGCGTATCATCGCTGGTAGCTGTAGCGGTGCTCTCTGAGCGCCGGGATGAGTTCCGACGATCAGAGACCGCCGCTACAAAATATAGAGAATTTGCTGCCTGAATTTCGTCGATGCACGAATGGAGCCAGTGCGTTTAGCTTTTCTCATGAAAAGTTCGCTATTTCGCATTATTCCTCTTCTCAGTGAAGTTGCAGACGCAGCGCGACGAGCAGCAAAGGCTTGCGCGCCAGATCACGCGATCGTGACTGCGAATTCGCCGAATGGATTTCCCTGCCGTCATTGCTTGCGCTGGGCAAAACCCGGAGAGCGCTTGATTCTTTTTCCCTACGCGGCGGTCCCGCTCGGTCATCCGTATTCGGAGATCGGCCCGATCTTTGTTCATGCAGAATCATGCGAGCGCTATGCCGCGACGCATGAATACCCCGCGTACTTTCGGAACGGGCGAGTGATGCGCGCTTACAATTCAAAGTTCGACATGATCGACGCGGAGGTCGTGAATGGGAACGAGCCGGAGTCAGTGATTGAAAAGCTCTTTCAAAATCCGGAAACCGCATTCGTGGATGCGCGCAGCGTGTCCCGCGGTTGTTTCACGTTTCGAATTCTACGTGCATGAAAAGACTCCGTATCTTCCTGGGTGAAGTGCAACGTCGAGGCAGCCGTGTCGGCCGCGACCATGTAGATTCTGCAGGCGACACGCCTGCCGCTACAGCGAGCAAAATTTGCCGCCCGAATTTCGTCGATGCGTCAATGGACGTGAGTGCTTAATCTTATACATGAGAACATTGGAACTTCTTCCTCCGAGCGAAACGATGTATCGCGCGCTGCTGAAGCGCGATCCGAGCTTCGAGGGAATTTTTTTTGTCGGCGTTCGCACGACCGGGATTTTTTGCCGCCCAACTTGCACGGCGAAAAAACCGGCGCGAGAAAACGTAGATTTCTTTGCAACGCCAAGCGAGGCATTGGACAACGGTTACCGTCCCTGTCTGCGTTGTCAGCCGATGGACCCGGACAAACGGCCGCCCAAATTGATCGAGCGCCTGCGCACCGAAGTCGACCGCGCTCCGGGAGGACGGCTTACAGACAAGGAGTTGGCGGCGCTGGCGATCGATCCTTCCACGGCGCGCCGCCAATTCAAGCGCCACTATGGAATGACGTTTCAGGCTTATCATCGCGCGCGCCGAATGGGTCTTGCC
>QHNV01000038.1 GCA_003218535.1 Verrucomicrobiota bacterium
CCTTCGCCTTTGTGATAGTCGCGATGCACGTTGGTAATCCTGAATCCTCCTGCATCCTCGGTTGCGCCCTCCGGCTTATCAGCGGTCCAGCCCGGTGGCGCATCCGGTAGGATCGGGAGCAACTTCTGATAATCGACCACGTCAGGCACAAGAATCGGTTCGTTTTGCGCGCACACGATTCCAGTTGTGAGGATGATGAGCAGTGCGAGCACAAAGAATCCGGCACCTAGCTGAGAGCAAACGCGAGCCGTTGATTTCATGCGAACGCGCTTTTGTGCGATTCGAGATTACTGTACTCGATTGACTTTACCTGAGCTGTCAAGACGCTTCCAGGATGCGCACACCAGCGCGTGTCTGCTGTAGCCGCTTCCCTGAGGGAAGCGCGGCCCTGATCTGTTTAGCACGCGCGCGGCGCGTCGCCCACAGGGCGACGGCTACAGAGGGAGCGAGCAAGCTCGCGATACTCGTGTGGGTCTTAGCCGTGGCGGTGCGGCTGCTTTTGATTAATCAGCCGTTTATTGATCGCTGGAGCTGGCGACAAAGCGATGTCGCAGCCATTGCCCGGAACTTCTATGAAAATGGTTTTCGGTTTGCGTATCCGCAGATTGATTGGGCCGGCAGCGCGACCGGTTACGTGGGAACGGAATTTCCCATTTTGCCGTTCCTGGCGGCCGTCTTCTACAAATGTGTCGGCGTTCACGAGTGGATTGGACGCAGTGAGTCCGTAATTGTCTTCGCCGTTTCGCTGCCGTTTTTCTTTTTGCTTGTACGCGAAATCTTCGGCAGCATAGCGGCACTTTGGGCGACATTTTTTTATAGCTTTACGCCACTGAATGTTTTCGCGGGGCGCTCGTTCATGCCTGACGTCCCGTCACTTAGTCTGGCGCTCATCGGCTCATATTTTTTCCTGCGTTGGATCAACGATGGCAAGTCAACAGCGTTTTTTCTGGCTGCCCTGACAATTTCGCTTTCGATTTTAGTTAAGGCCACCAGCATCGTCATCGCCGTGCCCATACCATTTCTTCGGCGAAGGCGGAATCCGGATCGAAAATTTTTCATGGTACTGCGGTATTGCGCGACAGACAGTTACCGCGAGCCTCACTCCAGTTCTCTCGGTCATGGCGCTCATTGGTTTATTTGTTGCACCGCGATCTAGATTTTCAGGCCTTTTCCATTGGTGGCTGGCTGGGATCATTCTCTTCATCATTCTCGTCGGCTACGGGAACCGGCATCCATGGTATCAGCTACCGCTCGTGCCGATTGCTGCAGCATTTGCCGGGGCCGCTTGTGTATTCATCGGATCGAAAGTTTCATTTTCACATGTTGCGGCAGTGGCTTTGTCGATCCTGCTTGCGGGCTTTTTCGCAGTGCTTGCCTACCTTTACGTGGGCCTGCTTTACAAATCGTCGGCTGCTCAACTTCGCGATGTCGGTCTCGAGTTAAACAAAGTTACAGCGTCTGATGCATTGATCGTCGCCGCGGATACGGGCGACCCAACGATATTTTATTATGCGCAACGAAAGGGTTGGCATTTCCTAGAGACAGCCGCGATTTACGATGGCAATCCCGGCAACAGTCAGCAGGCGATTCTCGATCTCGAGCAACTACGTCGTCGTGGCGCCACGCATCTTGTTTTCACCACCAATACGTTTTGGTGGCTGAAGTATTATCCCGAGTTCACGGAGCATCTGCGGCAAACCACGGCACTGATGGAAGCGAATCGCAAGTTCAGAATCTACAAGCTGAACCTTGTTGCTGAGTGAAGGAGACCTCAAAGCCACGCCGTCAGCTTGGATTGTTCGATGCCACCATGCTCGTGATGGGCGGCATCATAGGCGCGGGAATTTTCGCCAATCCTTCCGAGGTAGCGCACCGAGTGCATACGCCATTTTTGATACTTGGCGTGTGGGTAGTCGGTGGTTTGTTCGCAATGTGCGGCGCGTTTATCTGGGCTGAGCTCGCCACGCGCCTGCCCGCCGCCGCGGGCGGCCAGTATGTCTATCTCCGAGAGGCGTATCATCCTGCGGTCGCATTTGTATATGGATGGGGACTGCTCCTGGTCACGCAGACCGGCGGTATGGCAGCGGTGGCGATCATTTTTGCATCTTACTTTCGGGGTCTTACCGGAGCAGCTTGGACCGAGAGCGCAGTCGCATCTGTGGCGTTGCTCGCCCTAACTGGCATCAACTGTTTTGGAGCGCGGGCCGGCAGCAATGTGCAAAGCGCTCTGATGTTGTTAAAAATTGGTGCAATCGCAGCACTCGTAATGATTGGATTTGCGTTTGGCCACGGTTCCTTCAAATCAGGAGCGTTGCTTGGACAGCCAGCTTCATTTGGACTGTTGAAGAGCATCGGCGCGGCCATGGTCCCGATCGCTTTTGCTTACGGTGGATGGCAGACTGCCACTTTCGTTGCGGGTGAAATGCGTGACGTGCGGCGTGATTTGTCACGGGGACTCTTAATGGGCGTGGCTGGTGTTGTAGTTCTCTATGTTGCGGTCAATGTGGCGTGCCTGCGCGTGCTCGGTCCGACCGGGCTCGATGCAACAACGACGCCCGCTTCGGATGTGATGCGGATCGCACTGGGCGAGCGCGGTGCACAATGGATCGCCGCCGGAATCGCAGTTTCTACTCTCGGATTTCTTAGCCAAAGCATGTTAACGGCTCCACGCGTGTACTACGCGATGGCATCCGACGGCCTTTTCTTTAAGAGCGTCGGCAAACTATCTGGAAAGTCGGGAGCGCCTGTGGTTGCGATTGTCCTTCAAGGTTCGGCGGCCATTATTATTGCTCTCTCAGGAACATATGGAGAGATCCTGAATTTCGAAGTAACTGTTGATTTCATCTTTTTCGGAATGACTGCGGCATCCCTTTTCATTTTTCGCCGGCGCAACACCGGTTCGGAGACTGTTAACTATCGCGTGCCGGGGCACCCGTTCACAACCCTGCTGTTTGTTCTATCATGCGCGGGAATTGTCGTAAGCGCCGTGATCGCTTCGCCTCGCAATAGCACGGTCGCGCTGTGCATCATGCTCGCCGCTGTCCCGGTTTATTATTTTTGGACCAGATTCAGATGCACCCATTCATGAGACACAAGCATTCTGATTACATGCATTGGTCCAAGACGCAGAGCCGAGCGCGATACAATCTCGCGACGAGTGGCGTGGGTGCTTTTCCTTTGCAAGAACTTCCAGTGGATCTGACGAAGTTTGAAATTAATGGGGAGAACAGCTATGGCTACGCGCCTTTGCAGGCGGCCATCGCTAAACACCACGGCGTTGATCCGGAATGCGTGGTGGAGTCTGCTGGAACTTCCATGGCGAATCACCTGGCTATGGCCGCCATTATTGAGCCGGGCGACGAAGTCTTAATCGAGCATCCGGCCTACGGTCCAATTCTCGATGTCGCCCATTATTTGGAGGCGAATGTGAAACGGTTCCGGCGCATGGAAGAAAATGGCTGGGCCATCGATCTAGCGGAGATTCGCCCGCGCATCACGCCGAATACGCGGCTCATCGTAATTACAAATCTACATAATCCGACGAGCGTCCTCACGTCGGATTCGGTTCTGCTCGAAATCGGTGATATCGCACGCAGCGTTGGGGCGCTTGTGCTGGTCGATGAAGTTTATCTCGAAGCGGTTTACGAGGGCACGCCACGAACATCATTCCACCTCGGGCCTCAGTTCGTGGTGACCAGTAGTTTGACGAAGGTTTATGGCGTGAGTGGCCTGCGCTGCGGATGGGTGCTGGCACGCCCCGATCTTACTTGGAAAATGCGCCGCTTGAATGATCTCTATAGCGCGACAGCGGTTTATCCGGGGGAACTCCTTAGCACCGCTGCATTCCAGCATCTAAATTTGCTCCGCGAAAGAGCGCGCCGGGTCGTGGAAACCGACCGCAAGCTGCTCAACGATTTTCTGACGTCCGAGCGAGGTGTTTCCGCTGCGCGTACCAAGTGGGGCACGACGTCATTTGTGCGACTATCCCAAAGCTGCGGGAGGAGTGTCGACGCGTTCCTAGAGCTTTTGCGATCCGAGTTCCACACTTCGGCGGTTCCGGGCCGCTTTTTCGAAATGCCCGACCACTTTCGCGTCGGGATGGGCGTGAATACGGAAATGTTCACCGAGGGTCTCGATCGCATCGGTCGGGCAGTGACGTTATCCAGTCAGCGTCGATTGATCTCGATCGCCTAGTAGTGGTTGCGTGCATTCGCGGCTCGTCGACAATCAGCACAGAATGAAAACGCACTCAGATTTTCAGATCCGTCCGGCGCATGTGGAAGACGTGCCGATCATCCTGGAACTCATTCGCGACTTGGCTACCTATGAGCGTGCGCCACACGAAGTCAGTGCAACGGAAGAACAGCTCGTTAACGTTTTATTCGGAGCACGGCCAGCTGCAGAGGTGTTGCTCGCGTTTGAGGGGAAGTCGCCGGTCGGGTTCGCGGTTTTCTTTCACAATTTTTCCACCTGGCTTGGGCGACCAGGGCTTTATCTCGAAGACTTGTTCGTGAAGCCGGAAAATCGCGGCAAAGGATATGGGCGCGCGTTGCTCGTCGAGCTCGCGAAAATCGCCCGCGAGCGCGGCTGCGGCCGCATGGAATGGGCCGTGCTCGATTGGAACGAATCGGCCATCAAATTTTATCGATCTCTTGGTGCCAAACCAATGGACGAATGGACCGTGTTCCGATTGACGCGTCACGGGATTGGAAGCCTCGCAGAGACGAATCAGGTCGATCAGGAGCAGGAGCAAGACTAGGAGAAGAGTCAGTGGCAAAGGAAAAAACAAAAATCGAGGACTATGCGTTTCTCAGCGATACACAAACCGGCGCATTAGTGAGCCGTGACTCGAAACAGAGAGCGGCGCGGTGCGCCTGATCGATTTCATGCCGCCGCGCGGCGAGAATCCGGACATCATTCGCATTGTTGAAGGATTGCGAGGCAAAGTTCCGATGCAGATGGAGTTGATCGTCCGCTTCGATTATGGACAGATCGTTCCCTGGGTGCGGAAAGACCATAGCGGGCTGGAAGCGATCGCAGGCCCCGATGGGTTGATCCTGCGAACGCCGGTTGAAACGTACGGCAAGGATTTAACTACCGTTGCAAAGTTTACGGTTACCGAAGGGGAGAAGGTGCCGTTCGTGCTAACATGGTTCGCTTCACATAAGAACCCACCAAGGGCGATTAATCCCGACCATGCGCTGCGCGACACCGAAAAATTTTGGAGAAAGTGGTCGGAGCAGTTTCGGGGACAAGGCGAATGGCGCGACGCAGTGATGCGCTCGCTGGTCGTGCTCAAAGGATTAACCTATGCTCCTACTGGTGGTCTGGTCGCCGCTGCTACGACGTCGTTACCTGAACAAATAGGAGGCCCGCGCAACTGGGACTATCGCTACTGCTGGTTGCGCGATGCTACGTTCGCTTTGCTCTCACTCTTGCGTTCTGGTTATCGCGAGGAAGCGAAATCCTGGCGGACATGGCTGCTGCGGGCCGTCGCTGGAAGCCCTGCGCAGATGCAGATCATGTACGGTGTTCGCGGCGAACGGCGGCTCGATGAGCTCGAAATTCCTTGGCTCTCAGGGTATGAAAGGTCCGCGCCCGTGCGCATTGGCAACGCCGCTTCCAATCAATTTCAGCTGGATGTTTATGGCGAGGTGCTGGCAGCGATGTGGCAAGCGGATCGCTTGGGAATCAAATTGGAAGAACCCGACTGGGCTATGATGGTCCAGCTAATGAAATTCCTGGAATCAAACTGGCAGAAACCAGACGAAGGAATTTGGGAGGTACGCGGCGGACGAAAACATTTCACGCACTCAAAAGTGATGGCGTGGCTGGCATTCGATCGCGCGGTGAAACTTGTTGAGGAGTGCGGATGCGCAGCCGCGGAGCATTATGGTCGCTGGCAAAAAATTCGAGACCTGATCCACGCGGAGGTGTGCGAGCGTGGATACAACCCGCGCAGGAAGGCCTTCACGCAGGTTTACGACTCCGATGCCTTGGACGCGAGCCTTCTTACCATACCGCTCGTCAGTTTTTTGCCCGCGACTGACGAACGTGTCCGGAACACCATCGAGGCCATCGAACGCGAGCTAATGGAAGATGGCTTCGTGCTGCGCTATCGGCCGGAGCAATGCGGGGTGGACGGATTACCGGGCCGGGAAGGGGTTTTTATTCCTTGTTCTTTCTGGCTGGCGGATTGCTTGTATCTCCTCGGCCGAAAGCAAGAGGCGCGCGAATTGTTCGAGCGCTTGCTCGACCTGCGAAACGATCTGGGACTTCTTTCCGAGGAATACGACCCGCGCGAGAAACGGCAGCTTGGAAATTTCCCTCAAGCTTTTTCGCACGTCGCGCTCATTCGTGCTGCCCGGATTCTCCGTGACGAGGACGTGTTGCTCCGTTCAGAGGATTAAACTCGCGCCTCGCTGGAAGAAACGAGCCGCCGGATCAAATCCTCAGTGGTTACAATCCCCGAGAGATTCTTCTTGTTGTCCAGAACCGCAGCCAAGCCAAGGCGCGCGGCGCGCAGTTGCTGCGCGATTAGATAGGCAGGCTCCTCTTCGGTTGTCGTAACGATGCGCCGAAAATAACTGCTGAGCGGTTTCTGCCCATTTTGTTCGAGCAAAATATCAAGAACGTTCACCAACCCGGTTGCCTGACCGCCCGGCGTTATCACCGGCAGCCGATCGATGCCGGACGAAGCGCTAAGTTCAGTCGCTTCCTGAATTGACGCGTTTGGTTGCAAGGCAACGACTTTTGACAACGGTGTCATTACATCGCGCACTTTAACATTCCAGAAATCCACAACGTTATGAATCATCGCGCGTTCGATGGCTGTGAGAGAACCTTCGCGCTCGCTTTGTGCCGTGATCTGCTTGAGTTCCTCCCGGGCGGCAAACAGTCGAGGACGTTTTGCCACGCGCCGCGGCAAAAGCAATTTGCCCACCCAAGCCCCTAATTCGAACACTGGCAGAAGAATAATGGAGACGACTTCCAGCACGCCGGCGAGATGTGCCAGAGCTCGAAATGGGAATCGCCGAAAAATCGATTTCGGGAGGACCGAAAGCAGAAACAGATAAACCGGAAATGCGATTAACAGCGCAAACAGAAATCCGATGTAGCCGAAAGCGCGGACGAACTGCCGTGTCAACAAGAGCAAGCCCACGATGTCGGCTGCGTTAGTGAAGAATAAAACCGTCGCGAGCAGGCGCTCCCTATGTTTCAGCAGACGGTTCAATCGCAAGGCTGCTGGCACACGACGTTTCACATTTTGGCGCAATCGCACTGGGTCGATCGACAACAGGCCGCTTTCGACTCCGTTAAAGAAGAACGAAACGATCCAGCAACAGAAAATGATGAACGCGACCGTCATGCTGCAGCTCTGGTTTGGTCTGGCCCTTCCTGAACGTCGCGGCCGACAGTTTTCTCAAGCAGTACTTCCCGGATTCTTTTCCGTCCTGTGCGACGTACCGTAATGGCGAGTCCCGGAATCTCGAGCTTGGTACCTGCGGACGGCAAATACCCCAACCGCGTAAATACAAATCCGCCAATTGTGTCTATTCCTTCGGCATCGATTCGAAAACCGAGATGTTCGCTTAAGTCGTCAAGGCGCGCGTTTCCACTAACTAGAAATTTGCCGTTTTCGAGTGGTTCAATGTAAAGATCGGCGTCGCTTCGGGGAAGCGCATCGCTGAGAATGTCCTCGGTGATGTCCGCTGTGGTGATGATCCCCTCAGTTCCGCCATACTCATCCACCACGATTGCCATTCCCTGTGGATGCGTCAGAAACGACTTGAGCAGTTCTAACGCTCGCATCGTCTCAGGCACGAACGACGGAGCGATCAATTTTTCGGTGTAATGCTCCGACGGATCGAGCAAAAACAATTTTACGTCCATGATCCCGAGGATTTGATCCGGCGTGTCCGCATAAACCGGGACGCGGCGATGCCGTTTCCCCTTTAAACGCGCAATCGCTTCCTCGTTGGTCAGATCATCCGGCAACGCAAAAGTATCGACGCGTGGCGTCATGCAATCTTTGGCCGTCTTGTCACCGAGCTTAATGATCTCCTGAATCATCTCGGCTTCTTCTTCATGCAGCGCCCCTTCTTCTTCACTGATCTCGAGCAATGTCCTCAGCTCCTCGTCACTCAAGCGTCGCCGGATCCCCAGCGGCGATGGAGTCAGAAGATCGACGACAAGAGCGCTAACATGCTCGAGTACGCGGCCGAGACGATTGAGGAGCGGCATCGCTATCTGCAGCGTGAATGCCCCAACGGCTGAAAGTCGATACGGTGCGGAGAGCGCCAGAAGCTTTGGAACCAGATCGCATACCAATACGACAATGGCGAAAATGACGACTGCCGTCACCCACTGCGGGATGCCAGAGACCAGAGGACCTTCCCAAAGGAAAAAGAGACACAAAATGATCAGCGGAACTTTTACCAATCCGTCGCCTAGCAGCAGCGCATTCAAGACGCCGCGCGGATTGTCGCGGAATGACTGAATCAAATCTCTAAGACTGGCATGGTGCGCCTGCAGCCTGCGCAGTTGATGCCGCCTCAGCGAAAAGAGCGCCGTCTCCAATCCCGAAAACAGCGCCGAGCAGAAGATCAGGATGGAGATAACGACCAGCAAAATAGCCAGCGCCGCGCCTGTGATCATCTACCGTAACACAGCCACGCGGATCGTTGTGGGGAGTCACAACCCGACCGCTCGTGGCGTCTCTCCTCGAAAAGCTTCTTTGCTGGTCGTTTGCTCATTGTCTGAGCCACAAGCAAATTAAGGCTGTTCATGAGTAAAGGCGAGAGGATTTCGCGGTTCGTGGCCGAGTTGACCAGTGGAGATGTGGATCAACGCCAGACCGATGTGGCAAAGCATCCATTTTATCAGGCATTTTTCCACTGTTGGAATGAACAGCGTTATTACGAAGCGCACGACGTTCTCGAGCAGCTTTGGCTGAAAACCGATTCGAGCGATGCGGATTTCTTCAAGGGATTGATCCAGGCCGCTGGCGGTTTTGTTCATCTTCAAAAGCAATTCGAACATCCGTCCCACCCGAAGCATAGCCGACGCTTACAGCCAGCCGTTCGTTTGTTTCTACTCGCGCAGAGAAATCTATCGAGATTCAGCCCACGACATCATGGCTTGGACGTGGCCGCGCTATGCCAACTTTTGCGCGCATATGCCGACGAAATCGTCGCGTCCGATTACAAAATCAATCCGTGGTCACCGAAAAGCGCGCCAAAATTAGAGCATCTGTAGTAACCGGCCTATGACCGGTTCGTTACGGCGCATAGCGCCGCAGTGCGGCGTCTCTACCTGGTAAGAATTAGTTTTGCGCCTGCAATGATTAAAACGGTTGCCAGCAGGATCCCTATCGTTCGCGTTGGAAAGTGGCGGCTCCCAAGATGTGAACCAATGAAGCCGCCAGTGATTGCAGCGGCTCCGAGCACAATCCCAAGCGTGGGGATGGAACGGACCGCAGTAAAATAGCCAACCAGTCCGGCAATCGAGTTCACCCAGATAAATAGCGCCGAAACAGCTGCGGCTTGTCGAATGTGCGCCCAGCGACAGAAGAGCAGAAGCGGCGTGAGAAAGATGCCGCCACCTGTTCCGGTCAGCCCTGCAAGAAATCCGAGGCCAGCTCCGACACTTAGCGCCGTCGAGCGCGAGGGAGGGAATGTTTGCTGTGGATCACGGCGTCGAAACATAAGTCGCGCCGCGGAGAAAAGGAGAACAGCCCCAATTAAAATCCTCAGAGTCGACGCAGACGGCTGCAAATAGCCGCCGAAATATGCAGCCGGAATCGAGAGCAACGCAAATGGCCAGAAGAGTTTCCACGAAAAATGACCAGCACGCCAGAATTGGAACGTGCCAATCGACGCGACGAGAATGTTAAGTAGAAGCGCAGTCGGACGAATAATCGTCGGCGCGAGTCCGAACAGGGTCATTGCTGCGATGTAACCCGACGCTCCTGCATGACCCACCGACGAATAGAGAAAGGCGATCAGTCCAACGGCAAGAAACAAAAGAATGAGATGTATGGTGCCCACGTGATGATGTTGTATCGAGTTCCGCCGCCCAAAGATGTCGGTTGAATGACAAAATCCGAATGACGAATGACGAAATCGGGGAGCGCGGGCGCCTCGCCCGCTCTTTTTGGCGCCCCGCCGAAAAGCTCATTCGCGCTTACTCATTTCATCCAGAGATTCCTCCCAGCCTTCGCATAAAGCTACGGCGGGGCAAGCGACTTCGCTCGGAATGACAAGAAATGGTGATGTAAACTTGTGCAACGTCGCTCATCATCTCATGACAAGTCGTTTTCACTTTGGATTTCTCGCGCTAACGTGCTTAGTGACATCAACCGACGCCTCTATTGAGTCCGCGCCTGCCCCTTCCGAGCATACGAATCGGCTGGCCCACGAGAAGTCGCCTTACCTTCTCCAGCACGCGCATAATCCGGTCGATTGGTATCCGTGGGGTGAGGAAGCGTTTGCCAAAGCACGTCGAGAAAACAAACCGATCTTTCTCTCAATTGGTTATTCCACGTGTCACTGGTGCCACGTCATGGCCCACGAATCGTTCGAAAGCGAAGGCGTTGCTGCGATTATGAATCGCGAGTTCGTAAACATCAAGGTGGACCGGGAAGAGCGCCCCGATGTTGACCGCGTTTACATGACGTTTGTCCAGGCGACGACCGGCGGGGGCGGCTGGCCAATGAGCGTCTGGTTAACTCCAGATCTGAAGCCGTTTGTCGGTGGAACTTATTTTCCCCCGAAGGACCGGTACGGGCAGCCGGGTTTCGAAACAGTGCTCGAACGAATCGCCACCGCGTGGAAAGAAAATCACGACAAGATTGTCGAGCAGGGTGGCAAGATTGTTGTGGCGCTGCGGGAATCGCAATCAGCCGGGAAAGCCGAAGGCAAGATTGACGCAGCGATTTTAGATGCCGCTTACCAGCAGATTGACCGAAGTTACGACCCGAAGGAAGGCGGGTTTGGTACTGCGCCTAAATTTCCGCGACCTGTGACGCTCAATTTCTTGACACGCTTTTACGCACGCGATCCCAAGAGCGATTCGGCCAAACAAGCGCTCGAAATGACGCTGTTCACGTTGCGCAAGATGGCCGCAGGCGGGATGCACGATCACATCGGTGGCGGGTTTCATCGGTACTCGGTCGATCGTTACTGGCACGTGCCGCACTTTGAAAAAATGTTATACGACCAGGCACAACTCGCAGTCGCTTATCTCGATGCATTTCAGATCACACAAGATCGACAATACGAAGCAGTCGCGCGCGACATTCTCGATTATGTCGCCCGCGACATGACCTCAAAGGAAGGCGGCTTCTTCTCCGCTGAAGATGCCGACAGCCCCGTTGTAGCTGCGCGCGCTGACCGCGGCCACGTGGAGACAAAGGAAGGCGCCTTTTACGTCTGGACAAAAAAAGAGATCGACGATGCGCTGGGCGATGCTGCTGAGATTTTTGATTTCCATTACGGCGTGCAGGCGCACGGCAACGCGCCGGAAGGAAGCGATCCACAGGACGAGTTCCGTGGCAAAAACATTTTGATCGAACGCCACACGATTGCAGAGACCGCGCAGCATTTTAAGAAAAGCGAGGAGGACATTGCGAAATCACTCGCACGGAGCCGCGAGAAATTGTTTGCCATTCGTGCCAAACGGCCACGACCGCATCTGGATGACAAGATCATCGCCGCCTGGAATGGTCTCATGATCTCAGCCTACGCGCGCGCCGCGCAAGTGCTCGACGAGCCGCGCTACTTGGAAATTGCGACTCGCGCCGCGAATTTTCTCCGGGCAAACCTATACGATTCGTCGCGCAAGATTTTGTATCGCAATTATCGCGAGAGCCGCAGCGACATTGAAGGGTTCGCTGATGATTACGCATTGGTTATTCAGGCTCTTCTCGATCTT
>QHNV01000039.1 GCA_003218535.1 Verrucomicrobiota bacterium
ACACTGGCGGTTATAGCGGAACAGCGAGTGTGGGACCGTGCCCGTAAGACCGCAAATTAGACGCTCGCTTCTACTGTGAGACGTAACCGCACGGGTTGAAGTGAGTAAACGTGCGTGGTCAATGATCCCTTAGCAATCCGAGCTAAGGGCAATTGACATCATTGGCTTTGTAGCCGCTTCGCTGTGCGAAGCGCTGCACGCCGCCCACGGGGGCGGCGGCTACAGGGAAGTTGTAGCGACGCTTGTGCCAAGGCAACCGCCATTTATTTGCTGCCGGGTTTGACGGCGGGGATTTTGGCGAGATCGGGCGGCAAATTGTCTACGGGAAGGGTTTCGACATTCATTTCGATTAAACTGACGAAGGGACAGCCGAAATCCGGTTTTGCTTTGCCGCTTCGATCAACGATTACGCCTACGGCAGAAACGGTCCCGTCGTGACTGCGGACGATATCGATTGTCTCCTGCACGCGCCCGCCGCGAGTGACAACGTCTTCCACGACGATGAATCTTTCGTTAGGCGAGATTTGAAAACTGCGACGCAGAACAAGCTTGCCATCTTCCTTTTCAACAAAGATATGGCGCTTACCTAACGACCGGCCAACTTCCTGACCGACGATAATTCCACCAAGAGCAGGGGAGATGATCGTGTCGCAATCAAAATCGCGCAATTTATCAGCGAGTTGTCCGCACACCTGCGCGGCGATTTCCGTATGCTGCAAGAGGATCGCGCACTGAAAATATTGGCGACTATGCAACCCCGAGCGCAAAATGAAGTGGCCGTCTAGCAGCGCGCCAGTTTTGCGGAACAGCGCGAGGAGATCTTCGCTCATAGATTGGGGAGCGCACGCGCCTCGCGTGTACGTTTCGGCGCGCCCGCCGAAACGCCTCCAGGACGGTCACACGATGGATCCGTCTCCACCCGTAAAAAGTCCGCGATGGCGAGGGCGCCATCGCCAGCACGCGAGGCGCGTGCGCTCCCCAAAAGCAGAACCGTCTTACCCGGACGTGTCATACGCAGTTTGCTCGGCAGACGCTTCGTGCGTCGCGGCAATTACTTCGATTTCCACATTTGCGCCCCTCGGCAGCGCGACGACCTGGACAGTAGAACGGGCCGGGGAATCCTGCTTAAAATATGACCCATAAACGTCGTTCACCGCCTGGAAATCACCGAGGCTGGTTAGGAAAATGGTTGTCTTAACAACGCTGTCGAAAGTAAGTCCTTCAGCTCTCAAAACCGCCGCGATGTTATCCAACACCCGCCGCGTCTGCGCGGCGATATCGCCGGACACAATTTGTCCCGACTCGGGGTCGAGCGGAATTTGGCCGCTGCAAAACAGAAATCTTCCGCTGCGCACCGCCTGCGAATAGGGGCCGATCGCCGCGGGCGCTTCATTGGTGGAAACGGTTTTCTTCATGCGGCCGACCTTAACAGCCAAATGACGCGGCAACAATATCTGTGTACATTGGCCAAAGAAAGTCTCCGAAGGCGAGGCGCCTTCGCCAGCACGCGAGGCGCGTGCGCTCCCCAGACAAATGACAAATGACCGAATCTCGCCGATATTACAGATGAAATGGTTGGGTGGATTTTAAAGAAAATTTTAGGCTCGAAAAATCAGCGCGAGCTCAAGCGCCTGATGCCGATGGTGCGCCGGATCAACGAGCTGGACGAGCAGTTCAAGAGCTTGTCCGATGACGACTTGCGCGCGAAAACCGCCGCCTGGAAGGAAGAGCTATCCAAAATTCCGGAGCTGGAGGAGCAGTGGAAAAGGCTGGATGAAATCTTGCCGGAAGCTTTTGCCGTGGTGAAAAACGCCGCCCGCCGGCTGAAAGAGCGGCAACACAGTTTCACAGTGTGCGATCAGCCCATGGTCTGGGACATGGTGCACTTCGATGTGCAGTTGCTCGGCGGAGTCGTTTTACACCGGGGACGGATCGCGGAGATGGCGACAGGCGAAGGCAAAACTTTGGTCGCGACTTTGCCGCTTTACCTGAACGCGCTTACGGGGCGCGGCGCGCATCTGGTGACAGTGAACGATTATCTGGCGCGACGCGACGCGGAATGGATGGGGCAACTTTATGATTTCCTTGGGTTAACGGTTGGCTGCATTCAACACGATCAAGAGCCGGACGTCCGTCGCGAACAATACGCGATGGACATCACGTACGGGACGAACAGCGAATTCGGGTTCGATTATCTGCGCGACAACGGCATGGCCACCACGCGCGAGCAACAGGTTCAGCGCGGCTACTACTACGCAATCGTTGACGAAGTCGATTCCATTCTGATCGACGAAGCGCGCACTCCCTTGATCATCAGCGGGCCGGCGACTATTTCCACCCATCAGTACGACAAGTGGAAGCCGCTAATCGAGCAGTTGGTCCGGAAGCAAAACATGCTTTGCAACAGGCTCGCTAGCGAAGCGATCGAGAAGTTCGAGCAGGGCGATTTGGAAATTGGCGGGCGTCTGATGTTCAAGGTGAAACTGGGTCAGCCGCGTAACAAACAGCTGTTGCGAATGATGGAAGATCCGGACAAGCGCCGCGCCGTCGACAAGGCCGAGCTGTCATTTTACCAGGACACACGCAAGGAAGAATTGTTCGCACTCAAGGAAGAATTGTTCTTTACCATCGACGAAAAATCGAACGAAGCCGATCTCTCCGAGCAGGGCCGCATCTTTCTAAATCCCGATGATCCGAACGCGTTCGTGTTGCCGGATTTGATTAACGAATTTACCGAAATCGATCTCGATCCAAGTCTGTCGCAAGAAGAGAAGGACAAGAAAAAGTCGGAGCGCCAGCAACATTGCGACGCGCAGGCAGAGCGCATCCACAATATCTCGCAATTGCTCCGTGCCTACTGCTTGTTCGAGAAAGACGTTCAGTACGTCATCGAAGACAACAAGGTCGTGATCGTTGATGAATTCACCGGGCGCAAGATGCCGGGGCGACGCTGGAGCGATGGGCTGCATCAGGCAGTAGAAGCGAAAGAAGGCGTGCAGATCGACCGTGAAACGCAGACGCTGGCGACCATCACGATCCAGAATTATTTCCGGCTTTATCAGAAGCTCGCCGGCATGACCGGCACGGCCGAAACCGAAGCCGCCGAGTTTCACGACATTTACAAACTCGACGTCAACATGATCCCGACGAATCGGCCGGTGCGGCGCACGGATCACAACGATCGCATTTACAAAACGCGGCGCGAAAAATACAACGCAGTCATTAAAGAGATCAAAGAAGCTCATGCGAAAACTCAGCCTGTCCTGGTCGGCAGTGTCAGCGTAGAAGCTTCCGAGCTGCTCAGCCGCATGTTGAAGCGCGAGAAAATTCCGCACAATGTGTTGAACGCGAAATTCCACATGCAGGAAGCGGAGATCGTGGCGCGCGCCGGTCAACCGGGCACGGTCACCATCTCCACCAACATGGCCGGGCGCGGCACCGATATTAAGCTCGGCCCCGGCGTAACGGGCCTGGGCGGCTTGATGGTGATCGGGACGGAGCGTCACGAGGCGCGCAGAATTGATCGACAATTGCGCGGACGTTGCGCGCGCCAAGGCGATCCGGGCGCATCACGCTTCTATGTGAGTTTCGAGGATGATCTGATGCGCAATTTCGGCGCCGCCGATCGGATGACGAAGATCATGGAACGATTCGGCCTCGAGGAGGGCCAGGAGCTCGAGCATCGATGGCTAAACAAATCAGTGGAGACGGCACAAAAACGTGTCGAGCAACGCAATTATCTCATCCGGAAACGCACGCTCGATTTTGATGACGTGATGAACATGCAGCGTGAAGTGGTTTACACCTGGCGCAACGAAGTCATCGATTCCGAGGAACCGCGCACGCTTATCTACGAAGTGATCGACGAAGCTGTGCCGGCGAAAGTGAAGGAGTTTCTCGAGGTCGATGAACCGCACTTTAACAGCCTTATCCATTGGGTGAACACGACCTTTCCGCTCGGGTTGACGAAGGAAAAAGCGCAATTTGAAACACGCAGCGTCGATGAAAACACCCAGTTCCTGGTGGAAAAGATCAAGAACGCTTACGAACGCAAATCAGCCTACGAAGAGCCTACCGCGGTGAAAAGCCTGGAGCGCTACATCATTCTCAACGCGATCGATCGGCTCTGGCAGGAGCATCTCTACGCTATGGACGCGTTGCGCGAGGGCGTTTATCTGCGCGGCTACGCGCAGAAGGATCCGCTCATCGAATACAAGACCGAGGCCTACGACATGTTCGTCGAATTAATGGCGAATATTAAAAATGAAGTGCTCAATAATCTATTCCGCAGCACGTCGAACTTGCAGGCGTTCGAAAATTTTCTGGCAACGTTGCCTCAATTTTTGCTGCGCGAGCATGCACCGACAGCGCCTACAGCCGGCGCTCCGTCGCGTGCGCGTCAGCCCCAGCCGGTAGGCGCGATGGCTGGAGTCGCCGCTGGCGATGGCGACGGAGCAGGCGAGGTGTCAATCGATCTTCCCATTCGTCGCTCAATGCCAAAAGTCGGCCGAAACGAACCATGCCCCTGTGGCAGCGGGAAAAAATACAAAAATTGCTGCGGACGCGTGGCCTAACGAGAAAGAGCTGAGCCATCGCTGGCGGCGGCGAGCTTTGCTTTCACTTCAT
>QHNV01000268.1 GCA_003218535.1 Verrucomicrobiota bacterium
TAACGACTGATGAGCCGAAATGGATGAGCCACGGCTGTCTGGTAGTATGGACTCGGTGGACCTGGAAGAATGAAAATCGTGAGAATGTCTTTATTCGTAGCTTCTGCATTCTGTGTTACCCACTTCTGCCCATCGCTAGCGGCAGAAGAGATCAAATATCCATCGCCAGATGGGCGCTTCGCACTGCGGATCACCGCTCCGCAGGAGGGCGCGGGTCGAAAAGTCGATTTGATCGAGACTTCCGGGAAGATCCTGGTCGATCTGGGTAAGCTGTATATCGAGCCGGAGACGTCACTTCGAGAAGAAACGATTTTAGTGTGGTCGGCTGACTCAAAGTGGGCGGCCTATGCCACGCGTGGGCCGGGATACCGCTCGGGTAATACAACTATTTATTATTGGAACGATGTGGCTTTCGAAGAAGTGCGGTTGCCTGCTAATCTCCCCGAGCCAAAGATGGATACCAGCAAAGTCAAGCTCAAGGGCTATGCCGTCGAGCCTGTGAGATGGCTCAAGCCAGGGGAACTGGAGCTGTCTAATGAATTAAGCGGGTTTGGCCGCGATGACGGCAAAAAATACACGGCCAAGATCGTGATCACGGTCCAATTAACCGCGCCTCACGCGTCCGTGAAGAAGGTTGGGAAAACGAAAACCGAGGTCGACGAATAGAAAGCGCGAATAGGCGATGGCTTCGCCGCGCGGTTTTGCGCCGAGATTGCCTTTGCCGTGAACGCGGACGCTGACGGCGTCGGCCTCAATGTCACGTTTTCCGATCACGAACATGGTGGGGACTTTCATCTGCTTGAACGCATGAAATTTGCGCGTCTCATATCTTGATAAGGATTCCGACGCGCCGAATCATGGTCGAGATTGCTTCTGTTCTTCGGACTTCGCCTCCTCGTAAACAGGCAGCCAATAGTCGGAATCGTCGCGCACGTCGATGAGGTGGTACCATGTCGATCTTGCGCGCATGCCGAGTTGTTTGGCCGGATCTTTAATTTTCGCTGCATCGTCCTCCAATTTGTCGTGCCATTCCGATTCTTTCTTTTCGAACTCGGCGCGCTCCGCGCCTTCGAGTTGGGCTTTGCGTCGCTCCACCATCGCTGCGAGTTCTGTCTGATATTTTTTGAGTCGCTCAGCGGCCGGCGCATCCGCTCCTTCATGTCCAATCGTTTCGGCGGAGGGAGGAAGAAAACCTGCTGACTGCGCCTCCGAAGCCATCCAGCGTTTGCGCGCGCCCTTGTTCCACTTCCGAAGTTTGTCCGTGAGCTCAAACTTACTTGTCTTCGTGTTGTAATAAGCGAGCCAAAGAGAAACTCCCGGTTTTTTGTCATCGGATCTGAGATCGTCCCTGCCCGTTAGGCCGCCGTGCAAATCGATGAGCAATCGGCCCGAGTCCTCGCTCCACTCCAGAAGCGTTACTTGCATCGGGCCGTCGTCATTCTTGTCGACCTTCGCAAACGGTACGCCTTCGTTTTTGCAGAAAAATTTCCACGCTGGGTCGTCGAAGCGTTCCCTGGCGTCACCAGTCTTGAATACGTCCTCGAACTTCAATCCATCCTTGCGATGCAAAAGATAAGTCGAATTCCGACCACTCCCGTGATGTTGACTAACGAATATCCAGTTTTCGTCCGGCGATATCGCCGCACCCTGCAGCACGTCGATGCCTTCGTTTTCGTGAAAATCGGGCAACGGTTCGCGCGTCGCCGGATCTTTTGCCGAAACAATCCACACTTCCTTATCGTCGATGCGCTCTCCTAGCTCATTCTTTGTGGGCGCGTCGAGCTCCTCGAGAAAGAATGTTCCCTTCGGTGATTCGACCTTTCTGCCGATTTCCTTTGGCGGTTCCTCCGCCTTCGCCAGCAAAGCATGGCGTTGCGCGTCAAACGTGATCGTAAACGTTGGCTCATGGAAATTCCGGCAGCGACACCTCTTCAAAACTGGAGCCGTTTCGAAAATAAACGCTCATCGTCCGATCGCGACGATCCAAATTGTAATAGGCGACTCGCTGCGAATCGCGCGACCAGGTGAGCGTCGCCTCATCACCGTACGTGTCGATCGCTCGTGTGGATGATTCCGACATCCAGACGATGCGGTCCTTGTCTCCGGACACAGCGACGTTTTCCAAATCGATCACTTTTTTCTTCGTCGCCGTCTCAATGATTTCTGTGTTCCACCCTTGTTCCCCGTGAGTCATCCGCAAGGCGAACTTCCCATCGGGTGATTTGTCTTTGATCACTTCCTCTGCCTTGAGCGAAGAGATGAAAGAGATGGCGATCAGAATGGACGCCAGGAGCGCTATTCTTCTCATGCTGATTGGAGCCGAGCCTCCGTGTTGCCGCCGCAACCGCCACACAATATCACGCCTCGCAAGAGAGAGAAAGTAAAGCCTGAATCTTCTTCGGATCGCAGCGATAAGGAAAGCGAGTTATCACGACGGCCACCGGTTGGCTGCGGCGCTCGGTTAGACGTTACGATCAAGTGGACTAGGAGCTGTGGCACGCTTTGCCTTCCAGAGCGTCGTGGACAAAACCGACGTCACAAAGATCACAAACATACTTGCAATCCACAGGTAAAAGCCCGGGCCGTATCCGACGACATCCGCCATGTGTCCAGCTTCATTGAAAGGCGCCTTGTGAATTAAAAATGTTGTGGTGGCTAGGATCACGGAAGCTGCCGATGTGGCTAATGCCATGCCGGAGCGATTGAGTAATAGGAGGACAACACTCAAGAGCAACAGCGGATTTGCGAACCACGCGACGTACGAGAACCCGAATAGCAAGCAAACGAAGCCGATTAGAAAACTGGAATCACCCTGGCTTAATATCAATGTGTTGAAACCGAGAGACGAAAGAAACAAGACTGCTGCAAGGACGATTCCAGCGACTCGGGGCATAAAAGTGCTGCGTTTCGGGGCTGTTCTATCCTAGCGGAGACTGCGGACCTGGCGAGAATAAGGTCGGCGACCAAAAAGACTGTCAGCAAAGTATTTTCACGTCGATCAGACTCCGCAGGCAACAGAAAGCAACTCCTCAATCTTTTTTGAGTCGCACTGGTAAATTGTTGTTGCTTCTTCCTCGTAGTAGCTCGAAGCCACGACCACTTCCAACTTCCCGTCGCCGTCTAGATCTAGTACCGCAATTACCTTGTAAGCGTTCGGCGCGTTGAAGCGCCCCTCTTCTTGTGCGGCCTTCGGATAAGCCTTGGGATAAAATTCTCCTACAATCAATTGCGTTTCC
>QHNV01000040.1 GCA_003218535.1 Verrucomicrobiota bacterium
GATTCCAGCCCGGTCAAACATGCCGCCCTTTGCGGCAAAATCGTTCTCCATGTCTACAACGATGACCGCAGTGTGTGCAGGATCGATCGCGATTGGTTCGGGCTTAGCATCAAGCGTGACCATTTCACTCTTCGGCTCCGCAGCCGAAGCAGCGCACAACGCTATATGAAACTGGCTGCCGAGGAATCCGAAGAAAATGAATCTGAGCATCAGCCTTTGCATGATCGGAGCATGTTACGCCTTTTCGCGTCGTCGTGAAAAGGAGGATTGAGGCGGCCGCGAGCTTTCGAATGATTTGCTCATCACCCTCTTTCTAACCACGGATTACGCAGATGAGCGCGGATTTTGTCTACATCAAACATCAAGGAATGCCAGTTCGGCTCGGACCAAACCTCAACATTCAGTTCTGCGGCGCGTACCTTTCGAACTTTGGCAGCTTCGGATCCATGTGATCCCACGGCTGCGCGTCGGAAGTAAAGATGTCGAACTGCGGACGAAACAAGGTCGGGTCGTCCAAGCTTGAAGCGGTGATCCCGTGTCCCTCGCCGGTGATGCCGCCGAAAAGGCGGGAGCCGCATTCCGGACAAAAACCGCGCTTGTTGTGACCCATGGCCTCGCTTTGAGTGTTGTAGTAACGCGGCGTGCCTTTCGTGATCTTGAATGCCTTTGCCGGCACATAAACGACTCCAGTGTAAGGACCGCCACTCCCACGCTGGCAATCCCGACAGTGGCAATTAAACATCACAATCGGTTCCGCAGTGCATTCATAGCGAATCGCGCCGCACGTGCATCCGCCGGTGAATTTCGTAGGCATGACCAAATCTTAACGATAACGCGCGCCGATCAACCGCTTAGGATTTTTCGTCAAACCACTTTTACCTCAAACGGAATTTCTGTGCGCGCCACGGCAGTACTTCCGCCGTGAAAATGGAATTGTCCTTATCGACTGCGAGCGAATGTGGATCGAAGTGGCGCCCTTTGTCCGGTGCTGGCCCTTCCAGCACGCCGACGATCTTGCCGTCGCGGTTGATCTTCAGGATTCTTCCAGCGATTGCGTCGGACATGTAGATAAAGTGATCCCGTGTAATGAAGAGGCCGTAGGGGTTCCCTAATTTCCATTCATCAAGATAGCCACCATTCAGGCCGAAAATCTGGATACGCGCGTTTTCGCGGTCGCCCACATAGACCTGATCGCCATCGATTGCGATGGAATGCGGAAGGTCGAATTGCCCCGGGCCGCTGCCTTTCATTCCCCAACCGAGGAGCACATTGCCGAATTTGTTAAACTTCAACACGCGCGAATTCCCTTCGCCATCGGCGACAAAAATATTTCCCTCGCGATCAAAAGCGACGTCAGTCGGTTGATTAAAATGCAGAACATCATCGCCCGGTGTTCGCATTCGGCCCAAAGACAACAGCACGCGGCCGTCCGGGCTAAGCTTCAAAACCAAGTGCGAACCGACATCCGTCGTCCAAATGTTGTCCTCGGCATCCACTCGCACCGTGTGGGCAGTAACAAAAAGATCATCGGCGATGCTGCGAAGGTATTTCCCGTTAGCGTCAAACTCCATCAACGGATGTTTGCCGCGATGAAACACGTAGATGTGGCCCTTGGAATTTACCGCCACACCAGCGACCTCAACGAAATGCTCGCCAGGTGGCAACTGAAAGAAGTCCGCAACCGGTTCGTAGTTGAGCTTTGGAATTTGTTCCTCGGCGCAGCACGGGAAAACCAAAGCCGCGCTGAACAAGGTAGCCAGGATCTGTAATTGCAGCCAATGGACTTGGACGCTCATAGCTGATTGGCGAGGGATCTGCGATGGACCGTAACACACCGCACATAACGTTTCGAACGGAGTTGCAAAGCTCTGGCTTAGACCGCAGTTCTCCAAAATTATGAACATAATGTTGTCTGCTCCTATTAGGATGCGGAAGTTAGTCGTTTCGCCATACTCCTGAGCTGCATTCCAAACCACTTCCGTTTCGCTCCGGTAAACCGAAAACCGAAGTCCTCATAAAGTCGGATAGCTCGTGTCAAAAACGGCGTAGTATTGAGAATCAAACGTTTGTAACCAGTGGCGCGCGCGAAATGTTCAATCCGCGCGAGCAGCAATTTTCCTATTCCGTGGCCTCGCATCTTCGGGTGCACAGCCATACTCCGGATGTGTAATGTCGCGCCTTCGGGGTGAGCGGAGACCGTTCCGACAATTACATTACCGTGAACGGCTACCCATACCGTCCAGTGCTTTATCCGGTCCTCTATGTCATGCTTTCCCGGCGTAGTGATCTCGAATGCCTCGGGGGTATATGCCTGTTCATATTCCCGAAACGACTCGCGAAGGAGCGACTCGATTGCCGCAGACTCGCTGCGCCTTGCTCTTCGTATCCGAACGACGTGCTGACGCCAGATGTGATCGAGAGTAGGAACGAAGCTCGATCCGATCACGAATTTAGCGAGCTGACTTACTTCGCGATGCAGACGTTTTTGGGTTCGGTGAAAAAACGCAATGCCTCTTCGCCGCCTTCGCGGCCGACGCCGCTTTGTTTCATGCCGCCGAAAGGAACGCGTAGATCGCGCAGGAGCCAGCAGTTCACCCATACCGTGCCGGTATTGATTCGTTCAGCAACGCGATGGGCGCGGCTGAGGTTTTGTGTCCAAACGCTCGACGCGAGGCCATAATCGCAATCGTTGGCATACGCAATCACTTCTTCTTCGTGGTCGAATGGCGTGATTGTGACAACCGGACCGAAAATTTCTTCGCGATTTGTTCGGCATGAGACAGGCAGGCCGGTGATTACAGTCGGCTGGAAGAAATAGCCCTCGCGACAGCGTTCGTTAGGCGGCTGGGGTGTGGAACCGCCGAGCGCGATTTTGCCACCCTCTTTTTGTGCAAGATCAACGTAGAATTTAATTTTATCGAGCTGCATCTTGTTTACGATTGCGCCTTGATCCGTTTTCTCATCCAGCGGGTCGTCCAGACGCAACTGCGCCGTTCTTCCGATGAAACGCTCGACGAAACCTTTGTAGGCGGAGCGCTCGACGAACACGCGCGAACCGCACAGGCAAATTTGTCCCTGGTTCGCGAATGATGATCGCACGCTGCCGGCAATCGCCGCGTCGAGGTCGGCATCGGCGAAGACAATGTTTGGATTTTTGCCGCCGAGCTCGAGTGAAACTTTCTTAAACAACGGCGCGCATGCTTCAGCCACCTTGCGCCCAGTCACTGTGCCGCCCGTGAACGAGATGGTGTTGATCTTTGGATGTGCCGTAATGGCCGCGCCGACATTGGGGCCGGTTCCGTGCACGACATTGAGCACGCCATTTGGCAGACCGGCTTCGTGACAGGTTTCGCACAGCATGTAGGCCGTCGTTGGCGTCAACTCGCTCGGCTTTGCGATCGCCGTATTGCCGACTGCGATCGCGGGCGCGATTTTCCAGCTCAACAAGTAAAGCGGCAAATTCCACGGCGAAATCAGTCCGGCAATGCCGCGCGGCTGACGCAGCGTGTAGTTGAACGCGACGTTATCGGTAATGTGCGCTTCCGATTCGGCGTGCAGGATCGCAGTCGCAAAGAATCGAAAATTTGCGATCGCACGCGGAATGTCGAGCGAACGAGCGAGGGAAATCGGTTTGCCGGTATCGATTGACTCGGCGCGTGCGAATTTCTCCAGATCGCGTTCGACGAGATCGGCGATCCGCAGGAGAAAGCGCGAGCGTTCGGCCGCTGGCTTTCTTGACCAATCGGCGAATGCCTTCTCCGCTGCCGCAACCGCAAGATCGATGTCCTGCGCATCGCTGTCCGCGACCTGCGAATATGGTTTGCCCGTCGCCGGTTCGATATTGTCGACATATTTTCCGCCGATCGGCTCGACAAATTCGCCGTCGATGAAATTCCGGATCTGAAGTGGTTCAGCGTGCACGGGCCTCAAAGAGAAATTAAACACCGAACGCCCAACGTCCAATCAGCTTGTAGAGCCGCTCGCCGCTGGCTCGCACGAAGCCGTGATTGAGGTCGAAGCCGTCATTGAAAGATCCCGTGATCGTCCCAGCGGGGTCCATACCGGACGGGAAAGACCAGATGCAGCAGGGCGGCCGCGACTTTGTAAACGTTGCGCCGCTTTAGCTCGGCAAAGAATCTTCTGCGACTTCTGTGTTGAAGCTTGCCCGAAGGATGCGATCACGGACGGATATAATTTCGAACTCTCAGTTTACAATCGCGCAGATCTATTAAAGCGAAAAGAAGATCTGCTGACCACGAAACAAGTGCAATCTAAGAACTATCGACTCGCGTTTTCAGACGAAGACGTCGATTCGGAATACAAAGTAATCTGATAAAGCGGGTTTCAAGTTTTAGGTTTCAAGTTTCAAGTTGTTTCAGTTCTATTGCCGTCACAACTAGCCGGCGGAAGCGGAACTTGAAACGTGGAGCTTGAAACCTGAAACTGTTTTTAGTCATGCATGAATTCCATTATCGCTGGGAATTCGATCTCAAGTCGTCGCCGGAACAACTCTGGCCGCTCGTCGCCGATACAAATCGCTTTAATCGCGATACCGGTGTCCCGTCCGTCGAAATGGTGAATCTTCAGGCCGGCAGAAACGCGCGCCGGCTTTTGCGGCTTTCGGCGTTTGGCATTCCGGTCGAGTGGGAAGAGCAGCCTTTCGAGTGGGTGCGGCCACATCGGTTTGGCGTTGTGCGGCGTTATTCAAAAGGGCCGATCAGTGAGTTGCGTGTGCGAGTTGAGTTGACGCCTGGATCAGCTGGTAGGACCTCATCAGGATGTAAGCTCGTCTATGAAGTGTGGGCGAAGCCAAAGAACCTTATCGGACTCATCGCGATTCCGATTCAGATAGGATTGATCAGCGCGCGCAGTTTCAGTCACACCCTCAGTCAATACGATGAACTTGCCAAACAGGGACACACGATGTCGTCCGGCAACAAAAACGCTCAGTTCGTCCACGGAGGACGCGAACGCCTGCTGAACTTGAGCCAGAGAGCGGTGGCCCAGGGGAGCAATGACGAAATAGTCGCACTGCTGGTCGATTACCTTGAGAATGCTGACGAGTTGGCGCTTGCGCGCATACGTCCCTACGAGTTGGCGCGAAAATGGGATCAGCCGCGGCGGGCCGTGTTGGAAACGTTCTTGTGCGCGACGCGAGCAGGGATTCTCGATCTGCAATGGAGCCTGATGTGCCCTTTGTGCCGCGGCGGCGGATCAACTGAATCTTTGAAGGAAGTCGCTTCGCAGGTTCATTGCCCGGGCTGCAACATTGATTTCAAGGTCAACTTCGAACAGTCGGTAGAACTCACATTTGGCCCCAATCCTTCGATACGCGAAGCCGAACGCGAGATTTTCTGTATCGGCGGACCGCAAGTCATGCCCCATATAATGGCCCAACAACTATTGCCGGCCGGTCAATCACGTTCTGTCAACGTAACGCTTGAGCCCGGACGTTACCGACTGCGCACGGTGAGTCTGCCAGGCTGGCAACATTTGATCGCCGGAGAGACCGACGAAGCAAACAACAGGTTGCGCGCGATGCCTGACGGCTGGTCCAGTGCGGAGATTGCGATCACGCGCGATGCAGAACTCATCTTTGATAACGCGACTGACGACGAGCAACTTTTCATTTTGGAGCGCACCGCGTGGAACGACGACGCGGCCACCGCCGCCGAGGTCACAGCGCTTCAGATGTTTCGCGATCTATTCGCCACCGAAGCGTTGCGTCCAGGCGAACAAATCTCAGTCGGCACATTGACTGTGTTGTTCACCGATTTGAAAAACTCGACTCGTTTGTACCGCGAAATCGGCGATGCGACTGCGTTCGGTCGCGTGATGAATCATTTTGATGTGCTGAAGCAGGTGATCGCCGAACACAACGGCGCGATGGTCAAGACAATTGGCGACGCGGTCATGGCGGTTTTTCGCCAGCCGGCATGGGCGCTGAAAGCGATGTTGGATGCGCAACGCGACCTGGCACGTCCGCCCGATAGCATGCAGCCACTGCATCTTAAGGCGGGTTTGCACATGGGGCCGTGCATTGCGGTCACCCTAAACGACCGGCTGGATTACTTTGGCTCAACCGTGAACATGGCCGCTCGCCTGGAAGGGCAATCAACCGGAGACGACGTGATTATCTCGAGCGCGATTTACAACGATCCTGCGGTTCGTGATTTCTTGAACGATCCCGCCAACGGTCTGAGCGCCTCGAGATTTGAAATGCCGTTGAAGGGTTTTGACGAAGAGAGGTTCAGTCTCTGGCGGGTGACGAGGCCGCACCCCTTCGAGCGTAATCGGAACGTCGAAATGCTCGGGGAGACTGATCTGTTTGCCGATGGGTAATGTTGTTGAATCGATAAGAAGCCGCTGCTCTACTGGCGTCAAGCTAGCTTCTTCTTTCGCTGCAGCGGAACTTGTCGTTGGACCGCTTGCGAGATCAGAGAACGACTGATGGGGATGCAGTTTGGCGCCGATGGTCCCCATGTAGAAGATCCCGAAGACGGCTCCCGCAAGCAACAGCCAAAAGCGGCCAATTAGCAATGCAATGGCTGCGGCAATAAATATCAGATGGAGCGGCCTGAGGACGAACCGATCAAAATTTCGGACGGTGGTCATAATGTGTCGCCTAACCAGAATTGTGCCGAATTATTCGGCATTTAGGAAGCGGAATGGTTGAGAATCAGATTTACGCAACGCGAAAAAATTCGGCGTTTGATTTTATGTGCGGATGCTTTCGCCTGTGGTCTGACGCTTTGTCCATTTCGACAAAGGGTTGCCTAACGTGGCATCTAAGGTTAGACAAACAGTGAAAGGCTGTATGAAAGGTTTCTTCTCTATAATCGCTTGCTTCGCAGTAATGACCTTATTTATCGGGTGCGAGACGACGTCTTCCAGCCGAGGGGAAGCATCTGCGGCCTCTCTCAGGGGAAAAGAAGCGATCTCTCCTCCTGCGCCTGCCTTCCCTAATCCCACTATTTGGGATGTCGGAAATATAATATCGATTAATCCTGGGCCAGGCGGCTTCGTCGGGAGTTCCAGCGGTCGGGCTGGTCGTTGAGTTAATTGTTCCCTCCGACGCTTAACAAAAGTTCAAGACGGCGTTAAGCCTTTTGCAACGATGAGCGTACCTCGTGTCGACTTCAGTCGCAGAGGGAGAATTTCTTGGTACTCGGGCGAGTCATACCACGCGTGGAACGCCGTCATTGATGGGAATTCGAGAATGACGGTGCGGGGGTGCTCAATCGGCCCCTCTACCACTTCCGGTTCTTCATCAAAGGCGACAATTCGCCCCTGATGAGACTCGATGGTGGGAATAACCTTTGCCACATATTGATCGATTAACCCGCGATTCTCGATTTTGCCTTGTGCGATGACATAAACGGACATTCGATTATCCTCCTTGCGCATTTGCATTATACTTCGCCGCCCAACTACAATTCGACGAAAGGTTGTTTCGCCTATCTGATCACGTTGCCCGCTTCATCGCAAACGCGAATCACAGCATGACGGGAGCGGCTGAAAAACTTGGCGTATCCGATTGCATTGCTGATTGCGTCCGGCTCGCCGTACCACAGTCGACCGAATAGCAGCGCGAAGTCGTAGAACTTACAACTTCGCGTAGACGCCGAGCAAAGGACGGGGAGATGGCGTTTTTGAAAAGAAGTCGCTGACGAAGCCGTCCTGAGTGCGGATCTCGACATGACCGGCGGCGTGGTTGGCGCCGTAAACGAGCACCGACCCAACCGGCGCGCCGAATGGATCGCTCACCGACAATTTTTTGAATCCGTAATTGCTGACAAGGTCCCGGGCGGCGTCCTTTGCCAGCTCGCTCTTCGGGCGCGAATCGATAACGCCGGAAGCAAGCAATGCCTCTTTTACGTAATGCCAGCACATCGAGCGCGAATGCGCATGCGCGCGTTCCTGCGCAATCGTCGCCGCACGCATCAGCTTGCCATCGATGCGCCGATCGATCTTGGCAAATGGGTAAACAATCTGCTTGGGATAATACTGCGTGATGACGGCAACTGATTCCTTTTTGCCCTCCGGGGTTTTGTAGCTGTAATGGGCAATCGTTTGTGT
>QHNV01000041.1 GCA_003218535.1 Verrucomicrobiota bacterium
GCTCACCAAGCAAGGGTCCTTCGCCGGCGATCGTTAACGTTGCGTTGGAATAGCGCTCCAGAAAACTCGCGAACGCACGAAGCGTCATCGGCAAGCCTTTCTTTTCGATCAAACGGCCTGCCTGCACTAATCGCCATTCACCGTTTTGAGGGAAAACACGTTCGCGAAACGGAAAGTCTTGCAGCGGAATTCCGGTCCGCTGGACTTCGATCTTGTTTTGGTCGCAACCGAGATCGACAACTGCACGGCGCAAGGATTCCGAGCGCACCACCACAAGCTTCACCGCGTCGAGCATCTGTCGCGTGACTTCTCGATACGGCGGCTTGTGCATGTCCACCATCACATCCGCGCCGTGAAAGGACACAATCGAGGGATGTCGCCACCCGCGAATCAGCGGCAGAAGATGTACGCCGATTTGCCCAAAGTAGATGTGCAAAAGCTGGGCGTTCCTTTCTTCCAGAACGTTCGTTAGCGTCCGCAATTCGCCCGAAGAAATCTGCCACGGCTTATCTCGTAGTTGGCGAAACCAGAAACGCCGCAGAAAATGCAGCGCCGGTTTTGGAACGATATCGATCTCATCGAATGGAAAACAGTCCGCATTTTCGCGTTTCTGGGCAATTACCACAGGTGAGACACGCTGAAGCGCAGTGATTTGCCGGTAGATGTGCAACATCTCCGGTTTCAAAAACGTCGCGCAATAGCATGCGACGACGGGCTTAGTTGTCATATCGAGCGGAGTCGAGACATCTCTCACTGTTGCCCTTTAACAAGAAGAGATTCCTCCACTTCGGTCGGAATGACAAAAGTGGCTACTAGAAAAGGATTTCGAAAAATTTAATGCCCTTCCATTTTCCGGGGAAGTCCGGATCGAACACATTTAGTTTGCGGTTGCCGGGTATGCCCGGATCGAACACGGTGCTTTCGATCCATGTGCCGTAGCGTGGGGGCGCCCACGGATTAATCATTTGTAGCGGGTTGCGAGCATCGCTGAAGGCGCGTGGAATCACTCCCTGTACTTCGGGGTGGGTTAAGAGCGGCGGCGGCGTGGGCATTGGCCTCACCGGTTGCTGCGGGCCGATCGGTGCCCGGAACGTTTGTGCCGAAGCGGTTGTAACCAGTGCGGCGAGGATCGTGATCATTAATGTTTTCATGTTTTTTCCTTTCCAACGAGCGTGCAAGTTCTTGCTCCTCCTCACGCCTGCAGACATTATATAGTTCGATGGACTACCTTGAAAAGGCCGGACGTGTCCTGGACGTAGAAATTTTTGAGCTCAAGCGGCTCCGGAAGCGGTTGGGCGAAAATTTCACGCGTGCTGTCGAACTGATCCGGGAAACTGTGGACACGCGGGGAAAAGTGGTCGTGGTCGGCGTTGGAAAATCCGGGCACATCGGCGCAAAAATCGCCGCCACGCTTACCAGCACCGGCTCGCCGGCTGTGGTGCTCGATTCTTCGAACGCTTTGCACGGCGATCTCGGCATGATTGCCGATGGCGATGTAGTGCTTGCGTTGAGTGCGAGCGGCGAGACGGAGGAATTGCTTCGGATCCTGCCCGCAATTGCGCGATTCCAAGTCAGAATCATTGCCATGTGCGGCGATCCGAAATCGACCCTCGCTCAAAACGCGCATTTGTTTCTCGACGTAAACATCGAACAGGAGGCTTGTCCGTTGAATCTCGCGCCGACCTCGAGCACGACGGTGATGCTGGCACTGGGTGATGCGCTGGCGATGGTGTTGTTGGAGGCGCGCGGGTTTAATAAACAAGATTTCGCGAAGTTTCATCCCGGCGGAACAATCGGCCGCAGTCTGCTCATGCGTGTGCATCAAATCATGCGACCGCGGGAAGCGATGGCGATCGTCTCAACCAATTCGCCGATACGTGATGTGCTCAGAGCGATGACGAGCGTGCGCGCCGGCGCGGCGGTCGTGACCGACGAAGATCGACAACTGCTTGGCATATTCACGCACGGCGATTTCGTTCGGCATTTTCAAACCGATTCGAAGATTGGCGAACGATTAGTGGCGGACCTGATGACGTTAAATCCCGTAACCGTGCACAAAGACAAATTGGCAGTCGAAGTTTTGAATTTGCTGGAGCGCCATCGCATCGACGATTTGGTCGTCATTGATGATGACAATGTACCAGTGGGCGTCGTTGATTCGCAGGATGTTGCGCGGCTGAAATTATTGTAGGGCGACATTGTTGCCATGTAATCTTTTTAACATCACGTCTTAGCCCATGATTGCAGCTAACGACCTTCGCAGGGGAATGGCCATCAAATACAATGGCAACCCCGCCATTGTGCTCGAAGTCCATCATCGCACACCAGGGAATTTGCGTGCGTTTGTCCAGGCAATCATCCGCTACATTAACACCGGCAAAAGCGCCGATGTCCGTTTTGGTTCTACCGACAAAGTGGAACTAGTCGAGATCGAGCGAAAGACGCTCGAGTTCAGTTACAAGGACCGGAACGGCTATCATTTCATGGATCCCGAGACGTACGACACGATCACGTTGCAGGAGAACCTGATTGGCGACGCCAAGGATTATCTGGTTGAAAATCTCGCGGTGCAGGTGGTCTATGCCGAGGGCAAACCAGTGCAGGTTGAGCTGCCGGCGTCCGTCAGCCTGAAGGTGACCGAGTCGCCAGAGGGGCTCCGCGGCGATACCGCGAGCAACGTCACCAAACCCGCGACGCTCGAGACTGGAAAGAAAATCAACGTCCCTCTTTTCATTAAAGAAGGCGAAACGATCAAGATCGACACCCGCACCGGCGCCTACACGGGAAGAGCGTGATTGCGGCGTTCTGGGGAGCACAGGCTGCCAGCCTGTTCATCTTGGCAGCTTGCCGAGATGCACCGTGCAAGTTGAGATTAACCGTTGAGTGCATGTGTCCGCCAGGCTACCGGAAACTACAGGCCAGCAGCCTGTATTCCCCAGGCAGGGTAAATTTCGCTTTTCCAAATTCGTTGCAATCCGCGTAATCTGCGGACGATTTTGAGAGCAACGAAGCGAAGATCGACAAACAATCGCGGAAGGCGCAAACCCGAGCGCGGCCGGAAGGTAGTCCGAAGTGTCGCGCGCGCGACCTCGAGAAGCTTCGTCGCTGCGTCCGAGCCGCTTACCGTGCCGACGCGTTGGGTGAAATTTGTTTTTGCGATTTTTCTGATCCCGATCTGCGCCGTTCTTACTCAGACATTTTTCACCGTATTCGCGCGCGCGACGGCTACGCAACGGTTGTGGGCAGGCGAAGAATTTTGGTTTTTTTCGTTGGGCGCGGTGCTGTGGCTCATCGCATTCTTCGGTTTGCCGCGTCCAATTGTAATCTACGTTTTTGGACACGAACTTACTCACGCGCTTTGGGTTTTGCTGATGGGCGGACGCGTCAGCCGATTTCGTGTCGGTCGCGACGGCGGACACATCGTTACCAGCAAGGCCAATTTTTGGATTGCACTGGCGCCTTATTTTTTCCCGCTCTACAGCATTCTGGCGATCGCGATTTACGGCGTGCTCAGCTTTTCTCTAAACGTGCAGCCGTATGGGCGATTGCTCTACGCCGTGATCGGCGCGACCTGGGCGTTCCATTTCACGTTTACCTGCTGGATGATCCCGAAAAATCAGACCGATCTGAGCGATCAGGGGACGTTTTTCTCGCTGGTTGTCATCTACCTTATGAACCTGCTGCTGCTCAGCGTGATGCTGATTCTTGCTTCACCGCAAATCACGTTTGCTGGCTTCGGCGCGGATTTACTGACCAATCTGAGCAACTTCTCGAACTGGCTTGTCGATCTTTTCCAAGAATTCGCGCGGCGCCATTAGGGTTTATTTCTTCGCAAGAAATAGAGGAAAGTCACGAGCGCCAACCAGCCGAGAAACAGGGGTACGGTCCATCCCACACCAATGGCGCCGCCAAGCGCAATCATTGTGAGCTGCCAGCGTGTGAGCTTTCTCTGGAGACCTCGTTCCTGATCGCTGCGAGCGCGCGGCATCGCTCGTGCGGCGCGTCGCTTAGGCGGAGCTCAGCGGGGCCGTAGCTATGGAAGAGACAACGCTGGCCCCATGCGGTCTCGCTGCCTCACGCAACTTTGCGATCACTCTCGGAACGACTTCAATTGCGCGGTCGATTTGCGCGTCCGTGTTGAATCGGCTAAACGAAAATCGCAGACTACTCCTTCGAAGGACAAGCTCGAGGTATTAGGGACTCGCGCTGCCCCTGCACCGTTGATAGAGGCGCCGCTTACCGTTTCGAGAATCGCTTTCTCAAATCGGTCGCGCATCGAACTGATATGCGTTTTGCCTTCCGCTAGATATTCGAGCGTGCGCTCGGCTGCTTTTCCCAGACCGACAATCGACGCGACATTTTCCGTCCCGCCCCGGCGCCCATCTTCCTGGCCGCCGCCGGCGATCAACGGGTGAAAACGCGTTCCGCGACGAACATAAAGCGCGCCGACACCTTTCGGTCCATGAAATTTGTGCGCTGAAAGAGAAAGAAAACTGATTGCCGTATCGCGAACACAAATCGGGATTTTCCCGACCGCTTGGACGGCGTCCGTGTGAAAAAGCACGCCTTTTGCGCGGCAGAGTTCAGCGATTTTCTCGACCGGAAATAACACGCCGGTCTCATTATTTGCCCACATCATGGAAACCAGCGCCGTTTCCGAGCGAACGGCCGCTTTCAATTGGTCAAGATCGACGTTCCCATCTCGATCCACGCCAAGAAACGTCACGTCACATCCCCTTTTCACGAGATCCTGGCAAGGTCGCACCACAGCGCTGTGCTCGACAGCGCTGGTCACAATGTGTCCACCACGGCGGATTCGTCCATTGGCGAATTTGCCGCGCGGCTCAGATTGCATAGCGGAGTTGATGACCGCGTTGTTCGATTCCGTCCCGCCGCTTGTGAACACAATCTCGGACGGCTCGCATCCGACTAACGCCGCCAGCCGTTCACGGGCAAGATTGACAGCATCTCGCGCTTTCGCGGCAAAAGCGTATCCGCTGGAAGGATTGCCGTAATACTCCCTCAGAGAGGACAGCATTTCCTCGATCACCGCCGGATCGAGCGGCGTCGTGGCATTGTTATCGAGATAAATAATTTCGTCAGCGGCCATGAACCCAACCATTCTAGATACAGCGCAAGCCTCTGCAATCCCCGCCTTCGTAGAGAACGCTCTTCTGTCGATTCGCTAATTCTGTCTAGATTACGATTGCTCAGGCCGGCATCCCTTCACCGCGCGCTTCGTCCTGAATTTAACCTCTCAGCCGCAGCCCTGGCTGGTGCCGCATTCGATGCAGACGCCGCATGCGCCTGCGCGGATCACTTTGTCGCTGCCGCACACGGAGCAGGTGATTCCCATGAAGATGCTGCCAAGCGCCACTGTTACTCGATTGGCACGGCTATCGTCATCGCTCCCATTTCCTCCGGCAGCGGTCCCGCCATTCGCGGGATTGGCCGACTTATTTGTGATCACATCAATCACCTCTTTCTCGCCAGTGCGCGCCAAATCGGTTACCGGCCGGTTCAGAGATTTTTTTTCGATCTCGGCAATTTCTTTGAGAGGCAAGTCAGGCTGGCCTCGGTTGGGCGCCGTTGCTTCCTTATAGCCTTTGATGAATTCGCACGCGAGCCAACGGAAAACGTAGTCAGTGATGCTGGTCGCATGACGAATGTCTGGATTTTTTGTGAACCCGCTCGGCTCGAATCTTTGATATGCGAATTTTTTTACCAAACTTTCCAGCGGCACGCCGTATTGCAGAGCAATTGAAGTGAGGGTGCCGACGGTGTCCATCAGCCCGCCGATGGTACTGCCTTCCTTAGACATGGTAATGAAAAGCTCACCTGGTTGCCCGTCTTCGTACAAACCAACGGTGATGTAGCCTTCATGACCGGCGATCTCGAACTTGTGGGTCAACGATGTGCGCGTGTCCGGCATTCGATGCCGAACTGGTTGATCGAGCCGGCTACGCAGCGTTGTCAATTCTTGTTCGAGCTCGAGAATTCGCTTTTGAAGCGCATCGGTGGCAGAACCGGCATCACCGATGCCGGGCACAGCAGCGCCCATGTCTTTTGTTTTGCGCGTGTTCAGAGGCGCAGATCGTTTCGAGCCATCGCGGTAAATCGCAATCGATTTTAACCCGAGCCGCCAACCTTCGACGTATGTATTCATGATGTCGTCCACGGTGGCCGCTTCCGGCATATTGACCGTTTTCGAAATCGCGCCGCTCAGGAATGGCTGGGCCGCTGCCATCATTCGCAGATGCGCCATATAATTGAGACTGCGTTCGCCTTTGAAGGGCTTGAACGCACAATCGAAGATCGACAAATGCTCTGGTTTTAGCCCTGAGGAGACCTTGGACCCATCGGTGTCGATGACATCCTCGATCGTGTCAAATGCATCAATGTGCGCGATGATCCTTTCGATCTGTTCGGCATTGTAACCTAGTTTCTCCAATGCAGGCTTAACGGTTTGATTGACAATTTTGAGCATCCCGCCGCCCGCCAGTAGCTTGTATTTCACCAGCGCGATGTCCGGTTCGATCCCTGTGGTGTCGCAGTCCATCAGGAAACTGATCGTGCCCGTCGGCGCGAGGACGGTGACTTGCGCATTGCGATAACCGTAGCGCTTTCCGAGTGCCGCTGCGCTGTCCCAAACTTTTGCGGCTTCTTCTTTCAAATGCGCGAACTCCTTCGCATCCGAGATTTCGCGCACTGCACATCGATGCAGTTCGATGACTTCCAGCATGGGCGCGACGTTGTCCTTCGCGACGGGCTTTGGCACGCCGGTGGCCCGCGCATCGTGATAGCCGGGGAACGACCCCAGCGCGTGGGCCATGCGCGCGCTTTGTTCGTAAGCTTCGCCGGTCATGATCGCCGTGACCGCGCCACACAGCGCCCGGCCTTCCACGCTGTCGTAACCGTAGCCGTAGCTCATGATGAGCGAGCCGAGATTCGCGTAACCGAGCCCGAGCGTGCGAAAAATATGTGAGTTCTCCGCGATTTCTTTGATCGGGTAGCTCGCGTTATCGACAATGATCTCCTGAGCAGTGATGAAAATGCGTACTGCCGCCTTAAATCGCTCGACATCGAAATCGCCGTCGGCAGTCTTGAACTTCATCAAGTTTAGCGAGGCCAGATTGCAGGCCGTGTTATCGAGAAACAGGTACTCACTACACGGGTTCGTCGAATTTTGCCGGCCTGTGCTTTTGCAGGTGTGCCATTTGTGGATCGTCGTATCGAATTGCATCCCAGGATCGCCACAGACCCATGTGCCCTCGGCAATTTTGCGTAGCAACGTGCGCGCGCTTTTTTTCTCGCAAGGCTTGCCGTCGGTCACGCGGCGCGTCCACCATTCGCGACCTTCCAGCGCTGCCTCCATGAATTCGTCGCTTACTCGCACGCTTACGTTCTCGTTCTGATACATGACCGAGCCGTACGCGTCGCCGTTATAGCTACCGTCATAGCCTTGCTCGATCAGAGCCCACGCTTTCTTCTCTTCCTTTTGCTTGGCGTCGATGAACTCCTCGATGTCTGGGTGCCAATCTTTGAGCGTGTTCATCTTCGCCGCGCGCCGCGTTTTCCCGCCGCTCTTCACCACGTTCGCAACCTGATCGTAGACTTTGAGGAATGAGAGCGGTCCGCTTGGTTTACCGCCGCCGCTCAATTTTTCCCTTGTCGATCTTAGCGAAGAAAGATCGGTGCCGGTGCCGCTGCCATACTTGAAAAGCATCGCCTCACTCGTGGCCAAGCGCATGATGTCTTCCATCGTGTCGTCCACACTCTGGATGAAGCAGGCGCTGCCCTGAGGGTACTCGTATTGCGAAGGCGCTCGCGCTGCTTTGCCGATCTCGCGATTGTAAAAATAGTTGCCGGCGGCCCCGCCCTTACCGACGCCGTACTGGTGATACAAACCAACATTGAACCAGACTGGCGAGTTAAACGCGCCGTGCTGGTTCAAGCAAAGCCACGTCAGCTCGTCGTAAAAAATTTCCGCGGCTTCGGCGTCCGCGAAGTAACCATCCGCTATTCCACAATCGGTGATCGTCCGTGTAACGCGATGAATCAATTGCCGCACTGAAGTTTCTCTTCCGCCTTTGTACGGATCAGTGCCGTTGGCGATGTCGCCGTAGAAATATTTTGAGACCGCGATCTTGGTCGCGAGGGCGCTCCAGTTTTTTGGAACTTCGATATCTTCCTGCTTGAAAATGACTTTGCCGCTGTCGTCGTTGATTTCCGCCGTGCGTCGTTCCCATTCGATTTGATCAAACGGCGCAACGGCAGTGTCGCTGAACACGCGGTCAAAACGCAGGCCGGCATTCTTCTTCTCGGGCTTCATTTTGCGGCGGTGAGTTGGTTTAGGCGATCGCCCAAGCGATACAGGCGGAATTCCGGATTTAAGTTGAATCATGGCAGCGGCTCCGATTGAGTTTTGTGAATCAGGTGGGAATATTCGTGAACAGCGGCGCTAACAAGCTGTGAATTGCAGTTAACAACAAGTAATAGCGTGGCTCTCCAGCGGACATACAATATGCAGTCCCAAGTATACAGATGGCAAGCCCCAAATTGTAACATTTTTCAGGCCCAGATGCAGCCTCGCAGCGCAGGGAAGAATGCGCTCCGAAGCCCTCCATGCCCACAAAGCAGACTGGATCATCTTGAAAGAGGCCAATTGCCTGAAATTCAACTCCGAAAATATTCGCGACGCGCACCAAATCGTCGGCTTCCAAATGGAGGTTTGCGTTCGATGCCCGCTGGCGAATACTTCGGAGTTGGATGTTGGACGTCGAGCGTTCGACGTTCTTTTTCTTGAGTAGGAAGGGTGGCTGAGTCCGGTTTAAGGCACTCGACTCGAAATCGAGCGTGGGGAAACCCACCGTGGGTTCGAATCCCACCCCTTCCGCCGAATCGCCTTGGTTTTTTCGGTGTCGGTGAGCGGCATTTGCCCGATTACCTCGTGAAGAGTCAGCCGGTCACGGCCCTTCCACCGATAAGCGAACTCATCCGCAGCCAATCCAACCCCGGCGAAAGTCGAGGACACGCGTCGCCGCGTTGAGAAGCGAAACCTATAATGGATATCATCTCGATACAAATCGCTGCGAGCGGTACTGCAGACGGTGCGGGACCGACTGCAGGTCGATATAGCAGTTCATTTCGGAGCACAGCTCCCGATGCTTATACGCGGTCTCTATTACGAAGGCTGGGAGCCATCAAAAGTGCCGATCAAATTATCACGACAACAATTCCTCGACTCCATTCGGGAAAAAATCGTCGCCGACCGCGTGATCGACCCGTTGGAGACCACACAAGCCGTACTCTCCGTGGTATCGACTTATATTGGCGGGGGCGAAATCGACAAGGTGAAACATAGTTTTCCACACGATATGCAATCCCTGTTTCCAGACCTCGCGAAAGCTGCGTAGTTGGATCGGCGGATCAGCCGCCATGGAAATAGCTTTTCCAAATCGAGCCGAAGCCGGCCGGCTGCTTGCGGAGAAGCTTGAGAAATATGTGGGTCGCAATGACGTGATTGTGCTTGGTCTCCCCCGGGGCGGTGTGCCGGTAGCGTTCGAAGTCGCGCAGCGACTCGGCGCGCCGCTGGATGTTTTCATTGTGCGCAAGCTGGGCATGCCGGGTTTTGAGGAACTTGCCGCGGGCGCGATTGCCTCCGGGGGCGTGCGTGTTCTGAACGAAGATGTCGTACGCGCTTTGCCTAACGCTGAGGAAGCGATCGAATCGGTCACGGCGAGGGAAACGGCGGAACTGGAACGCCGTGAGCAAAAATATCGTGACGGCCGGCCCGCACCGGAACTGCGCGATCGAATAGTCATTCTTGTGGACGACGGATTGGCCACCGGCGCAACCATGCGCGCCGCGGTAAAGGCGCTGCGACAGAGCGCAGCTGCAAAAATTGTCGTAGCCGTGCCGGTAGGTCCGCCGGATACATGCCACGAGCTCGAAGAACAAGCCGATGAAACAATCTGCCTGAGTATGCCTGAATTCTTTCAGGCGGTCGGCCAATATTATGAAGATTTTTCGCAGATCAGCGACGAAGACGTGCGGGAGTTACTTGGTCGCGCCGCGGAGGAACACAAATGACGGACGCCGAATTTGTTCGCGAAATCGCACAGCCGCTCTCTGGCGGGGCAGAAGATTATGACGGTCTTCTCGAGCTAATCGGCGACGCTCGATTTGTCCTGCTGGGCGAAGCGACACACGGCACCCACGAATTCTATTCTGAGCGCGCCGCGATCACGAAACGGCTTATCGCCGAGAAAGGTTTCTCTATCCTGGCGATTGAAGCGGACTGGCCGGATTCGTCCCGAGTGCATAGCTATGTGCGCGGCACCACGACGGACGCCAACGCTAATGAAGCGCTCTCGGGTTTTCGCAGGTTTCCTACCTGGATGTGGCGGAACACGGTCCTCCTCGAGTTCGTAGAGTGGCTGCGTAGCTTTAACGGCGGTCTCGATCCGAAGCGATCGCCCGTGGGATTTTACGGTATGGATCTCTACAGCCTGCATGCCTCAATTGAGGCGGTGCTCAAATATCTGGAGAAAGTCGATCCCGATTCAGCGAAGCGCGCCCGGCAGCGATACTCCTGCTTCGATCATTTCAGCCACAAGCCCCAGGAATACGGCTATGCCACGGCTGTCGGTGCAGCCGAACCTTGCGAAGAGATAGTCGTCGAACAGCTCGTGGAACTGCAAAGCAAGGCGTCCGAATTTCTGAGTCGTGATGGCGAGATTGCTACCGAGGAGCTTTTCTTTGCAGAACAAAACGCGCGACTGGTCAAAAACGCCGAGCAATACTACCGATCCATGTTTCGTGGGCGCGCGTCATCGTGGAATTTGCGCGACCGGCACATGGTCGAGACAATCGAAAATCTGATTGCGCATCTCGATGGAAGCCAGCAACCGAAAGCAGTTGTTTGGGCGCACAATTCGCATCTCGGAGACGCGCGCGCGACAGAGATGAGTCATTACAGTGAAGTGAACGTCGGCCAGCTCATGCGGGAACGTTTCGGCAACGAAACCGTACTGATCGGCTTCAGCACGTATCGTGGTACCGTGACCGCAGCCTCGGATTGGGGTGCGCCGACAGAACGCAAAAACGTCAGGCCCGCGCTGCGAGGTAGTTACGAGGAATTGTTTCACGAGACCGGACTGCCTCGTTTTTGGATCGATTTGCGAGGCGCCGGTCAGATTGGTGTGTTGCAACAGCGGCGGATCGAGCGCGCCATTGGTGTGATTTTCCGTCCCGAAACAGAACGATTGAGCCATTATTTTCATGCACGGTTACCTGAACAGTTCGATGCAATCGTTCACATCGATGAAACACGCGCAGTTGAGCCGCTGGAGCGAACCAGCATTTGGGACACCGGTGAATTACCGGAAACCTATCCGTTTAAAGTTTAACCCACACTCCTAATCTCACTCTTGCTCGTGCTCTTACTCTTGCTCGAAACCGTCACATTTGAGAGCAGGAGCATGAGCAAGACTAGGAATTAAGCCATGAGCGAAGTGCAAATTCACGCCGAGCATGCAGTCCTCTCGGGAAATTTGACTATTCCAGAAAATGCAACTGCGCTGGTTCTTTTCGCGCACGGCAGCGGGAGCAGCCGGCACAGTCCACGAAATCAATTTGTCGCGGGCACGCTAAACGATGCCGGGCTGGCGACGTTGCTTTTTGATTTGCTCACCCAAGAAGAAGAAGCGATTGACATTCAAACTCGCCAGCATCGATTCAACATTGGTTTGCTAGCCGAGCGTCTTGTGCACGCGACGAAGTGGGCAAAGCAGCAAGAGCACACGCGCGATTTGCGCATTGGCTACTTCGGCTCGAGCACGGGCGGCGCCGCGGCGCTGGTGGCCGCAGCAGAAATCCCAAAAGATGCCGGCGCTGTGGTATCGCGCGGCGGGCGCCCGGATCTCGCCGGTGATGCGCTGCCAAAAGTCCAGGCGCCCACTTTGCTCATTGTCGGCGGCAACGACGACGTCGTGATCGAGCTAAACGAAATGGCGCGTGACCAGATGCAGTGCGAAGTGAAACTGCAGATTGTTCCCGGCGCGACGCATCTGTTTGAAGAACCGGGTGCGCTCGAGAAAGTTGCGAAACTTGCGAGCGATTGGTTTAACGCGCATCTCGCAGCGAAATGACGAATGACGAAATCCGAATGGCCAAACAGGTTGCTCGCGTGTGTTTCGTCATTCGACATTCGTGCTTCGTCATTCTTTGTAGGTCACCACCCTTCCCCACAAACTCTTCGTTCCCCAAATTCCGGCGCGCAGGCATTCCAGCTGCACTATCTGGCTATGATCGACAAAGAGGTTCACGTCTGCGCCGTAGTTTTTGATGTACCACGCGAACACATCGGGATCAGCGGCTTCAAACATAAGCCTGTCCATACCAACCTCGTCGATGAATTTCGCGGGAACATCCGTGCGCCATGGATCGACATTCTCGGTAATGCCCTCGCTCTCGATCATGATGATGTCCGCACCAGCCTCGAGAAATCGTTTTGCTTGCCCGATCGCCCAGCTTGGATCGCGTGTCCCTTCCGCTTTTAATTCTGCGGCGGCCGTTGCGCCACCAGCGCCAAATTGAATTCCCACTTCCGGTTTCGCCTTTAATCCGGATTTGCGCACCAATTCAATCAGCCGGAGCCAATCGTCAGTCGGGATGGAAATAAAACCCGCTGAGATTTCGATAATGTCGAAACCCAGCTTCTTGCACTCGGCGACGTATTTGCGAACCGCATCACTGCCTTGTGCCAGCACCCGCTCTATAAAGCCGCCCGTGGAAACGATCACATCGTGCTTGTGGCAAAGATCGATAATCTCCTGCACTGCTCGCTGTGGCATGAGCGTGAACGAACCTCCGGCAAACTTTAGCGAATCAACGTAAGCGCCCATGGTCTCAAACAAATCTTCGAGATATCGCCGGCCGACTAGCGAGTAATATGGGCCGCGGATTTCAGTTAAGCCGCGTTTCCGTGGTTTGCTTTCGTGCTCGTTGATTTGTAGAAACGAAAAACTGCGTTTGGGCTGCTTCGTTCGCTTCATCGCTCCTCATATTACAAACGTCGAGTGAGCGAGTACTGGCTGTCTGGGAAGCACAGGCCGCCGGCCTGTAGTTCGCAGGCAGCTTACCGCGAACCGCATCCCATATCTTCAGGTGGTGGTATCCGGTGCATTCGGCCAGCGGCCGGATGCTGCAGGCTGGCAGCCTGCGCTCCCCAGATATTCGCGAAACGGCATTGGGTGTCTAAATTGCAAGTCGTGTGATGACGTCCCCACGCCACAGTTTCTCCGCCTTAACGACTGATCTTTATGAGGTCACCATGGCATATGGCTATTGGAAGGCCGGCATGAGTAACCATGAGGCGGTGTTTCACGTCACGTTTCGTGAGAATCCGTTCGGCGGTGAGTTTACTATCGCGTGCGGCCTGGCGACGGCGATTGACTTCCTGCAAGCATTCCATTTTACGGAAATAGAAATCGATTATCTCGCCTCGCAACACGGAAACGACAGTAAGCCGCTGTTCGATCCAGCCTTTTTGGATTATCTGCGCGGTTTGCGATTAGTCTGCGACATCGATGCCATGCCGGAGGGAACACTAGTCTTCCCCAACGAGGCCCTAATCCGGGTCTGCGGCCCCATCATTGAATGTCAGTTGATGGAAACGGCTTTGCTAACCATTCTGAATTTCCAAAGCCTGATCGCGACTAAAGCGGCACGCGTTTGTCTGGCTGCCGAGAATGAAGCTGTAATTGAATTTGGTTTGCGTCGGGCGCAGGGAGTGGATGGGGGCTTAAGCGCGGCGCGCGCAGCTTACATCGGCGGCTGCGCGGGGACATCGAACTTACAGGCCGGCCAACGCTACCGAATTCCGGTGAGCGGAACGCAAGCGCACAGTTGGATCATGTTTTTCGAGACTGAAACTGAGGCATTTCAAACTTATGCCAAAGCGATGCCTAACAACTGCGTTTTTCTGGTAGACACATACGATTCTATCGAGGGCGTGCGTCACGCGATCGATGTGGCGCGGCAGTTGCGGAAGGATGGGCACGAAATGATCGGCGTGCGGCTGGATTCCGGCGACCGGGTTGCGTTGAGCATCGAAGCGCGGCGGATGCTTGATGAAGCTGGATTCACAAACGTGAAAATTGTCTGTTCTGGCGATCTCGACGAATACGAGATCGCGAACATGAAGCAGCGCGGCGCGAAGATCGATCTTTGGGGCGTGGGAACGAAGCTTACTACCGGCTGGCCGGATGCTGCCTTGGGTGGCATTTATAAACTCGGCGCCGTGCGGCGTCCGGGCACTCAATGGCAATACCGGATCAAACTTTCCAATGAACCGGCGAAGACTTCATGCCCAGGCTCATTGCAGGTCCGGCGGTTTCATCAGCCGGACAGCAGATTTATCGCCGACGCGATTTATGAAATCGATCACGGAGTACGTGAACCTTGTGAAATTGTAGATATCGAAACCAAGAAGGAGACGAACATTCCGGCGAAGACCGGTTATTCCGATTTGCTGGTGCCCATCTTCCGCCGAGGCGAACTTGTCTATGAAGCGCCAAACATCGAGGCGTCGCGTGAGCACGCGCGGCGGCAGCTCAGTTGTGCGCCTCCTGAGATTTTGCGGTTGCACAATCCAGCGCCTTACAAGATCGGCCTCGAAAGGTCATTGCACGAGTTGCGATCAGAATTAATCGCGCGCGCGAAGAAACAATGCAGTTCAACCGAATGAATGCGCTAATCATTGTCGATCTTCAGAATGATTTTTTGCCGGGCGGCGCGTTGGCGGTCCCCCACGGCAACGAAGTCATCCCGCTTGCCAATGAATTGCAGCAGCGATTCGAGCTGGTTCTCGCAACGCAGGACTGGCATCCACCGAACCACGGCAGCTTTGCGGCAAATCATCGTGGGAAAAAACCAGGCGACCGCATCATGCTGGACGGCATCGAGCAGATCCTCTGGCCGGTGCACTGCGTTCAGAACACGAAGGGCGCAGAATTTGCCCCCTCATTCGACACGAGCCGAATCGCTCACATTTTTCACAAAGGAATCGATCCTAAGATCGATAGTTACAGTACGTTCTTCGACAACGCTCATCGCCGGGAAACCGGCCTGGCTGATTATTTGAAGAAGCGCGCCATCAATGAGATTTACCTGATGGGTCTCGCATTGGATTATTGCGTAAAATACAGCACACTCGACGCCCGTCAGCTCGGGTTGAATACGTACGTCATCGTCGATGGCTGCCGCGGGATCGAGCTGGAGGCAGGCGACATTGAGCGTGCCATTGATGAAATGAAACGCGTCGGCGCGGTTCTTTTGCAAAGCAGCGAGCTGTAGCCGGAGTCGCTGACTCCGGCAGCCGCGGTCAGCCACCGCGGCCTATCGCTACGCTGGTAGCACAGCTGAGGGCGTCACTTCGCTATCGATCGTTTCCTGTTTTCAACACAGGGTTGGGTACGCACTCCGGCCCGGTCTTTTGATAGGCAGTGTCCAACGTCCGTAAAAACTCTTTCGAACCCTTCGCAGGAACGCCCGTATATCCTCAAGCGTTTCATTTGTGAGCGAACGGGTTTGGCGCCCATCGAACGCGCCAAACCGTAGCAATCGGTCTCGTCGAATTTCACCGCAATAGTCGAAGGAGGTCTTACCACGGCATCCGTGTTGCCGCCCCCTCAAATACTGTGTTTGGATTGTTCTGGATCATCGCTAGCTGCTTGCCATCTGGATCGACGAATATGTCAAAGCTCGGGCCTCCAGTGAACGAGAGCGTGCCCCTGCAGTCCGTGTTCACCGCATAGGTCCCTGGCGAGTTGCTCGAATGGAGGATCGTGCCATTTATGCTGACCGTGGCGAATGGGCTGACCAGCGTACCGTCGCCATTGAAGTTGATGCCTTCTACAATGGCTTTTGGCACGGCAACACCGCCGACGATGTTGTATCCATGCGCACTGAATACGTACTCACCGCGTAGCGTTCGCACGCTGCAAGTTTGCTGTGGGCTGGACGCGCGCGCGACACCGGCCGTGCCCAGCATCGTCGCGGCAGCCAGGCTGGCCAACGCGCACGCGAAGAGTGAGCAGCTTGTTATAATCTTCATTAGTTTTGTTTTCATAATCATCGTTTCTTTCTGTTTAAGGTTTTCTTGCTTTGGCCTTCTTTGGCTGCTCATCGTGAGGAGTCATTTCTGGCCGTTCATGGAGTACAGAACGGAAACCAGTGCGAGGTTACGCGGAAAGTTGTAGAGGCCGTCGTGCTGTAGAGGCAGCCGTGTCGGCTGCGAGCCCGAGAGTTATCCCTAAAATGCAGGCGGCACGCCTGCCACCACAGAGATTACTTGGGTGCGAGGGAGGCGACGATTTTCTCAAAGCGCGGGTCACCGCGCAATGGGTCCCACCACGGCATCAGTTTCAATTCGCCATAGCCGACGTTGCTGGGAGGGCGGATAGCGATGGCAAGCTGTTCGCAGGCGAGATCTTTTTCTCCAACCCACGCTGCAATCACTGCAAAGTATCTGACCAGGTACTGGCCAACGAGTGCGTCTTTCTCTACTGGCAAAAGCTCGAGTGCGTGGCGGCCTTCGCGCAGCGCTTCCTCTTTTCGGCCGAGGCCGGCGTCGATCATGCCCAGCACGCACCACGACGGGCCGAAATCCGGCTGAGCCGCGACGATTTTCTCCTGCTCCGCGTGCGCAGCGGTAAATGCCGACTGCGCTTTCTGCTCGTCGTTGGTCATGCGTGCGATCACGCCTTCGACAAATGCGCGATTGAATTGGACCTGATCAACTATCCGAATTTCCTTGTTACCCAGCGCGCTCAAGGCTTGTGTTGCGGCAGCGCCGTCACGTTCGGCTAATGCGCAGAAGAGCCAATTCTCAGCGGTAGCGGATCTTACAGCAGCGGGATTTGTCGCCCGAAGCGAATCGATCGCCTCATGCAATGGGCGGGTATTAGCGTTCACATCCAGCTCCCAGCTCGGAAGAGCTAGTTTCATAAGGACGTCGTCGGGTTCGGCGACAGCTAGAGCGCGGGTCAGCCATCCCTTTGCTTCCGTATAGCGGCGAAACCTCGCGTAATCCGATGAAAGGTCCTCGAGCGTTTCAAGGTCGCGCGGGTCGAGCTCGGCTGCGCGTTCCAGATTTCGTCTGGAGTCTTCCCAGTGCCCTTGCCGTCTCTGGATGAAACCCATCATTTGAAATATGCGCGCGTTGTTGGGAAGAGTCTGGCGAGCGACTTCCAGTTCGGCCAGCGCGCCGTCATAATCTCCATAACCTCGATAGACATGCACCGCTTGTGCGAAGTGCGCTTCGCCCGAATCCGGCTTCAGACGAAAAGCGGAATCGATCGCGTCCTTCGCCATGGCCAACCGCGCGGGGGTATGGTCGATCCCTTCGAAATAAAGCTGATCATGAGCAAAGGCCAGTTGGCAATACGCATCGAGAAACGATGGGTCGCGCGCGACAGCCCGGTTCAGCAGATCGACAGCCTGCATGAAAGAATCCGCGACCTTGGCGCGCGAATACAGATCGAAGGCAACGAGATCCCCGGTCGGTTTGCTCTCAATAGCCACTTTCTCAGCGGGTGTAATTTTGGCATGAAGCTGGTTAGCGACTTTTTGCGCGATCTCGCTTTGGATTGCGAACACGTCGTTCAAATCGCGGTCATACTGTTCAACCCAGACGTGGGTATCGGTCCGCGTGTCGATCAACTGCGCGTTCAAATGAAGATGCGTGCCGGTCCTGCGGACGCTGCCCTCCAGAACATGCGATACGCGTAGCTCGTTACCGATCTGGCGCACATTTCGTTTGCCGCGGTACTCCATGACGCTGGTTCGGCTGATGACTTTCAAGTCGGCGATCTTCGCAAGCTTGGTCAAAATGTCGTCCTGCACGCCATCGGCAAAGGCCGTCTGTTCCTTCTGCTCGCTGAGATTTTCAAACGGCAGCACGGCGATTCCAGCTGTTACCGGATGCCGGATCATTTCACTTTTCCAAACGATCCAGCCGCTCGCCGCAGCCAAAGCAACCAGAGATGCCGCCAGGAACGCGCTGGTTGGATTACGTCGCACCCATTTCCTCCCTCGCGCAAAAATTCCGGTGCGGCGCGCCTGAATCGGTTCATGTTTTAGCCAACGCTCCAAATCCTCGGCCAGCGCGAGAGCTGAAGGATAACGGCGCGCCGGATCCTTCTCGAGGCATTTAAGACAAATCGTGCTAAGATCCCGATCTATTTTCGGATTTAAGAAGCGCGGTTGTCGCGGCTCGGTCTCCAGGAGTAGCTTGATCGTCTCGTAGGTTGTTCCACCGGCAAAAGGCGGCTGACCCGTGAGCAACTGATAAAGCACAGCGCCGAGTCCGTACACATCTGTTGCGCTCGTTAGGTGGGCCTTATTACCAACGGCCTGTTCTGGTGCCATGTAGCTTGGTGTGCCCAATACTTCCAGGGTGCGCGTGACGGTGCTCTCTGATTCAACTAAACGGGCAAGACCAAAATCGGTCAGATGCGGTTCACCGTTTTTATCGAGCAAAATGTTCCCTGGTTTGATGTCGCGATGAAGAATGCCGTGTTCGTGCGCGTAATGGACAGTGCGCGCCACTTTCGCGATTAGTTCCGCGGCACGCCGAGGCGGCATCGGTTCGCGCCTGACTACTTCATCGAGCTGGCCACCTTCGACAAATTTCATGCTGAAGTAGCATGAGCCATCGCGCTCGCCGACTTCGTAGATGGGGACGATGCACGGATGCTCCAAGCGTGCTGCCGCTTCTGCTTCGCGGCGGAAACGTTTCACGTGCGCTTCGCTCGCCCACTGACCAAGGCTGATGACCTTTAACGCGACGGTGCGATTGAGACTCTTTTGGTGTGCTCGAAACACCACGCCTTGTCCGCCGCGGCCAATTTGCTCGAGCAATTCGTAATCGCCGAAGTCCATCAACATCGGCATCGGACGGGGGTCATCCGCCTTCGCCGAGGCTACGGCGGACAAGCCGACCCTGGCTATAGGTTCGTCGGGGCTGAGACCCGTCTCCAGCAGGCAGGCGCCGCAGGATTGCTGCGGCGAATTGGGTGGAATGGCTGCTCCGCATTTGCGACAAAATTTTTTACCAGTGGTGATTCTCATCGCGCGGCCATTCCTTCCACTCAAGTAATGCACGGAAATTCCCAAAAGGTTATGAGCGCAACGCGGCGATGAGGCGGCGCAGTTCGTCTTCGATCTCGGCCGGCGTTGCCACCGTGTGCGCCACTTCTTCACGCAACAGCTGGCGGTAACGCTGTCGCAGTCGATGGAAGGCTTGTTTGACCGCGTTCTCGGTCATGCCAAACTCACGCGCAATCTCCGCTTGCGAAGGTCGATCCGGTTCGTCAGAGAGCAATGTGTTCAACCGCTC
>QHNV01000267.1 GCA_003218535.1 Verrucomicrobiota bacterium
TGCCATCATTCAAGCAAAAGACGGCGGCGTGTTCCGCTCGGATGATGCCGGCGCCACTTGGAAACGGGTTAACGAAGAAATGAAATTGCGGCAGCGCGCGTTCTATTACATGACGATCTACGTGGATCCGAAAGATCCCAACACCGTTTACGCGCCCGAAGTGGATGCGCTGTGGGTATCGCATGACGGCGGCAGAACGTTCACGAAGCTGAAAACGCCGCACGGTGATAATCACGTGGTCTGGATCAATCCGGACGACACCAAAATTTTGCTCGAGGGCAATGACGGCGGCGCCACCGTCTCAACCGATGGCGGGAAGACCTGGAGTACCGTGCATAATCAGCCCACCGCCCAATTCTACCATGTCAATATCGACGACCAATTCCCTTATCACATCTACGGTGCGCAACAGGACGAAGGCTCCTTTGAAGGCCCTAGCTCCCACAGCGGCGGATTGATTCCGTTCGGCGCGTGGCGCGAGGTCGCGTATGGCGAAAGCACGTACGCGGTGCCGCAACCCGGAGATCCCAAAATTACTTATGGCAGCGGCTATTATAGTATCTTCGTAAAGCACGATCAGCGTACTGGCGAATTCCGCAGCGTGAGCCCATGGCCGCATTATCAGGGAGGCTTATCGTCAGGCGAACTCAAATACCGATTTGGGTGGACGCGTCCCATTCTGTTTTCGCCGGCCAATCCCAAACAATTGTTCACTACGGCGCAATGTGTATTCAAAAGCGACGATTACGGCGCGACATGGAATCAAATTTCTCCTGATCTCACTCGCAATCAGCCGAACACCAAAGTACCGAGCGGAGGTCCCATCGATCTTGACCAGTCTGGAGCGGAAATTTATCCCCTGGTTTCAGCGCTCGCAGTTTCGCCTCTCGATGCCACCGTTATTTGGGCCGGGTCCGACGATGGTCTCGTCCACGTTACCACAGACGGGGGGAAGAACTGGCAGAAAGTGACCCCACCTGGGCTGCCCGAATCCTGGATCAGTTGTATTGAGCCGTCCCACACCGACAAACAAACCGCCTGGCTGACCGCCCGGCGGTACATGTGGGACGATTTCAAACCGTATGTCTTTAAGACTGCCGATCTGGGTAAGCATTGGACGGCGATTACGGACGGCTTGCCGGCAGACGAATTTGTCTTCGACATTCGCCAGGACCCAGCCGAATCCAAGCTGCTGTTGCTGGGCACTCGCAGCACGGTGTAGCCAAGAACCCCGCCGTCCAATCCAACGCCAGCTTCGTGTTCGCACCTCAAAAGGCCTGGCTAACTCACGACTATGGGCTTCCGGACCCCGACGAGAGACGGCCGCCGGATGCCGGGTATAACCCGCCATTCGGAGCGACAGTTTTCTTTCACATTCCTCAAGACTATGATGGCAAGACGCCGGCTACCCTCGAATTCAGCGATGCGCACGGAAAAGTGATCCGCAGTATCCCGTTGCACCTCGCCACGGAAAAAGAGAAAAAGGACAAGGAGAAAGCAGAAGGCGCGGCGTATGGAAGCGAAGTTCAGACAAGCGAGCATCTTGAAAATGCTGCCGAAGAAGCGGCGGAGAGTGAAAAGAGCACAGACCAGAAAATTCGAGACAAGGAAGCAAAGCTCGCTGCGATCGAGCCGGGGATGAATCGGCTCCAATGGGACCTGCGCTATCCGTACGCAACCGAGGTAACCGGTTATCATGCGCCCATCGCCGCGGGTGGCCTGGAAGATTCGGTCGAGGGTCCCGTCGTCGTGCCTGGCACATACTCCGTCGTGCTCGATTATGGCGGACAGAAAACCCAACAGAGCCTCACGGTCGCTCTCGATCCGCGGCTCCATGCTACACAACAGGACTTGGAAGCGCGCCTGGCTTTAGATCTAAAGATTCATGCGGATCTCGACGCACTGAACAAAGACATCAATCAGGCTCTCGCCGCTCGCGACAAGCTGCAGCAGGCCGTGTCCACGCAAACTGTAACTGACGCACAAGCTACCGGCGCACTAGATGCTCTCAACCGTGACATCGACAGTGCTGCGTCGATGGCCATCAAGTCGAGCGAAGGCGACTTGCTCCACGGGACCAGGCTGCGGGATCATCTCGCGTATCTCGCAGCGGAGATTGACTTGTCCTACGATCGGCCAACTGCGTCACAGGAAGCCGTCTTTCGCGAACTCGATCAGCAGGTAAACGAAAGCAAGCCAAAGCTTGAAGCCGACATCAGCCAGGCTGAAGGAGTGGCCGGCGTCGGAGCAGTGCGGTAGATCAAATGCACGAATTGCGTGGGGCGAAGCCTTTCATATCTGCGCTGATTCTCATCCCGTTAGTAAGCACTGCAGCGAACGAGAAAGATGCTGCACCGAGATTCGATGAGAAACCGGCGGAGCGCTTCGCAAAACTGGCGCTGGCGTGCGTGGAGAAGGAGTACCCGAACAAGATCAGTCATGTGCTAAACAGCGATGAAGACGTCGCGCCTCCACGAAAGCTGACGCCTGCGTTTTATGGCTGTTACGACTGGCGTTCATCGGTGCACGGACATTGGCTGCTGATGAGACTGTTGCGGACATTTCCAGCTGCTCCATTTGCGGGACCGGCCCGTGAGGCGCTGCGCAAAAGTCTTACCGCCCAAAATTTGAAACAGGAAGCCGCGTACATTCGCGGAAAAGGTCGTGCCAGCTTCGAGCGTCCCTATGGGTTGGCCTGGCTGCTGCAACTGTGCGCGGAATTGCGTGAATGGGATGATGCGCAGGCACGAGAAATGTTGGCGAACCTCAAGCCACTCGAAGAAGCCGCGATAGATCGGTTGAAGACATGGTTGCCGAAACTTTCGCATCCGGTGCGAATTGGGGAGCACGACCAAACGGCATTCGCGCTGGGACTCATTCTCGATTATGCGCGTGGCAAAGGCGA